>DAIOGN010000013.1:3286-20889 GCA_036745245.1 Candidatus Zixiibacteriota bacterium
GCGAACCCCAACGACCAATACACGCTTACGATCCGTATCAACGGCAACCAGCTGATCATCCCCGAGGGTCACCAGGACGCTTCCGTGAGCAGCCTTCCGGCGGTGTTCGTGTGGAATTCGGCCGGCACGCTGTGCGGCGACGTGAACGCCGACAACCGGTTTTCGGCGTCGGACTTGATCTACCTGGTGAACCACGTGTTCAAGGGGGGGCCCGGTCCCGTGGTTCCCGGTCACGGCGACACCAATTGCGACAACGTCACCACGTCGGCCGACATCATCCGCCTGGTCAACTTTGTGTTCAAGAGCGGTACGCCGCCCTGCTCCCGCACGGCGGACTTTCCTTCGTGAAGAGCCGGAGGAACCAGGCCGACGCATCCGGGTTGCACTTCCCGACCTTCGCCGCCGGCCGCTGTAGTTCCATAGGGCGGCATGACCCGGACCTCGTGGCGCCTCTCGTACCGCCGGAGCGAATCCGGCCCTGTGGAAGGGACGTATGACCATGGCACCTGACTCGACCGTGAACAAGCGAGCCCGCCGGATGCGCATGGCCGGCCTGGGCGTGTGGGCACTCCTGCTCACGGCCGCGCTTCCGGGCACGTCCCTGGCGCAGTTCTACAACTACGTGTGGTACCCCGGCACGGGGCTGCGACCCAACGAAACGTGTCCGCGCTGGACGTTGTTCAATTCTGCGGTCCCCGAGGTTCCCGATTACAATCCGGTGCGGCTGAAGCTGGCCACGTCGGCCACCGGGGAGATCATGATGTACACGGAGCAGGGTCCGGACTTCTATCCCACAAATGAAGGCGAGGTGTACATCCAGTTTCGGATGCGTTACGTCTCGGGCAGCACTAACGACAGCGCCCGCCGCGTCGCAAGCGTGCTGTTCCAGACCTCCGGCGGCGCCAGCGCCAAGGGCAACATCCTGTGGATCGGCCAGGACGAGATCTTTCTCTGGTCCGCCGACGGAGTCGTGGGCGCACACGCTGTTGTGGACACGGACAATTCCTATCACACCTACCGGATCGAGTGGGATCAAGCCACTCACGCGATTACGGTCTATCGTGACGGCGCCGGCGTCCCCACATTGACGGGGCTCGGGTTCACCCGGCCACAGTGGACCAGTGAAGCCCGCATCGTCTGGGGCCACCAGTATTTCGGGGCCCAGGGCGAGACCCGCTGGCAGCTCTTCTCACATTCGTTTTACGGACCGTACGACGACGACGGCGACTCCGGAGTTCCCGACTCCTGCGACAACTGTCCAGGGATCGGCAATCCCAATCAGGATGACATTGACCACGACGGTGTGGGCGACGTGTGCGACGTCAACGACACGCTCCGGATCTCCCTGCTTTCGCCCGTGGACATGGTGGTGACCGACCCGGCGCAGGACTCCATCGGGAAAACGTTTAACATCATCCAGGAAGGATCCACCTACACGGACAACACGGATGTCAGCGGCGATGGCGATGCCGACGACATCGTGAGCATTCCCCGGCCGCTGGCCGGTCAGTATATCGTCCGCATCTTCCCGGAGCCGCTCGCCGACCCGAACGACCAGTACACCCTCACGATCCGCATCAACGGCAACCAGCTCATCATTCCCGAGGGTCACCAGGACGCTTCCGTGAGCAGCCTCCCCGCGGTGTTCGTGTGGAACTCGGCGGGCACGATGTGCGGCGACGTGAATGCCGACAGTCGCTTTTCGGCCTCCGACGTGATCTCTCTGGTGAACTTCGTGTTCAAGGGGGGAGCGGGCCCGGTGGTACCCGGTCACGGCGACACCAACTGCGACAACGTCACCACGTCGGCGGACATCATCCGCCTGGTGAATTTTGTGTTCAAGAGCGGCACGCCGCCCTGCTCGCGGACGGCGGATTTTCCTTCGTAAGTTGGATCGGGGGGACTAGCGGTTCACGCGCTCGATGAGCGCGCGCACGTCTTCCATCTTGAACGGCTTGGCCAGGAAGCCGTCGGCCATCTCGCGCACCGTGCGGTCGTCTTCCGCCGTGAGATGGTATCCCGAAATCACCACCACCGGAATCTCCGGGCTCTGCGCCTTGATGGAGCGCAGAAGTTCCACGCCCGTCATTCTCGGCATGCGCAGATCGGTGATCACGAGCCCGATGGATTCTTCCACCAGGCTCCGAAGCGCGGTCTCACCGTCCTGCACCGTGATGGCGTCGACGTTGAACACGTCGAGCATCTCCACCAGCACGTGGGCCATAGGCACGTTGTCGTCGACGATGAGAGCTTTGCTTCGCATGGCGGCCTCTCTACCTGTATCGGCCGTTTTCCGCAGGGAGGTTAGAGTCCGGGCCCGGGTCGCAAAGACGATTCTAGAGGCCGAGCCGGTCGCGGACGGCCAGGGACAGCGCGGATAGCCCCTCTCCGGTGGTGGCTGAACAGGAGAGCGACGGGTCGGGCTCCAGGAGAGTGGTGAGTTCCAGAACCCTTTGTCTGTCAACAAGATCCGACTTATTGAGCACCCACAATCGGGGTATGTGCTCCGACCCCAGATCGGCGATCACCCGTTTCACCTCATCTATATGGGAGGCCGCCCCGGGATGGGACAGGTCGAGCACCCCCAAAAGCAGGTCGGCATAGGTCACCTCCTCGAGCGTGGACCGGAAGCTGGCCACCAGCTGCGGCGGCAGCTTGCTCACGAATCCCACGGTGTCCACAAGCACCACTTCCGCCCCCTGGCTCCCGTCCTGCGTGCGCAGGTGTACGCGCGACGACTTCGCATCGAGAGAACTGAACATGCGGTTCTCCGACAGCACGGAGAGCCGCGAGAGCCGGTTGAACAGGGACGACTTCCCCGCGTTCGTATAGCCCAGAAGCGCGCACACCTTCACGTGCTGCCGGCGCCGCGTGCGCTGAACTTCCCGGGATCGTTCGATCTTGTCGAGAATCTTCTTGAGGTGCGAGATGCGCGTGCGCACGAGGCGGCGGTCCACTTCCAGCTGCGTTTCGCCGGGCCCCTTCGTGCCGACGCCGCCCACCTGCCGGGAGAAGTGCTCCCACAGTCCCGTGAGGCGCGGCAACAGATACTCGAGTTGCGCCAGCTCCACCTGGGTCTTGGCTTCGCGCGTGCGCGCCCGGCGCGCGAAGATGTCGAGCACCAGGTTGCCGCGATCGAGCACCTTGCACTGGCAGAGTTCCTCCAGGTTGCGAACCTGGGCGGGGGTGAGGGTCTCGTCGAAAATCACGGCGCCGACCTCGGCGTCGGAGGCGCGGGCGCGGATTTCCTCCGACTTCCCTTTGCCTACGAACCAGGCCGGATCGCGTCGCTGCACCGGCGCCAGGAGTCGCCCGGCCACGTCCAGGTCGGCCGAGCGCGCGAGTGCTTCGAGCTCTGCTAAGTCGGATTCGGCTCGCGCACGCGACTGCCGGCCGTGGCGGATCCCCACCAGAAACGCCCGCTCGGCTCGCTGTTTTCTGGGAACGAAGTAGGATTTCGGCACGTGCGGAGGAGGCGCGGCTACAACCGCACGTCCACGTAGTAATCCTGACGCAGTCGCTGCACCCACTCCTCCACGGTGCGCCCCGTCTTCTCGCGCCGCGCCATTTCGGTAAGGTCCTTGCGGTCGAGTTCGAGATCGTAGGGTCGGTCGTCGCGGCGGTCGACGATCTTGAGCACGTGAATCCCTTCGTCGGCGGCAATGGGATCGGGGAAGGAGCCGGCCGGCAACGTTCCGATGCCGGCCGCGAAGTTCTCGGGCAGAGACGACAACGCGATCCAGCCCAGGTCCCCGCCCGAGGAGGCCGTGGTCGAATCGATAGAGAACTGCTTGGCGAGCGCTCCGAAGTCTTCCCCTGCCACCAGCCGGTCGCGGATTGCGCGCGCCTCCGAGAGGGCGTGCTCCAGATCTTCGGGTGAGTACCGGATGCGCAGCAGGATGTGCTCGGCGTGCACGCGGCCGCCGTCACGATCCAGCGACTTGATGATGTGCAGTCCGAACTGCGTTTTCACCACGCCCGACACCTCGCCTTTGGCCAGGCCGAACGCGGCCCGCTCGAACTCAGGCACCATCACTCCCTTGCCGAACCACCCCAGGTCGCCGCCGGAGGAGGCCGAACCGTCCGCGGAATAACGCCGGGCCAGATCTTCGAACGGGGTCCCGGCCGTGATGGAGTCGCGCAGGGACTCAGCGAAGCGCGTGATGGAATCGATCGTAGCATCGGACAGGACCACGGGATGAAGGATGGTCCACAGGTGTACGCCGGCCACCTGCTGCGGCAGGCTGTCGCGGAAACGCTCGTAGAAAGCGTCCACCTCGGGCGCCGACACCTCCACATCTCGCACCCGCGATTGGATGAGCTTCTGCTTGAGCAGCTGGTTTCTCACTTCCGTGCGGTAGCGCCGCCGCAGTTCGGCCAGCGTGAGACCCTCCGCGGCCAGCTGCTTGTAGAAATCCTCGGGCGAGGGAAATTGACTCTGGATGCGCGTGATGTGCTCCTCCAGTTCCCGCTCCACCTCGGCGTCGGAGACGCTGATGGCCGTGTCGCGCTCGGCCTGGATCAGCATGAGCCGATCGGACACCATCTGATCGAGGAGATCGCGCCTCATCTCGTCCCTGCGCGCCGAGTCGGCCAGGTCCATTCCCTGCTGCGACGCCGTCATGACCAGCTGCGATTCGAGTTCGGATTCGAGGATGATGTGGCTGCCCACCACAGCCACGATGCGATCGAGTACGTCGGCCCCTGCGGGACCGCCGGACAACGCGAGGACGAGCGCCGCGGCCGGTAGAAGGCACGCGGTTCCGTGTCGCCTCAGATTCAGATCTAACCCTTCTCCTTGTACTTGGCGGCGTCGATCGTGCCCGCCAGGGTCTGTTCCTCCACCTCCACGTGCGTGGAGACCCGCATCTCCTTGAGCCAGTCCTCCAGGGCCGTCTGGCGCAACTCCGAGCGCATCTTGTTGAGAATGCGGTCCTGCACCTCTTCGAAGGTCTTGGTTTCGGCGTCCTGTTTGCGGATCACCTCGATGACCGACCATTGCGCGCCCGTCTGAGTGGCGTGGTACACGGGTCCGCCCACCTGGCCCTGGTCCATCTTCTGTGCCGCGTCGAACAGATTGGGGTACTCGAAGCGACGGAACACACCCAGATCACCCTGCTTCGCCCGCATCCCCGGCCGCTCGGTGACCTGCGCGCAGACGTCGGCGAACCGGGCGCCGCGGCGCACGCGTTCGATGATCTTTTCGGCCTCCTCGCGCGTGGCCACGAGAGCCTCGCGCAGGTGCACCTGCGGAGGGGTGGAGAACTCTTCGGGGTGTTCGTCGTAGTAGGCGCGCAGTTTCTCGGAGGTGACGTCGACGGGCCGGTTGGTCAGATCGCTGCGCATCTTGTCGGCCATGAGCGTCTCGCGGAACTGGCGAAGAGCCGTCTGGTAGGGGTCGGACAGGTCGATGCGGAGCCGCCGCGCCTCACGCTCCAGCACCTGCGTATAGATCATCTGGAACATGAACTCCTTCGTCGCCGTGGTGTCGTAGAACGAGGGCCGGTTCATGGGAGGCACGGAATTCGCCTGACGGATGAAGTCGCCGGTGAGGAGGGCCGTGTCGAGATACCTCACGATGGGGCGAATCTGGAGTTTCACGTTGAGGGCGTTCGGATCGAGCTGGGACTTGAACTCCAGAGGACCCGTGGTGTCGCGGTAGGTCTCCTGCACCAGGGTCAGCATTTCCATGTCGAGCCGCAGCTCGGCCCTCTCGCGCACCTCGGTGAGGAACTCGCGCAGCCTCGCCTGCGTCTTCTGCTGGCGGAGCTGCTGCTCGATGCCCGCGCGCACCTGATCAAACGGCTGCCGGTCCACGGGGCGCCGCTCGAGCAGCTGGATGATATGGTAGCCGAACTCGGTTTTCACCGGCTGGGAGATCTGGTTGGGCTCAAGCGAGAAAGCCACGTCCTGGAAGGCGGGGACCATGATGCCCCAGCGGAACCAGGACAGGTCGCCGGCGTTGCTCTGGGCCGATGGATCGGTGGAGCGGGTCTTGGCCAGTTCTGCGAAGTCGGCCCCCCCGTCCAGCTCGGCTTTTACGGCAACGGCCTCCGCCTCCGAGGCCAGGAGAATGTGGCGCGCGTGAACCTCCTCACCCAGGTTTTCATACCAGGCGTTGGCGTCGGCCTCGGTGACCTGCACCACATCTGCGATCTCCTGCTTGTAGAGCTGATCCAGGAGGAACTTGCCCTGCTGCTGCTCGATCAGACGCTGGATTTCGTCGTCCTTGTCGAGCCCCTGTTTGTAGGCGCCGATGACGAGGAGCTTCTGATCGATCAACTCGTCCAGAAACGAGCGCCGCTGCTCCAGTTCGACTTCGTAGCTGGCAAAGGTCTGGGCGCGGTTTTGAAACCCCTCCTCGAACTCCGCCTTCGAAATGGTGTGATCGCCCACCGTGGCCACTCGGTCTTCCGAGGACTTGCTGCACCCGGCCAGGGCCGTGCCCAGCAGTATCGAAACCAGTAGTTTTCGCATTCGAAACTCCCACACATTGAACTTGAGGGACCCTGTCGGAGCCTGAGCCCCTGTGGCTTTTCTTCGCAAGAGGGCCAATTATGAGGGATTCCAGAACCCCTGCAAGAGCTTTCTGAAACGTGCTACGGGCTGGTGTTCGCCCCATTCCAGGTTCATGACAAGGGTCTTACCCCAGGTGTACCGATGTGGTTCGGACAGGCCCGCCGCGAGTCGTTCCAGAAGCTTCCGGTCGGGGGACGCGCCCTGCGCCCACTCCCACCTCGAATTCGCCCCTCGAAGTGTCACCCTGGCCACGCCCAGCCGTCCCCAGAGCAGGCGGCAGACGGCGGCGTCGAAGAGATCCGCTGCGGCTTCGGGCAGCTCCCCGAAGCGATCCTGCACTTCGCCGCGCAGCGCCTCCACGGCCTCTGGCGTGGCGGCATCCGACAAGCGCTGGTAGAGTTCGACGCGCAGGAAACTCTGCGGCACGAACTCCGGCGGCAACAGGAGAGAACGGGTGGTGTCGAACTGCACGTCGGGCAGCACGGGACGCGCGCCCCCCCGCACTTCGGCCACGGCGTCTTCCACGAGCCGAGTATAGAGGTCGTACCCCACCGCCTCGATGAACCCGTGCTGCTGCGCGCCGAGAAGATTCCCGGCGCCGCGGATCTCGAGATCGCGCATCGCCAGGTGAAATCCCGACCCGAGATCCGAGTGCTGCTCGATGGCGGCGAGACGCCGCCTGGCCTGCGGCGTGAGCCCGCCCCCGGGGGGAACGAGCAGGTAGGCATGCGCCTGCCGCGCCGAGCGGCCCACGCGCCCGCGCAGTTGATACAGTTGCGCCAGCCCGAAGGTGTGCGCGCGGTGAATGAGGATGGTGTTCGAGAGCGGGATGTCGAGACCCGACTCGATGATCGCCGTGGACAGAAGCACCTGGTGCTTCCGGTGGGAGAACTCGAGCATCACGCGCTCCAGATCCGACTCCTTCATCTGCCCGTGGGCCACCACGATGTCGACGTGCGGCACCAGCCCCTTGACGTACCGGTACATGGACCCGATGGATTGCACGCGGTTGTGCACCATGAACACCTGGCCGCCCCGGTCGAGCTCACGCTCGATGGCACCGCGGATGACGTCATCGGAGAACGGCACCACCTCCGTGTGCACGGGCTGCCGGCCTGCGGGCGGCGTGCTGATCACCGACAGGTCACGCGCGCCGAGAAGCGACATCTGCAGCGTGCGCGGGATGGGGGTGGCCGTGAGCGTGAGACAATCCACCAGAGACTTCATCTGCTTGATGCGTTCCTTGTGCCGCACGCCAAACCGGTGCTCCTCGTCCACCACCAGAAGGCCCAGGTCGCGAAACGTCACATCGCGTGAAAGCAGTCGGTGCGTGCCCACGACCACGTCCACTTTTCCTTCCGCCAGGTCGGCCACCACCTGGGCCTGCTCCGCCTCCGAGCTGAACCGCGAGAGGCATTCGACGCGCACCGGGAAGGCGGCCAGCCGTTCCGTGAAGGTCTCCAGATGCTGCTGCGCGAGAATTGTGGTGGGCACCAGCACGGCCACCTGCTTGCCCGCGCTCGTGGCCTTGAGCGCTGCGCGAATCGCCAGCTCGGTCTTGCCGAAGCCCACATCCCCGCACACGAGCCGGTCCATGGGCGCGGCCTCCTGCATGTCCTGTTTGATCGCGGCCAGAGCCGTCTTCTGGTCGAACGTCTCCTCATACGGAAACGTCTCTTCCAGCTGCGCCATCCAGGTGTCGTCGGCGCCGAAGGCGTACCCGGGACGCGCTTTGCGCTCAGCGTACAATTGCACGAGTTCACGCGCCATCTCGAGGATCTTCTTCCGCGCGCGCGATTTCAGCTTCTCCCACGCCCCCGACCCGAGCTTAGCGAGGGCCGGATCGCCTCCCGCGCCGGAAAACTTTCGCACACGATTGAACGCCTCGATGGGCACGTACACGCGGTCGTCGTCTGCGTAGCGCAGTTCGAGTGAGTCCACGATGCGGTCGGCCACCGTAAGCCGCACCAGGCCCCGGTAGCGGCCCACGCCGTAGTCGGCATGGATCACAAAGTCGCCCGGCCGCAGCGCCGTGTACGATGACAGAGCCACACCCTCGCGGAAACGGCGCGAGACCTTGGGGCGCGGCGGACGAGCGAACAGCTCGTGCTCGGTGAGACAGAGCAGGCCCAGGTCGGGGGCCAGGAACCCTTCCACGAGGGCGCCGCGACAGAGCGACAGGTCGGCGGGTTCGTTCAACAGTTCGAACAGGCGCTCGAGCTGACCCAACGACGTTCCCCACAGAAAGGCCGCGCCCGCGCGATCGATCTGTTGTCGCGCCAGGGGCAGGTTGCCGTGCACCGCCGGATGTGGCTTCATCCCGAAGGACACCTGAGCGCGGCCCAGAGACAGATCGTCCACGCGGCGATAGGCTCGCCACTGCTCCGACAAGGGCGCCGCGTTCACCAGCACACGGTCGGGTCCGGGAAGTTCCTCCACATAGGAGTGCGCGCGCAGATACGCCGACTGAAGCTCGGCCCGGAAACGGGCCTCCCGTTCGCTGCACGTGTCGGCTTCGCCGATCCACAGCACGCAATCGTCGGGCAGGTAGGCGGCCACCGACGAAGCGCACACTTCGAGAACGCTCCAGAGCCATTCCAGGCCGGGCGGCGGGGCCGCCGGATCCCGGTGCAGATCCAGGTGGTCCTTCGAACGGTCGGACAACGTGGAGGCCCAGATTTCGAGTTCCGCGGCCTCGGCCAGGCTCTCGCGCAGAGGCCACAGTTGAGCGGAAGCGAGCGTTCCCGTGCTCTTCTGCGTGCCCACCTCGAAGCGGCGCAAGGACGTGAGTTCCTCGCCCCAGAACTCCAGCCGCAGGGGCACATCCAGGCTGGTGGTGAACAGGTCGATGACGCCACCGCGCACGGCGTACTGGCCCACTTCCTCCACCACGTCGCTGCGGAGGTACCCGTACGAGTGCAGGAGCCGGAGCACCTGTTCACGGGTGGGGCCGCCCTCCGAAAGCAGAAGAGTGCGTGACGTCAGGTCGGCCGGAGGCAGTGTGGAATCGAACCAGGCTTCAATCGACGTCAGAAGCACGCACCCGGATGTGGCTCCGCCCTGAAGCCGTACCAGCGTGGCCAGCCGCTCAGCGGTCCGCTCCGCGGACGGCACGGTCCAATGGTACGGCCTCACGTCGCGCGGCGGCAGGCACAGCAGACCTTCGCCCAAGAGCGTAGTCAACTCCGTGCGCGCGGTTTCGAACGCGTCGCCGTCGGGCGCCACCCACACGACCAGCCGGCCCGCCGTCTCCGCCAGCGCGGCTACGGCCGCAGACCGGCCCGCGCCGTGCAATCCCGACACGGTGCAAAGACCTGGCTCCTTGAGCCGCTCGCAGAGCGATAGCACGCCCGGCGATTGGGCCAGGCGTTCGAGGAGACGCTTTGCAGCCTGCGGCGGTTCGAGAATCCTGGTGACGGCGACGTTCAACGAGACCCTTTCGCTCACAAACACGATTACCCCGCGGCCGGACGGTCCGGGCGGGGTGTTGACGCGTACGAAATCCTGCGCCGAGTCAGATGGAAACTAGTGTCGTGTCCCAGAGATAACTTGCATACGTCTCGTGAGGCATCGCGGGGTCTGACGAGGCGTGACGACGAAGCGTATCCAGGAGATACGGTGAGGAGTCACAACGAAGTCAGGCCCCGCGAGGGCCACGAGAAATTCAAGGAATCTCTGGGACACGACACTAACGCCGGTCCTCGGCCCGAACGGAGCGTCGGCCCCGCTCGATGTAGCCGATGATCTTGTACACCAGCCGGGCCGCGATGAAATCCGATGCGTGCAGCCCCGCGCACGGGGCCAGCTCCACCACATCGGCGGCCACGACGTTTCTGCGAAGCGTGACGCGCCGCAGAAGCGATAGCACTTCTTCCCACGAGAGCCCCCCGGGCTCCGGCGTGCCCACGCACGGCACAAGCGACGGGTCGAAGCCGTCGAGATCGATCGTGACGTATACGTCGGGCGAGAGCAGGTCGATGGCGTTCTGGATCCACTGCCCTTCCGGATCGCGCTGGTGTGAGTAGAACAGATGACAACCGTCGGTGCTCTTCGCGTACTCATGCTCGGCGGTCGAGAGATTGCGAATGCCCACGCCCACCGTACACGCCACCGTGTCCCGTACGCGGCGCATGGCCGCGGCGTGGGAGTAGCGGTGACCCTGGTAGCCGTCGCGCAGGTCGGCATGCGCGTCGATCTGAAGCACCGAGAGATCGGGATAGCGTTTCTGATAGGCGCGCACCGGACCCGCCGTGATCGAATGCTCGCCCCCCAGTGTGATCACCGTGCGCCCCGCCGAAACGTGGGGCGCCAGGTGGGATTCGAGCCGTGTCACCACCGACTCCGGGCCCTCCCCCTCCACGGGCAGCGGGTCCAGCGTGCCCACGCCGGCGTGGTAGGGTTCACACTCGAGCTCTTCGTCGAACAATTCAACTTCGGCCGAGGCTGCGAGGATGGCTTCGGGGCCGCGCGCGCAACCGCGACCATAGGTTACGGTCTGTTCGCAGGGAACGGGCAGAATCTGGTAGGGCGCCTCGGGAGTGGCCCCGTCTGCGGCGCCGATCGCGAGGAAGGGTCGAACCAACGGGCCGCTATTCTGGCAGGAGCACGGCGATGGCCACGGCGGTGGTCCACAGGCCGTCTTTGTGCCCCTCGGCCGACTGGGTAATGTTGGTGGTGCGCACGATCTTGCCGGAGATCTTCCACGTCTCCTTTTTCTCGTTGTAACTCTTGTCTACATCGAAGTCGATGCCCAGCGTGGTGGCCAGCATCTGGGCCGCCAGGTCTTCGGCGTAGTCGCCCGCCACCTGGCCCTTGATGCCGTAGGCGTGATGTTCCGAGAGGTAGCCGTACTGCTCCTTGTCGTTGGGGATGGCCACGCCAATGGAGGAGGAGATCAGGCGGTTGGGCTCATTGGTGGCCTGGCGCGCGATCACGGCGAAGACGATCTGACCGGGAGAAATCTGTCTCAGGCCCATGCGCCGCGACACGATGCGGCACCCGGGCGGAAAGATGCTGGACACGCTCACCAGATTGAACTCGGCCACTCCCGCATCGCGCAGGGCCAGCTCGAAACTGGCGAGTTGTTCCTTGTGACGGCCCACGCCGCGCGTGAGAAACATAGACCGCGGAACGAACATGGTGAACTCTCCCCTGGGTAAACACCGATTAAGCGCCGCAGTTTAGGGACCTCGGGGGTACGTGGCAAGGCAATTGGTCGCTTGCTTTCGCGAGGACGCGGCCTAAGCTTCACCACACGTGGCGGGCACCAAAGACCGGAACACCGCGCCCGCCGGGAAGGAAATTCGATCATGATTCGCAGGGTTCTCAATGTGCTCGGGCTGGGCGGGGCGCTTCTGGTGCAGCCGGTCTGTCTCCCTTCCGCGTCCGCCTCCGAGGCCGACGCCCCTGCCCTCGTGGCGGACACCGTGCACTACCAGAGCGGCGCCGACACCGTAGGTGCCGTGTTCTTCCATCGTGCCGGCGACTCGTCGGCCCCGGGCATCGTGGTCATTCACGAGTGGTGGGGCATGGACGATTGGATCCTGGAGAGCGGCCGTCGCATCGCGGAGCGTGGTTACGCCGTCCTCGTGCTCGATCTGTACCGCGGCCACGTGGCCAAAACGGCCGATGAAGCGCACGAACTGATGCGCGGACTGCCGGAGGATCGGGCCGCCCGGGATCTGAAGAGTGCGGTGGCCTGGCTGCGAGCGCAGCCCGGAGTCGATCCGGACCAGGTCGGCACCATCGGCTGGTGCATGGGCGGCGGCTACTCGCTTCAGGCGGCCCTTCTGGTGCCCGACCTCACCTCCTGCGTGATCTGCTACGGTCGCCTCGTGGCGGATGACTCCACTCTTGCGCCCCTGTCGGCGGAGGTGTTCGGAATCTTCGGCGCCGAAGATCGGGGCATCCCCGCCGCTTCCGTCACCGATTTCGAGGCACGGGCCCACAAACTGGGCAAGAAGGTGACGATGGAAGTGTACGACGGTGTGGGCCATGCGTTCATGAACTCCGGTAACGAGAGGTACTCCGAAGAGGCCGCGGAACGCGCCTGGACGCAGATCAACGAGTTTCTCGACCGCACGCTCAAACCGTCCGGGAAGTGACGTGCCAGAGCTGCCGGAGGTCGAAACCGTGGTGCGCGGCCTTCGCGAGGCGCTCGTGGATCGTCGTTTCCTCGCACCGCAGGTCTGGCGCCCCGAGGTGATCGAGTCGGATCTCCGGGAGTTTGAGTCGCGCGCCGCCTTTCACACGGTGAACGACGTCACGCGACGCGGTAAATGGATCCTTGTTCGTCTCGACTCGGGCGACACCGTCATGGCTCACCTCCGCATGACGGGCCGGTTCAGCGTGGTGGATGCAGACGCGCCTCGGGGCCGCCACGATCACCTGCAATGGCCGTTGGCCGGAGAGGGGCGCGCGCTTCGCTATACGGACATCCGCCGCTTCGGACGCTTTCGCCTCCTGGCCACCGACCAGGTGGAACCGTACCTCGCCCAACGCGGCTTCGGTCCCGAACCGTTTGCCGTGACGGGCGAGGAATTCGCGCGCAGGCTGGGTCACGGTGAGCGCCCCGTGAAATCGGCCCTGCTCGACCAGCGCGTCGTGTCGGGCATCGGCAATATCTACGCCGACGAGATCCTCTTTGCGGCGCGCATTCATCCGCGCACGCCGGTACGCCGTCTGTCGGGGGCAAGGCGCGAGCGCCTGCATGCCTGCATGCAGACGTTGCTGGCTCGCGCCATCGACGCCCGCGGCACCACCCTGTCCAACTTCGCGGCCCTGGACGGCCGAGCGGGTGAGTTCGCGGCGCAGCTCTCCGTGTTTCGCCGCACGGGCCTCCCCTGCCCGGAGTGCGGACACGCCGTGTCCCGGGTAAAGCTCTCAGGGCGCTCCACGCATTTCTGCGGGCGCTGTCAAAAGCGCTGACGCACCCCTGAGCCGCCGCGGCCGTATACATATAGACAGGCGCGCCGGGGCCCCGGGAGGACATTGAGGCTGGCCGGTAATCTTCCGGCGGGGTATACTCCCGGCGCGCAGGCACCGACATGGACAAACTCGGCAGCACGATTCTTCATTACCGCCTGGAAGAGCGTCTGGGCGAAGGCGGCATGGGCGTGGTGTACCGGGCCACCGACACCAAGCTGGGCCGCAAGGTGGCACTCAAATTCCTGCCGGCCTTCGTGTCACGGCGCCCCGAGGAGAAAGAGCGTTTCCTCCAGGAGGCGCGCACCGCCTCCCGCCTCAATCATCCCAACATCGCGACGATCTACGAAGTCAACGAGGCCGACTCCAAGGTGTTCTTCGCCATGTCCCTGGTGGAGGGGGTGACGCTCAAGGATCTCCGCAGCCAGGGGCCGCTCACACAGAAACAGATCATCCAGATCGCCGTGCAGGTCGCCGAAGGCCTGGCGCATGCCCACGAACGCGACGTGGTGCACCGGGACATCAAGCCGCACAACATCATGGTCACCACCGAGGGGCGCGCGGTGATCCTCGACTTCGGCCTCGCGCAGGTGGGCCGCGGCGATTCCGCCTCCGACGCGAGCAACACGTCCGGCACGGCCGCCTATCTCTCCCCGGAACAGGCCCAGGGACAACCGGCCACGCCTCAGAGCGACCTGTTCGCACTGGGGGTGGTGCTCTACGAGCTTCTGATCGGTGAAGTACCGTTCCAGGGCGACCATCCGGCGGCGGTGCTCTACTCCATTGTGCACGAAGATCCGGGTTCGGTGCTGCACAAATCGCCCGAGACGGCCCCGGGCCTGGCGGCGGTGGTGGACCGCCTGCTGGCGAAAGACCCGAAGCAGCGCTATGCGTCTGCCGTCGAGGTGGCCACCGCCCTGAGACAGGTGGCCCGGGACCTCGAGTACTCCAGCTACTCCGGCCAGGTGCGAACCTTGCGAAAGGAAGCGAAGGTGTCCTGGCGCAGCGTGGCGGTGGCGGCCCTTGCAGTGCTCGCACTTGGATGGTTCGCTTCGTCCCTCACCGGTCCGTCCGGGGAGAGCCAGGCCGAAGCCCAGTACGACGTGGCCGTGATGTACTTCGACGACCTCACGGGCACGGAGGAGCATGGCAAGACGGGACGCGTGGTGTCGGAGCTGCTCACCACCGATCTGTCGCAGTCTCCGAACCTGCGCGTGCTCTCGAGCCAGAGGCTGTACGACATCCTCAAGCAGCTCGGCAAGAGTTCGCAAACCAATATCGATCAATCGGTGGCCACGGACGTGGCCAAAAAGGCGGGCGCCCGCAATATGATCGTGGGCACGCTGTCGGCGTCGGGAGAGCGCTCGCGACTCACGGTGAATCTCATCGAAGTGAACACGGGACGCGTGGTGAAGGCAGAACAGGTGGAAGGAACCGACCTGTTCACCATGGTCGACTCGGTGTCGGCGCGGCTCCATCGCCAGATGGCCGCGGTCCTCTCCGACGTGGATCCGTCGCGCACGCTGCGGCCGGTGGCCGATGCCACCACGAACAACGTGGAGGCGTACAAGAGCTACATCGAGGGCCTCGACTGCTACCACAGGCTGGAATGGGACTCGGCGCTCGTGCACTTCGACGCCGCGATTGCTCTCGATTCGAATTTCGCACTGGCCTATCTGCGCGCCGCGATCGCGAGTTTCTCATCGAATCGCGCGTCGCGGGGCATGCAGTATGTGGGGTTTGGCCGCGACGCCCTCGACGCCAACGTCCTGCCGGCCCGCGAGAGTCTGCTTGTGGCCGCCTTCGTGCACCTGGCCGACCAGGAGATCCGGGACGCGGTGGAAGGATTCCAGGCGCTGGTGGACCGTTTCCCCGACGACAAGGAAGGCCACTTCTGGCTGGGCACGTTCACCTGGCAAACCGGAGACGCAGCGACCGGGATCGAGATGGTGAAAAAATCCCTCGAACTCGACCCCGAGTATCCGTTTGCGCTCATCAATCTCGCCGAGATGTACAAGGACCTGGATGACATTCCCAACGCCATCTCGGTCACGGAGCGTTACGCCGCACTCCGACCGGAGGAGGCGTTCCCCCGGCTCGAACTGGCCAGCCTGTGCCTGCACCTCGAGCAGTACGACAAGGCGAGGCTTCGGCTGGCGGAGGCCCAGGCCCTCTCGCCCAGGAACATTCGCGTGGCGTGGAGCCTCGCCAACTATCACGCGCACCGCGGTTTCCTCGACTCGATCCGCCCCGTGGTGGAACCCTTTCTGTCCGAGGAGAACAAGATCTCAGACCGGATCGAGGCGCGAGAACTGTGGGCCTCGACGCTCTTTCTGAGCGGTCGATTCACTCAGTGCTTCGCTCAGTACCGCGAAGCGGCCGACCTGCAGTCGCGATTCGGTGACTCCCTGGGCGCGTCGGCACCGTGGATCAACCTGGCCAACCGGTTTCTCTCGATCGGTCTCCCCGACAGCGCACAGGCGGCCTTCGACGAAGCCTATGAGATCGATCCGTCCAACCAGCGGTTCAACGATCTGCCGTTTCGCATCGCGGTGAACAAGCAGGACGTTGCGCGCGCCGAGGCCATTCAGTCCAAACTCATGGAACGGTACGCCAAGACAGGCACCCAGGCGCAGGTGGAGCGTGGGCGGCTGTTGTTCGACGTGTACAAGTCGGCCGCCCGCAAGGACTGGCCGCAGGTGCTGACCCTGGTGCAGCAGTACCGCCGCAAGGCCGGCGACCCCGACGATTTCTCCTACATGGCGGGCGTGGCTCAGCTCGAGACCGGGCACCCCGACTCGGCACGCACCGAACTGCGTCGCAGTCTCAAGCGCTACGAACCCTTCCACCCCCAGGCCTACTGGGTTCTTTCGTGGTACCAGCTGGGCCGCGTGCACGAGGCGCTGGGGAACCGCGGCGACGCCGTGGAGTCGTACCGTACCTTCCTGCGATACTGGGGCAAAGCCGATCGGCCGCTGCCCGAAGTGGACAAGGCGCGCGAGCGGGTCAAAGACCTGGCCAGCGCGTCCTGAATCCGTGCACTTCTCAAAACACTTCACCCTCCAGGAGGCGCGCTCTCTGTTGCCTCTCCTGCGCCGACGATTTCAGGAATTGCACGACCTTCGCGATGCGTTGCGCGTAGCTGCGCCGCGGCACGAACCGGCACGCAAGGGCTCTGGCGGCAACGGCGGCGGAACTCCGGGAGCGGTGTCGTATCTTCAGGCCTCCGGCCGATTTGCCGAAATCATGCGCGAGCTGTCGGAG
This sequence comes from Candidatus Zixiibacteriota bacterium, assembly GCA_036745245.1. Taxonomy (GTDB): domain Bacteria; phylum Zixibacteria; class MSB-5A5; order JAUVRN01; family JAUVRN01; genus DAIOGN01. The sequence continues at coordinate 19,994 of DAIOGN010000013.1, forward strand.
GCGGGCATTCAGGTGAAGGATCTCGAAGCCGGCCTCGTGGACTTCCCTCACCTGCGCCAGGGCGAAGAAGTGTTCCTCTGCTGGAAGCTCGGCGAGGAGACCATCGGGTACTGGCACGAACTCGAAAGCGGCTTCGCAGGCCGAAAGCTCCTCCCCTCCTGAGGCCCCGGGCCCGGAAGGAAGCCTCCCTTGACCCACACCGGGGGTGGGCCTATCATCTCAAACAGAAATTCACCTGCCTTACCATGAAGCGTGAGAAGAAGACGTAAAGTCGGCATTATCGATCTGGTCACCAAAACCCGCGGCGGCGGGCTGTGGGGCCGGGCTATGAATGCCAACTTCGCCAGCATCATGCCGCAGGTGGTGGCCACCTGGTGCGAAGAACAGGGCCACAGCGTCGATCTGATCTGCTACACCGGCCAGGAGGACCTGGACTTCCGCCACGCGGAACCGGTGGACTTCGTCTTCATCAGTTCCTTCACGCAGGCGTCCTTCCTGGCGTATTCCCTCTCACAGTACTACCGCAGTCAGGGCGCCGTGACGGCCCTGGGAGGGCCCCACGCCCGGTGCTACCCCCAGGACGCGGTTCGCTACTTCGACTACGTCTTCGGGTTCACGGACCGCAACCTGGTGAACGAGGCCGTGGAGGAGTGCGCTCCGCACCGCCCGATCGGCCGGAGGCTCTCCGCCGCCCGGCAGCCCCTCGACCTGCCCGGCGTGCGGGAACGCTGGAAGTTCATCGATCAGACGCTGCAGAAGGCCCCCGTGCTGAAGCTCGTGCCCATGATCGGCAGCATGGGTTGCCCGTACACGTGCAGCTTCTGCATCGACGCCGAGGTTCCCTACCAGCCCCTGTCGTTCGACGCCCTTCGCGAGGACCTGCGGTTTCTGCGCAC
>DAIOGN010000013.1:20899-37066 GCA_036745245.1 Candidatus Zixiibacteriota bacterium
CGTGGGATGGCACGACCCCAACTTCGGCATTCGTTTCGAAGACTACATGGGCGCCATCGAAGAGGCCGTGCCGCCCAATTCGATCGACTTCATCGCCGAGTCCAGCCTGTCCCTCCTCTCCGAGCCCCATCTGCGTCGCCTTCAGAAGAACGGTTTCAAGGGCATGCTCCCGGGGATCGAGTCGTGGTTCGAACTGGGGGACAAGTCCAAGACCGGGTCGCGAAAGGGCGAAGAGAAGCTGAAGGCGGTGAGCGAGCACGTCAAGATGGTCCTGAAGTACATCCCGTACGTGCAGACCAACTTCGTGCTGGGCCTCGATTCCGACTCGGGCGACGAACCGTACCGCCTCACGAAGCGGTTCGTGGACCTGGTGCCCGGCGCCTTCCCCGGATACTCCCTGTTGTCGGCGTTCGGGCAGGCCGCTCCTCTCAATCTGGAATACCAGCGCATCGGTCGCGTTCTGCCGGTGCCCTTCCATTTCCTCAACAACAACCACGCCATGAACGTGAAGCCATTACACTACTCGTGGCCCGAAATGTACGATCGCGTGATCGACCTCACGGCGCACACGTTCTCGTGGCCCGCCATCGCGAACCGCTTCTCCGCCGGCTCCACGGCCATTCCCAAGTGGGCCAATCTGCTGCGCGCGGTGTCCTCCGAAGGATTTGGACGGCTGCGCTACTACAAGGAAGTTCGCTGGCGTCTTACGCACGATCACGCGTTCCGCGCCTACTGGGAAGGCGAAACGACCCGGCTGCCCGAGTTCTACCTGCAGCGCATCCGGAAGGACCTCGGAGAACTCTGGGAGTGGTTCCCTCAGGAAGCGCTGGTGCACGAACCGAACGCCTACCTCATCGAACACCTGCGCGAAGCGCAGAAGATCTCCTCCGCCGCGTAAGCGAAGGGCCGGCGCTTACAGCACCCGGCCGTACACCCGATACGTCTTGTACCGCTCGGCGCCCAGCGCCTGGGCCGCCTTCACCATCATGTCGTTGTCTTCGAGCACCCACGACAACTCGCCCCACTCAATGCCCGCCGCGTGGGCACGGTCCCACGTCTCCAGATAGAAAATCGATTCGACTCCTCGCTTCTGAAAGTCGTGGATCACCCCCATGGTGATGACGCGAGCCGTCTTCGGCCGCCTCACCTTGAGATCCCAGAGCAGGCGGAACAGCCCGGTGGGCAGAAGGCGACCGTTTCTGAGTTTGATCTGGCTTTCATACACGTTGGGCAGGGTGAGCGAGAACCCGATGGCCCGGCCGTCCACTTCGGCGATGAGCGCCCAGTCGGGGCGGAGGATCAGCTTCATGTCCTTCGCCGCGTGGCGAAACTCCTCTTCCGAGAGCGGCACGAAGCCCCAGTTTTTGCTCCAGGCCTGATTGTACACTTCGCGCACGAGGTCGATCTCGCGGTCGAACCGCTTGGGGTCGAGAGTGCGGATCGATACGCGCGAGCGCTCTCTGACCTTGTCCGAGATGCGCCGGACGCGCTCGGGCGGCGGAATCTGTCCCGAGAGCTTGAACGCGTACACGTCCTTCGCCCGGGTCCAGCCGCTCTGTTCGAGCAGGTCGAGGTAGTACGGCGGATTGTAGGTCATCATGAGCACGGGCGGCTGGTCGAACGCGTCGGCGAGCATTCCGATCTCGTGATTGGTGGAAAAATTGAACGGACCCAGCGCGTCTTTCATTCCGCGTTCCCGGAGCCATGCGCAGGCCGTGTCGAGCAACTCACGCGCAAGGCCGGAATCGTTGGGACACTCGAAGAAACCAAAGGATCCCGTGGGCGTTCCGTGTGTACGGATGTAATCCTGATTGACGCACGCGGCGATCCGGCCCACCGCCTTGCCGCCGCGGCGCGCCACCCATAGCTCCACCTCCGACGTCCTGTAGAACGGATTCTTTGCGCGGTCGAAGAAGGCCCAGCGGTCCACCCACAGGGGCGGCACCCAGTGCGGGTTCCCGCGGTAGAGATCGAAGGGGACCTGGAGAAACTCGCGCAGCTCGCCTTTGCCGCGCACGGGCCGGAGAGTGGTTTGAACTGAACTCATGAAGTGCGGAGGCCGGTCAGGTGAATCGCCTGGCCGGGCGTGACGCGGACGGATACGCGCGTGCCGGTTACTCCACGCCCACCGGGCGCCCGATGACGCCCAGCTCCTTGCCCACCTTTTCGAACACTTCGAGCACGCGATCGAGCTGCGCCTTGGTGTGCGTGGCCGTATACGAAGTGCGGATGAGGGCCTGCCCTGGCGGCACCGCGGGCGGGATCACGGGGTTGGTGAAGATGCCGTGGATCGTGAGCTCTTTCCAGAACGCGAAGCAGAGATCGTCGGGGCCGATGTAGATGGGAATGATGGGGGTTTCCGTGGGCCCTGTGTTGAAGCCCAGGCGCTGGTACTCGCTCCGCATCCGGTGCGTGATTTCCCACAGCTTCTCGCGACGTTCCGGTTCCGTTTCGATGATGTCGAGTGCTCTCAGGGCCGCCGCCACGTTGGCCGGCGGAATGGAGGCCGAGAAGATGAGTTCGCGCGAAAAATGTTTGAGGAAGTGGATTACGTCTTCGTCGCCCACGACGAATCCGCCGAGTGAGGCGAGGGATTTGGAGAAGGTCCCGGTGATCAGGTCGGCCTCGTCGTTTAAGCCGAAGTGCGCCGCGGTGCCATTCCCCTTCGGGCCCATCACCCCGATCGCGTGTGCATCGTCTATGAGCAGGCGGAAGTGGTACCGACGCTTCAGCTCTGCCAGGTCGGGCACACGGGCCAGGTCGCCCTCCATGCTGAACACGCCGTCCGTGACCACCAGCCTGGCGGCATCGGAGGAGACATGCTCGAGTACGCGACGAAGGTCTTCCATGTCGTTGTGTTCGTAGCGGAGCGTCTTGCCGAACGAGAGACGCGATCCATCCACGAGACTCGCGTGATTCGCCTTGTCCTGGATGAGGTATTCGTTGCGACCGACGATGGCCGCGAGCGTGCCCAGATTGGTCTGAAAGCCCGTGGAAAAGATGAGACAGGCTTCCTTTCCCATGAAGGTCGCGAGGCGCGCCTCGAGTTCTTCGTGAAGCTCCAGAGTGCCGTTGAGGAAGCGTGAGCCCGAACAGCCCGTTCCGAACTTGCGGAGGGCCTCGATGGCGGCCTCCTTCACCCGGGGGTCGGACACCAGCCCCAGGTAGTTGTTGGACCCGATCATGATGAGGCGCTGGCCCCGGATCGTGACCTCGGTGTCCTGGCCAGAGCTGATGGGACGGAAGTAGGGGTAGAACCCGGCCTCCATCACCTCACGGGCCCGGGTGAAGCTTTTGCACTTGTCGAAAAGGTCCACCGGGTCTCTGGCCTCTGGCAATCGGCGGTTGCCCCGGGAGGGGGCATCACCTAGGTTAAACGGAGCCGGGGCCTTACGTTAGCCCTATCGCGCCGCGAGCCAACTGTACGCCGGGCCTCCCAACCATGTCAAGCGCAATTGCCGACGCCCAGATCCTCGTAACCGGGGCTTCCGGCTTCGTTGGAGGGCATCTGGCCCGCCGACTCGCAGCCATGGGGGGGCGCCTGCGCATTCTCTGCCGGCCCACGTCCCGGCTCGATGCCCTCTCCGACCTCACCTTCCAACGGTTCGAGGGTGACCTCACGGACCCGCTCTCTCTGGCGAAAGCGTGCGAGGGAGCAGATTACGTCTTTCACTCGGGCGGCCTCACCTCGGCTCCCGACGACGAGACCTACATCGCGGCCAACGGCGAGGGGACCAAGAATGTCTGCGCCGCGGCGAAGTCGAAAGCTTCGGGCCTGCGACGGTTCGTGTACATCTCGAGCATGGCGGCCGCCGGCCCCGGCCCTGCGGGCAAGCTGATCGACGAGGAGATGCCGGCCCAACCGATCACGCCCTACGGGGCGAGCAAGCGTCTCGGCGAAAAGTGGGTGCAGCAATTCGACCTGCCCTGGACCATCATCCGGCCACCCGCCGTGTACGGGCCCTGGGACAAGGCCATACTCCCGCTGTTCCAGATGGCTCGCTGGCACCTTTCCGCGGTGGTGGCAGCGCAAGGAGTAGCCTCGGTGGTGTACGTGGAGAATCTGGTGGAGGGGATTGTGCAGTCCGCGGTGCGGCCGGAGGCCGTGAGCCAGACTTTCTATATAGCGGATTCCCAGCCGCTCACCCGGGCCGACCTGGCGCAACACATGCAGGAGGCGGTGGGCACGTGGGCCGTGCCGCTTCCCGTCCCGTCGTGGGTGGTGCGAAGCGCCGCGCGGGTCTCCGAGGCATTCGCCAAAGGCTTCGGGAAGACGGCCTTCTTTGACCGGCACAAGGCCACCGATCTGTTGGCCCTGAACTGGGGATGCAGCATCGAACACGCGCGGCGATTCCTCGGATACGAGCCACAGGTGACCACTCGCGTTGGCATGAAGCGCACCGCCGACTGGTACCGGCTGAAGGGCTGGCTCTAGTCATGCTCGTAGATCTGCCTCTTCTGGCGCTCGCCGTGGGAGCCTCCTGCGCCGCGTCCGTGGTCTTCGATCTTCTGCGACCCCTGGTGATTCGAGAACCGGGGACCCAGAGTCTGCGCTGGTCGGATCTGTTGCTTGTGAACGTACTCTTCTTCGCCATGGGACCGGGGATGCTGTACTCCTGGTTCTATCCGCTCGTGCCGTTCTCCGGATTTCGTGCCGGGGTGTTTATGGGCGTGGCGCTCTTCTTCCTGGCGGTGGCGCCCACCTTCGCCGTGTACAGGCTCGACGTCGCATCGCCCACGCGCGCCACCTTCGGCCACCTGCTCTGGGCGCTCCTCAAGTACATCGTGGTGTACGGAATTCTCGCGGGCCTCTACCAACCGTGAACTGGCCGTTCACACCGGCCGAGCGGGAACAGATCCGCTCCGAGTTCCCCCTGCTTTCGCGTGTGTACCTCAACTACGCCTCTGTGGGACCTCTGCCTGTACGCGCTCGCAGGAAACTCGATTCCATCAACGACACCTTTCAACGGCTCGACAAGAACTTCGATCCCGAGACCGACAGCGCCGCGGCTCGCTGCCGGGCAGCCTGCGCCCGTCTGGTGGGCGGCGACATGGAGGGTGTGGGCCTGTTTCCCAACACCTCCGCCGGACTGAACTGGGCGCTTTCGCACCTGAATCTGCGCTCCGGCGACGCCGTGCTCGTATCGGATCAGGAGTTCCCGGCAATCCGGTACGCATGCTGGCATCTGCGACACGTCGGCGTGTCCACGATCACCGTAGCGGTGCCACCCTTCGGCGGCCTCACACCGGACGAACTCGAAACTCATCTATCGCGCCATCCCGAAGTGAAAGTGGTGGCCACCTCCTGGGTGTCGTTTCGAAGCGGCTACCGCTGCGACCTGGAAGCGCTGGCGAACGTATCCCACCGGCACGGAGCACACCTGATCGTGGACGCGATGCAGGGAGTCGGCACGCGACCCCTGGAAGCCCTCGCATGGAACGTGGACATCGTCTGCGCCGGCGTGCAGAAGTGGCTGTGTTGCCCCGTAGGCATGGGCTTCGCGTGGTGCACGAACTCATTGCGTGAGGCGCGTCCGTCGCCGTGGGGCGGCTGGATGTCGGTCGACTGGAACGCGGAGTACTCCGACCTGTTGGGGCCACCGCGCCCCATGAATCGCGGACCGCGTACCGCGGAGGTGGGCACGGCGAATTTCCAGGGCGTGCGCGCGATGGCGGAGTGCACCGAGTGGATCGCCGACCTCGGACTCGACAGAATCGAGCGCCACGGCGCTCTCCTTCTCGACGTGCTGGCACAGGGCCTGGATGAGGACCGCTTCGAGTGGCTGTCCGACCGCGACTCCGCCCGCCGCTCCTCCATCGTCTGCCTTCGTCCGCGCCAGGGCGACGCGGGGGAGATGCGCAGGTTCCTTGCGAGTCGCGGCCTGGTGACCGGCGTACGCGAGGGCGCCCTGCGCGTATCGCCGCATTTCCCCACGGAGCGTTCAGAAATTGAGCAGCTCGTGCATTCTTTGCACGAGTTCGTCTAGCGTCTTCCTCGGGCCTGCTCGCCCCCGCATCTCGTTCCGATATCAGAAGCGGGGGGGGAGAAAGGCTCTGCTATGATCCGAGTACTGGCGGCTTGCATCTGCCTGTGGTTCGCAGCGGCACCCGGCCACGCCGAGACGACGAAGGATGCGTCCACATTCACCCAGGCGCTCTCCGACGCCGACGCCGCTCGCACGGCCGGACGGTGGGAGGACGCGGTGACGCACTACCGGAAGGCGCTCGTCGTAAAGCCGGAGCACGCAGAGGCACGATTCCATCTGGCGCAGGCTCTGAGCCAGACGGAGCGGTACTACGAAGCCCGCAGACACTTTCGACTCGCTCTTCAGGCCCGCGTGGCCGATCGCGCGTGGGTGAGCCAGTGCCGCCTGCAGCTGGCGGCCTGCTGGGAAGCCACGGGCGACTATCGCGAGGCCGCCGCCGAATATCGGCTGGCGCTCGAGGCGGATTCGAACTGCGCCGAGGCGAAATCGGGGCAACGGCGTGCTCTCGCGCAGGCATCATCGGGATCCAAGTAAAATTCAAGGTTCACGTTACCGGCTGGACCGGGAGGAGAGGAAGTACCATGAAGACGAAACTCCTGTGGATGGTCACCTGCTGCGCACTGGCCGCACTGGCCAGCTGCTCGAAGGGCTCCACGTATGACGCGGGCGTCGTCAAGTCTGACGTTCCAAGCCTGGAGCAGCAGACCGTGGCGCCCGGACAGCAGCGCGCTTCAGCGGAGATGCTGGAGAACGGCAAGCGCAAATGGCGAGTGGGCGATGAGAAGGAAGCCCGCTCGTTCTTTGTGAAGGCCGCAGAAAAGAACCCTTACAACTTCGAGGCGCACTACTGGCTGGGCGTGATCACTCGCGACCACCACGAGTGGGACGCCGCCAACCAGCACTTCGCGCGTGCGGTGCAATACTGCCCGGCGGGTCGCTGGGAAGCCCGCGTCCGCGTCGACTGGGGCTACCTCTTCGAGATGCAGAATCAGAAGGGCATGGCGGCCAAGCAGTACGACCTGGCGCTTCTGGCCGATCCGGAGTTCCGCGAGGCCCAGGGGGCGAGGGCGCGCGTGCTTCCGCCGGTCAACGCCTCGTCAGACCAGGAATAGCACTCGATCGTTTCGAATCGCAGCCGGCGGCACACCACCGCCGGCTTTTCTATTTCCAGAAGTTCTCCCGCTCCTCCGCGTGTCCGAAAAGTCTTGACTTGGCCCACCCGGGCAATACATTGGCGCGCTTGACCCCACAGGTCGGCGTAACATGTTGTGGATCAGCCCAGTGAACGATCTTTTGAGCTGTCGATCCGGGCCCGGTTCACGACCCGGGCGCAGTGGACTCACCCATTGTCGGTGAGGCGCCCGAGGCAGGGTTCACACCGCTAGGCATTTCGAGAATGGCTGAAGAACAGACCGCCGACGGCGGCACAACGGAGGCGGCAGCGCCTCAGGCCGGCAAGGCCAAGCCCCCCCTCAAGGCCAAGGGCTCGCAACCCTCGGGCGAGGCCAATATCTGGCGTTACTCACGCCGCGACTTTTTCAGCGTGGCCGGCTGGGGTTCCTTTTTCCTGTTTTTCACGGTCATGCTGGGGGGCTCCCTGCGCTACATGTTCCCGCGGGTGCTCTACGAGCCGTCCACCAAGTTCAAGGCGGGTCCTCCCGGCGAGTATCCTCCGGACAGCGTCTCGGAAAAATACAAGAAGTCCAATCGCGTGTGGATCTGCAGGCAGCAGGACGGCGGCTTCTACGCCCTCATCGCCATCTGCACGCATCTGGGGTGCACGCCGCGCTGGCTCGAAACCGACCGCAAGTTCAAGTGTCCCTGCCATGGTTCGGGGTTCCGGATGACGGGCGTGAACTACGAGGGACCCGCTCCGCGCCCCCTGGAGCGCGCCCAGATCTCCCTGTCGGAGGACGGGCAGTTGCAGGTGGACAGTGCCGTCAAATTCCGTTACGAACTGGGCGAATGGGGCAAGCCCGGCTCGGTGCTCTACGTGTAGGGGCAGGGGGACTCAACGCATGCGCCTGGACGATGTCAAGAAACAGATCCTGAATTCACAGATCTGGAAGTCGGTCTTTCGCCACGACTACAAGGACACACAGCGTAACCGCTTCCTCCAGATCCTCGACAACGTCTTCCTGCACCTCCACCCCACCCGCGTGCCGCGTCACGCCGTGCACTACGGCTACACCTGGGGCATGGGGGGCATTACCTTCTTCCTGTTCCTCGTACTCACGGTGACGGGCGTCGTTCTCATGTTCTACTACCGCCCCACCGCGGAGTACGCATACGCGGACATGCTCTATTTGAAGCACGACGTGCCGTTCGGCATGTTCATGCGCAACATGCACCGCTGGGCCGCGCACGCCATGGTGATCACCACGTGGCTGCACATGCTGCGCGTGTTCATGACCGGCTCGTACAAACCGCCGCGCGAGTTCAACTGGATGGTCGGCGTGATTCTCCTGGTGCTCACGCTGCTCTTGTCGTTCACGGGGTACCTCCTGCCCTGGGATCAGCTGGCCATCTGGGCCGTTACCGTGGGCACCAACATGGCACGCGCCACGCCGCTCTTGGGCCACGAAGGGCCGTTCTCGTCGATGCTGGGATTCCGGCCCGACAACGACGTGCGCTTCATGCTCCTGGGGGGCACGATCGTGGGTCCGCCGGCCTTGTTACGTTTCTACGTGCTGCACTGCATCTTCCTGCCTCTGGCGGCGTCCGTCCTCATGGCGGTGCACTTCTGGAGAATCCGGAAGGACGGCAACATCTCGAGCCCCATGGAATCGGAATGGAAGGCCGTGCAGTCCGAGGAGATCGCCCGCCGGAAAATGGCGGACAAGACCGCCGCCCCGGCCTCGAAACCCGTGAGCGCCGGCACGCCGGAGTGAGCCATGGATAATTTCCTGAAGATTCTCAGCAAGCCGGACAACATTCCGATCGTCATCGCGCTCGTGCTCGTGGCCTTTTACACCCTCTGGGGGTACAAGCAGGCCCTCGTGAACGATCGCGCGATTCGCGAGACGGGCCAGTTGCCGCCGCCCGACAAGCTGTCGGTGTGGCCGTACCTCGTGCGCACAGAATTCATCGGCGCCATTGTGGTGATGCTCATTCTCACGGTGTGGTCGATCGTACTCAACGCTCCGCTCGAAGAACCGGCCAACCCCACGAAGACTCCCAATCCGTCCAAGGCGCCCTGGTACTTCCTCGGCCTGCAGGAGATGCTGGTGTACTTCGACCCGTGGATCGCGGGCGTGGTGTTGCCGTCGCTCATCATCGTGGGCCTCATGGCCATTCCCTACATCGACCTGAACCCGCGCGGGAACGGCTACTACTCCTGGGAACACCGCAAGTTCGCACATGCCTCCTTCCAGTTCGGGTTCGTGGTGCTGTGGCTGGTGCTCATCTTCTGGGGCACGTTCATGCGCGGCCCCGGCTGGTACTTCTTCTGGCCCTGGCAATACTGGGACCCCCACAAGATCGTGGCCCTCACCAACGTCGACCTGCACGAATGGTTTGGCATCCGGCACCAGCCGGCCATGACCATATTCGGCATGACGCTCGTGGGCGCGTATTTCAGCCTCGGCTTTGTGTTCTGGAAGTGGAAGAACAAAACTTCGTATGTGCTGCAGCAGCTGGGGGCGGTGCGCTACGGCATCGTGGCGTTTCTGTTCCTCAGCATGATGGGCCTGCCCATCAAAATGTTCCTGCGGCTGGCCTTCAACATCAAGTACGTGTGCGTGACTCCCTGGTTCAACATCTGAGCCAAAAGCCATGAGCGACACCCCAGACGCCCCGAAAGCTCTAATCGCCAAGCCGGCGCCCAAGAAGAAAATACCGAAGGAGCTGGCCTGGGTGGAGCAGGACGGCTGCACCGGCTGTGGCGTGTGCATCGACTTCTGCCCGGTGGAGAACTGCATCGTCCCCGTGCCGGGCGAGCATTTCAACACGGTGAATCCGCTGGTGGTGGTGGTCGCCGAGCTGTGCATCGGCTGCAAGATCTGCGTGCGCGAATGCCCGTGGGAGACCATCGAAATGATTCCCAATCCCGAGTTCGGCAAGAAATAACCCCGAAGATCGAGCTTTCGAAGTGGCCAAACAACCTACCGACCTTCCGATCGAAGAACGTTCGTTCCGCAAGAGTTACCTGGTGTTCTCCGGGCTCCTCGCCGTCACCACGCTGTGGGCCGCCGTGGACGAGACCTTCGTGCGCCGCCCCTGGAAGTCGTACCAGGCGGAGTTCAACCGGCTCGAGGAAGTGAGCGTACAGGCCGAAATCGACTCGGTGCAAAAAGCCATAGCAGCCTCCGATGCCACCCTGCCCTTGGATGAAACCGTGGCGGGGCTCGAAGCGCGGGCGCAGTCGCTGCGCGAGGCCCTGAACTCCCCGGAGCTGTCGGCTAAATCGAAAGAGCTGGCCGCGCTGGAAGACGAACTCTTCAACCAGGAGCGCGAGTTCCAGTTCGCCAAGGCCCTCCACGAGGAGGTGTACTACGAGTGGAAGGAGCAGGAGTACGCCGGGCACGATTTCTCCGCCGGCAAGGCCGAGTGGGAAGAGCTCGGGCGGACGTTGGCGGAACTATTGCCCGGCATCGCGCAAGCCACCGAGCGGCGTGACGCCCTGAAGAAAGACATCGCCACCGCGGAAGCCGACCTGAAGGTCGTGGAAGACAAGCTGGAGGAACGGCTGAGACCGGTGACCGAGCGTTCGCGCAGGCTGACGAACGTGAAAAATCGTTCTCTCGAAATCAAGCAGGTGCTCCTGCGCGACTTCGAGCCCAATGAATGGGAACAGCCGATCATGCGCGTGGATCGCTGCGAAACCTGCCACCTGGGCATTAATCGCGACGGCTTCGAGACCTGGCCCCAGCCATACACCACGCACCCCAAGCGGGCCGACCTGTTCGGCAATCACAACCCGGAAAAGTTCGGCTGCACGCCGTGTCACGACGGCCAGGGCCCCGGCCTCACGGTGGCGGAAGCACACGAGGGCCAGGATCATCACTGGGACTTCCCCATGCTGGCCGGTGCCGACATCGATGCCGGCTGTCAGAAGTGCCACTTCGGCCGGGTGGAACTCGGACGGCTCGTCTCGGCGGAAGAGATCGAGGAAAAGGAGATTCCCGAAGCCCAGGTGCCGTACCACCCCTCCAAACTGGTGGCGGGTCAGCGCATGATCCGCGACAACCAGTGCTACGCGTGCCACGAAATCAAAGGCTACGAGAGTCTGCCGAAGAAGGCGCCACAGCTCAACGCGCTGGATCGCAAGACCACCCCCGAATGGACGTTCGACTGGCTCAGGGATCCGTGGCGGTTCCGGCCCACCACGAAGATGCCGAACTTCCTTTTGCCCGACTCGGAGGCTGCGGCCATCACGGCGTTCCTGTTCCGGCTGGCGAAGTCGTCCGACTACCAGCACGCTACAGCCTCCGTTCCGGCCGGCAACTCGCGGAAGGGCGGACAGCTCATGGCCGAAATCGGCTGCTATGGCTGCCATCCCACCGAGGGCATGTACAAGGACGGGGATCCGGCGCTCGAATTGATCGCCCAGGAGGCCAAGTCCAGCCGCTGGCGCCACGGCCCCGACCTCACGAAGATCGGCAGCAAAACCGACGTCGCCTGGATCTACGACTGGATTCGCAATCCCAAGCACTACTGGGAGGGATCGCGCATGCCGTCGTTGCGTCTCACCGAAACCGAAGCGGCCGATGTGACGGCGTTTCTCATGAGTCACCGCGAGGACGAGTCGGCACGCGTCCGGATGCCGTCTTCCTTCAATCTGGAGTCGGACGACCTGGCCAACCAGGGCGAGACCTGGGTGCGCACGTACGGGTGCTACGGCTGTCACGACATCAAGGGGTTCGAGACCACCGGCAAGGTCTCCGTGTCGCTGTCGGAATTCGGCACGAAGCGGCCGGAGGAACTGGCGTTCGGAAATGCGGTGACCGAGATCGACCACACCTGGCTGGGCTGGACCAAGGGCAAGCTCATGTTCTCGCGCAAGTATGCCACCGAGGCCATCGTGCAACGGATGCCCAACTTCAATTTCTCGGAGGGCGAGGCCGACACCATGGCCCTGGCCCTGCGCAGCTGGGACGGACGCCGGGTGTACGAGGACTTCGCCGAGCCCACAGACGAATGGACCACCATGCGCCAGTCGGGACGGCTCACGGCGGAGCAGTATAACTGCGCCGGCTGTCACGTGCTGGAAGGTCAGCGCGGGGACATCCGCTCCGTGATAGGTTCGGTGGGCTTCTCCCCGCCCAATCTCAACACGGAGGGGAAAAAGGTTCAGTCCGACTGGTTGTTCAAGTTCCTGTCGGGGCCCACGCCCATCCGGCCCTGGCTGAAGGTGCGCATGCCCACCTTCCACCTGAGCGACTCCGAGAAAACGGTGGTGGTGAACTATTTCCAGGCGCTCGAGGAGTACACCCAGGCATACGACTACGTGGACGTGTCCCAATATCCCGAAGCCAGCCTGGCCCAGGGCAGGAAGCTGTTCGACCAGCTTCAGTGTCTGTCCTGTCACGTGCTGGAGAGCAAAACCACGTACTCGCCCGCGGAAGCGGCCACGCTCGCCCCCAACCTGAAACTGGCTCACCAGAGACTGCGCCCCGAATGGGTGGTGGACTGGCTGCGCGACCCGCAGGTGATCGATCCGGGCACACGCATGCCGTCGTACTTCTATTCCGAGGGCGTGCGCCTCTATGAAGATGCCGAAGCGCAGATGCAGGCGCTTCGCGACCACGTGATCACGCTGGGAGCGCCGAAGCCGTAACAGGTGAACCGGCGCTCAGAATGAGCTTGAGCCCCGCGTGCGCGCGGGGCTTTTTTGTGCTCTCCATGGCAGACTCAATGCAGGTATCGGCCCCGGTCGGCGAAAGGCGGGCTGTAGCCTGGTTCAGGTTCGCGAACCTCGTGTGCTCTTGCCTGTGTCTGGCGCTGGTCGCCGCGTGGTCGAACGAGGCTGGAGCCGGGGGGTCCAAAGTGGATGCGCAGGCCGATTCGCCTGCCGATCGCCTGTATCTGCGCGCCTGCGGACATGCGGCTCGCGGTCACCTGGAACTTGCGTACGAACTCCTGGCGGAGTCCTTCGGGCACGGATTGACGCACCCCATGCAGGTGGCCGTGGACACATCTCTTGCTCCACTTCTCGCCGACTCCATCTGGCGGCCGCAGGTGCGGGATCTGATCCATCGCCACGCCTGGGACGAGGAGGCTGTGATGGCCCCTCGCAGCCTGCCAGGCCGGCGGGTGGTGATCGTGGTGAGGCTTCTGGACGATCACGATGCTCCGGTGTCCCGGGCTGTGGTAGACCTGCGCCAGTCGGATGCGGCGCACCCGTGCACGCCGGACAGCGGTTGGAATCCCAGGCTCTTTGCCTCGCTGCGTGCGGGAGATTCCGGACGGGTGGCCGTGGAAACGAACCTGCCAGACACCTCGGGAAACGGCAATGGCTGCCCGCTGGCCCGTCACCTTCACCTCACAGCCGAGCGCCAGGGGTTCGCGGCGCTCAGGGGTGTGATCCTTCTGGGGGAGGATTCCACAGCGGCTGCCTTCGCCCGTGAGAGCACGACGTGGGGTGCTACATGGACCGCCCGGTCGGTCCCGGACACGTCGGGAGCGCGAGACTATCAGGCGGACATCCGGATGCGCCGGCTGCCCTGAGGTCGCCTCGAATCAGTCCTATTGACATTCCGGCCGGCTAAGGTAAGTTAAGGGTCGAAGGTACCTGAGTTTCCCGCTGTGTGGAATTCTAGGGTGAGCGGATAGCGGTCCTCGCGCTGCCTCTCCCGACCGCACCAGACGACCACTGCAGAATCGGCTGTAGCTATTGCTGTGCCCTTCTGTGAGGTACAGAACCGTATCGCCCCGGACGATAGAATGTTCATCACGGAGGAGCTCATGACCAGGCTCGTTCTCGGTACCGCTTGTATACTCACAGCTACGCTCATTGTCACTCTGTCCCCTGGACGCTCGATGGCCGACTCCGGCCTTCCGGGCACCCTTGCCACGCCGGAACGGGAGATGACCGCCCCGGCCACTCGACACGGATCGGTGGTGGCTGCACCCGCCGCGTTTGTGATCAATGAAGACTTCGGAGGGACCTTTCCTCCAACCGGCTGGACCGTTACCAAGGCCAACGTATCCTACAGCTGGTTGCAGGGCGCCGACACGTACGGCCCGCTCGACGGGGATGCCCGCGTGGATGAAGACCCGGGCGCCGGCGCACAGAACGAATGGCTGAAGTCCCCCACGGTGAACCTCGCGGGATCCATTTCCGAGGTGATCCTGTACTTTCATTTCAAGATGAGCTACGTGCGTTCGATCTCGCCCGACAACTTCCAGAATCTGGAAGTCTGGGTGTCCACCAACGGCGGCAGCACGTTTCCCACGAAGGTGTGGGATGAGACGAATGAGGGGCAGTTTAACAATTACCAGTGGGTGGGCGCCAGCGTGAATCTGCCCACCCTGGTGGGTAAGAACAGCGTCAAGATTGCGTTCCGCTCGGTGGGAACGGGCGGCGGCCCGGTGGACGTCGACCTGGTGCAGCTGGCCACCTTCCTCTGCGGTGACGTCACCTCCGACCAGGTTCTCACGTCGTCGGACGTGATCTTCCTCGTGAACTACATCTTCAAGGGGGGCCCGGCGCCGGTTCCGGCGTCCGACGCCGACATGAACAACAACAACGTGGTCAACTCAGCCGACATCATCTATATGGTGAATCACGTGTTCAAGGCCGGGCCGCCTCCGCCGTGTCCTTAAGATTCTGAATCATGCGCGGCGCTGGATGAAGCGCCCAACGGGCCTAGTGCCTGAAGTGTCTGCGGCCGGTGGTGACCATGCACACGCCGGCCTTTTTTATTGCGGCGAACACCTCGTCATCCTTCTTACTCCCCCCCGGCTGGATGAAGGCCGCGACCCCGGCTGCAATGGCAACTTCGGGTCCGTCGGCCAGGGGGAAGAAGGCGTCGGAGGCAAGACAGCTTCCCAGCGCGTCCACCCCGGCTCTCTCACAGGCGATGCGTACGGCGTCCACGCGCGACGTCTGGCCGCCGCACAGACCCACGGTACGCGTGCCCTGCGCCAGCACGATCGCGTTTGATTTGACGTGCTTCACCACCCTCCATGCGAAACGCAGGCTGGCCTCCTGGGCCGGCGTGGGCGTGCGATCCGACACCGGCGTCAGATCCGGCTCGTCGGGAACGTCGGGGGTCATGACCAGCGCGCCGCCGCGAATGATTTTCATCATGCGCGCGGGAAAGAGGCGCTGCTCCATGGCGGGCAGTTCCAATACGCGCCGCTGCTTTTTCTTCTTCAGAAGCTCCAGTGCTTCAGGTGCAACTCCGGGCGCCAGGATGCACTCCACGAACTGTGTGTCGTTCACCAGCCCGGCGGTGTCGAGATCGAGTACCCGATTGAACCCGAGGATGGATCCGTACGCCGACACCGGATCGGCTTCGAGCGCCTGCCGGTACGCCTCGGCCAGGGTCGCCGCCGTGGCGGCGCCGCAGGGATTGGCGTGCTTCACCACACAGGCGAAGGGCTCGTCGAACTCCATGCACAGGTCGAGCGTGGCTTCGAGATCGGCGTAGTTGTTGTACGATAGTTCCTTCCCCGAGAGCACGCGGGCGTTCAGCAGGGACGCCACGTCGGCGCGGGCATCGAGATCCCTGTAGAGCGCGGCCGGCTGGTGAGGGTTCTCGCCGTAGCGCAGCGAACCCTCCAGGGACAATCGCAGGGGAAGCGACGGGGGAAAGGTGCCTTCGCCTTCGAAATACGATGACACCGCCACGTCGTAGTCGCGCGTGTGCGCAAAGGCCGCCGCGGCAAAGCGCCGCCTCTGATCCAGCGTGAGCCCGCCCTGCGTCTCCCACATCGACAGGAACTCGCCGTACTGCGAAGGCGACGTCAGCACCGTAGTGTAGGCGTGGTTCTTGGCGGCCGCGCGGATCATGGACGGTCCGCCGATGTCGATCATTTCGATGCGCTCGGAATCGTCGGTTGCGGGATCGGCGGCCGTGGCGGCGAAGGGATAGAGGTTCACCACCACCAGGTCGATCGTGTCGATGCCGGCCTGGCGTAATGCCGCCAGGTCCTCCTTGTGATCGCGCCGGGCGAGCAGCCCCGCGAAGACCACCGGATGCAGGGTCTTCACGCGCCCGCCCAGAATCTCCTT
>DAIOGN010000014.1:0-4054 GCA_036745245.1 Candidatus Zixiibacteriota bacterium
GGGCATCCTCAACGCCAATCGGCTGGAAATCGTCGATTCCGGCGCGCTGGTGCGCTTCCACAGCGGCGTGAGCTTGACTTTGATGCTCAACGGCACCGCTTTACCCAGACAGAACGCCGGGGCGCAATGATCTCGATCCGCACATTGCGCACGTCACTGCTGATCGCCGCGGCGCTGGCGGTTGTTTATGACGGTGCGCTGCATGCGCAGCCGGCCTCGATGTCAGCCTCCCTGCCGGCCGCCGAGGGGGCGCCGACTCAGGAGACCATTCGCCCCACGATCCGAGAAGGGGAGTTGTTCCGCCCCAAGCTGGTCACCGCCGCTCCCGACCGCACCGCCGAGCGCAAGCCCGCCCCTCCGAACAAGCCCGCCGGGCAGACCTATGTCACTCAGGGCCGCCGCCGGAAGAAGCGCAAGAAGAAGGACCACGACGCGGTCGTCGATCGGAAGGCCGTCGAAGCCACGCTGAAGCGCACCATGGCCTCGCTCGACGGCAGCACCACACGCAAGAAACGTCGGAAGGATCGCGACGAATCCGGGGAAGAATTCGAATCGCCCTCGCGCGTTGTGCTGGTCTCGGAATTCATGACCGTGGCGGAACTGGCCAATCATCTGGAGCGTCGCCCCTCCGAAGTGGTGGCGAAGCTCATGGAACTGGGCCAGATGGCCACGATCAACCAGCGGCTCGATTTCGACACGATCGAAATGGTGGCCCTCGAGTTCGACTACGGCGTGAAAGCTGCGGAAGACGAAGCCCTCGATACGATGGAGGAGGAGGATCCGCCGGAGACGCTCAAGCCGCGGCCGCCCGTGGTGACCGTGATGGGCCACGTGGATCACGGCAAGACGTCGCTCCTCGACCACATCCGCAAAACCAACGTGATCGCGGGCGAAGCCGGGGGCATTACGCAGCACATCGGCGCCTACAACGTGGTCACCACCTCCGGAGCGCGGGTCACGTTTCTCGACACGCCGGGTCATGAGGCCTTCTCGGCGATGCGGGCGCGAGGCGCCCAGGTCACCGACTGTGTCGTTCTGGTGGTGTCCGCCACGGAGGGCGTCATGCCGCAGACCGTGGAGGCCATCGATCATGCGAAGGCCGCGGGCGTACCGATCCTGGTGGCCGTGAACAAAATGGACCTTCCCGATGCCAATCCGGAACGGGTACGTCAGATGCTCACCGAGTACGGGCTGGTGCCTGAGGCGTGGGGCGGCCAGACGATATTTGTGGACCTGTCGGCGAAGACAGGGCAGGGGGTGGATCGCCTCGAAGAGCTTCTGGTACTGCAAACGGAGCTGCTCGAGTTGAAGGCCAACCCCGATCGATTGGCCACGGGCCGGGTCCTCGAAGCCGAGCTCGACAAAGGCAAGGGTCCGGTAGTCAACGCGCTCATCGAGCGCGGTACGCTCCGGGTGGGGGATCCCGTGGTGGCCGGTCCGTTCGAGGGCCGCGTTCGCGCCCTGCTCGACGAGCGCGAAAACCGACTCACGGAGTGCCTGCCGGGAACGGCGGTGCAGATACTCGGGCTGGGTGGCGTACCGCAGGCCGGCGACTCGCTCGTGGCCTACGCCACCGACGAAGAAGCCCACCGCGTGGCGCAGAGCCGTTCCGCCATCAAGCGTGAGCAGGACATCCGCCACAAGGCCGGGGCCTCGGTCGGCGATTGGGCGCGGAGAATTGCCGAAGGTGAAATCAAGGAACTCAAGATCATCATCAAAGGCGACGTGGGCGGCTCGGTGGAAGCCCTGTCCGACACGCTCGAGCGCATCGAACATCCCGAAGTGAAAGTGCACGTGATCCACCGGGGCGTGGGCATGGTTACGGAATCCGACGTGCTCCTGGCCACGGCCTCCGACGCGCTCGTCCTCGCCTTCCACGTGATCCCCGACTCCAAGGCCAGGGAAACGGCCGCGCGCGAGCAGGTGATCATCCGCGAGTACAACGTGATTTACGAGGCGGAAGAAGACATCAAGAAGCTGCTCGAGGGCATGCTCGGCATGGATGTGCACCAGGAAGTGCGCGGCCGGGTGGAAGTACGAGAACTGTTCAAGGTGCCCAAGGTGGGCACGATCGCGGGATGTTACGTGCTCGACGGCTCGGTCCGACGGGGCGCCCGCGTGCGCGTGGTGCGCGACGGCGTGATCGTCCATGAGGATTCGGTCGAAACCCTGAGGCGCTTCAAGGACGATGCCCGCGAGGTGGCGGCCGGTTTTGAGTGCGGCATCCGCCTGGGGAACTTCCAGGACGTGAAGGTGGGCGACCGCTTCGAAGTTCTCGTGGAGGTTCAGGTCGCCCGCACGCTGGTGTAGTGCGACCTCTATGGGTGTAGTGGTAGGTTGTTTGTACCTCGATCTCTTCATCTCCGAAGCGCAGTCCCTCAAGGACCGAAGACGGGTGCTCAAGAGTTTCAAGGAGCGCCTGCATCAGAAATTCCCGGTGGCTACGGCGGAAGTGGGTGAACCCGATCTCTGGCAGCGGGCGGAACTGGCCATCGTGACCGTGTCCAATGAACAGCGGCACGTCGACGAAGTGCTTTCGTCTCTGGCGGACTGGGCCTCCACGCAGCACGGCTTCGTAGTGGCGGGACGCCGATTGGAGTGGCGCTAGTGGTCTCCGACGACCGCCGGCAGCGGCTCGAATCCAGTGTGGTGCGCGAGGTGGCGGGCATTCTGCAGTCCGAGTTGAAAACTCCCCTGCCCGCGCTGGTCACCATTACCGGAGTGGAGTTGTCGAAGGACGCGGGAGAGGCGAAGATACGATATACCGTGATGGGAACCGACGCCGAGCGTTCGGCTGTGGCACGAAGGCTTTCGCAGCTGGCTTCGTTCATCCAGCGCGAAGTGAGTCATCGGCTGAAGTTGCGGGTGACGCCGCAGGTGCGTTTCGAATTCGACGATCGCGTGGGCAAAGGAGCGCGTGTGCTGGAGCTGTTGGCCGAGCTGGAGAAGGAAGATGGAGCCGATTCAGACGATCGCGGCTGAACTCGAGCGGGCCTCTCGCATTCTCCTGTTGGGCCACACCGACCCCGACGGGGACTCTGCCGGCTGCATCCTCGCCCTGGCGGAGGCCCTGCGCCCGCGCCCGGTGTACTGTTTCTCCGAAGGACTTCTGCCGGGCCGGTACAAATTCCTGGATCGGGCCGGCCTACTGAAGAGCGAACCCGATTCCAACTTTCGGGCGGATCTGGCGGTCACCATCGAATCGCCAGGCACCGACCGGCTGGGACGCGGCGTGACCATGCTCGAAGGCGTGCGCCTCATCAATATCGACCATCATCGCGACAACGCGCGCTACGGCCACATCAACTGGGTGGACACGAGTGCTGCGGCCCTGGGCGAGATGGTGTATGATCTACTGCAGGGATGGGGAAGGCCGGTCACGCCCTCCATGGCCATGTGCCTCTACACGGCCATCCTCACCGATACGGGTCGGTTTCGTTACAAGGGCACCACGTCGCGCACACTGTCCATTGCAAGCGAGCTGGTAAAGCTCGGCGCCGAGCCCTCTGAGATCACGCGCCAGATCTACTTCGGGCTGCCCTTCGCGTATCTGCAGTTGTTGCGTTCGGCGCTCGACGGCATGGAACAGGGCGCCGGAGGGCGACTGCTGGCATTCACTCTCCTTCCGGAGCACTTCGAGCGGGCCGGAGCCTCACCTCAGGATTCGGAAGGCATCATCGACTTTACGTTGGTTTCGGATCAAGTGCGGATCGGAATGCTCTTCAAGCAGCCGTCGCCGGATTCCGTGAAAGTTTCGCTTCGTTCGCAGGATGGCGTCGACGTGGGCTCTCTGGCGGCACACTACGGGGGCGGTGGCCACAAGAATGCTGCCGGTTGCACTCTGAAGGGCAAGCTGGCGGACGTCAAACCCGAGATCATGAAGCGTGCGGCGCTGCTGTTGGAGACGGCATGAACGGCGTGCTCCTGATCGACAAGCCGTACGGCCTCACGTCGTTCGACGTGGTGCACAAGGTGCGCCGCCTGCACGATGATGTGCGCGTGGGGCACGCGGACACACTCGATCCGCTCGCGACGGGACTGCTTCCCATTCTGC
>DAIOGN010000014.1:4064-9679 GCA_036745245.1 Candidatus Zixiibacteriota bacterium
ATCCTGCTCGGCAAAGCCACGCCCGTGCTGCGTTTTCTCCCCTCCGAACCCAAGGTGTACCGCGTGGTGGCGCGCTTCGGCGTAGGTACCGCCTCAGGCGATGCAGAAACCGAACCTGTCGACATCCGGGACCCGGGCGCAACGCCTCCCGCGGAGCTGGACCGTGCGGTGCAGTCTCTTGTGGGAAAGATACAGCTTCCTGTGCCGCGATTCTCAGCCGTGAAAGTCGACGGACAACCGTTGTATCGCGCCAGTCGCGAGGGTCGACAGGTGACGCCGCCTGAGCGAACGATGCATGTTCATTCGCTCACAGCTGACTCGGCGGGATGGCCGTGGGTGATTCTCGAGATGAGAGTGGCCGGTGGCACGTACGTGCGCGCCATTGTGGAGGCTCTGGGGCAGCGCGTGAGCATCCCGGCGCACGTGGCCAGCCTGAGGCGCACGCAGGTGGGATCCTGGACCCTCGATACCGCGTGTCCCCTCGCACTCTACCTTGCGGGCGAGGCCGGACAGCAGTCCTTCATTCCGCTCACGAGGGCTTTGGACCTGCCCACTGTGGTTCTGGACGCAGTCAATCGGGAGCATGTGGTGCACGGTCGCATGCCCGAGCGCGTGATCTCATCGGCCACCGGCAAGCTGGATGCCGGCGAGCCCTTCCTGTTCACCGATCTTGAAGGCGACGCTCTGGCCGTTGCGCAGACGGACGATCCGTGGCACGACGACAGTCGGCCCCCTCGCTGCCACTTTGAACGCGTGCTCGAGAAGCCGGCATGAAGGTTCTCCGTGATCCCAACAAATCCGACCTGGGCATGGAGAAGCCTGCCGTGTCCCTGGGCACCTTCGACGGGTTGCACCGCGGGCACGCCGCCATCCTGGCGCGCCTGCTTCAGGCGGCAAAAGCTCAGAATCGCAAGTCGGTGGCGGTGACGTACGATCCGCACCCGCAGCGCGTCCTGGCCTCGGGGGGCCGCGCGCCCGGCCTGCTCTCCACACTGGAAGAGCGGCTCGCCCGCTTCGAAGCGCATGGCGTGGATGCCGTGGTGGTGCTCACCTTCTCGCGCGAGTTCTCGCGGCAGACGGCCGAGCAGTTCGTGCAGGACATTCTCGTGGGCCGCCTCGATGCCGGCCACGTAGTGGTGGGGTACGACCATGCGTTTGGACACGACCGCAGAGGGAAGACCGACCTGTTGAAGGAGTTGCTCGCGGAGAAAGGGATCGCCCTGGACGTGGTCTCACCCGTGAAGTCGGGCGAGGGCCCCATCAAGTCCAGCCGCATTCGCAGGCTGTTGTCTGCGGGCGAACTCAATGCCGTGGCCGAACTGTTGGGCTATCCCTACGAATTCTCGGGCCGGGTGGTCCCCGGCGATCATCGCGGCTCCGATCTCGGGTTTCCCACGGCCAACCTGGAGGTGCCCGCCGAAAAGCAGCTGCCGCCTCAGGGGATTTACGGCGCCACGGCACACCTCTCGGGCGGCGCGCATCCGGCGCTCATTCACATCGGCCCGCGACCGACCCTGGGCGATCCGCGCCTGCGCGTGGAAGCGCACCTCCTCGACTTTCCACCACGGGATCTGTACGGCCTGCACCTGACCGTGGTGCCCGAAGTGATCCTGCGCAAGCCGGAGGCGTTCGACACGCTCGCTGAACTTCAACGACAAATGGAAAAAGACAGAGAACAATACATAGAATACAGACGTCGAAAGGAGAAAACCCGTGCCCCTCAGTAAGGAACGGAAGGCGTCGATTCGGAAGCAGTTTCAGCTTCACGAAACCGACTCGGGGTCGCCGGAGGTGCAGATCGCACTGATGACACAACGGATCAACGATCTCACCTCGCACCTCAATAGCAACAAGCGCGACCATTCGTCGCGCCGCGGCCTGTTGAAACTGGTCGGCCATCGTCGCCGGCTCTTGGAATACCTCAAACGCGAAAGCCCGGAAACGTACCAGCGCCTGATCCAGCACCTTGACTTGCGCCGCTAACCGGCAGGAGTAGTGATGATAGAATCTGTACAGTTACCGCTGGGCGCCAATACGCTCACGATCGAAACCGGCCGTGTGGCCAAGCAGGCCTCAGGCGCCGTCACCGTTCGGTGCGGCGACACCATGATCCTGGCCGCCGTGGTGGGCTCCGACTCGCCGCGCGAGGGGATCGACTTTTTCCCGCTCCAGGTGGAATACCGGGAGCGTTCCTACGCCGCGGGGAAGATTCCCGGCGGCTACTTCAAGCGCGAAGGGCGGCCCTCCGAGAAGGAGACGCTCTCGTCGCGCTTGATCGACCGGCCCATCCGGCCCCTGTTTCCGGACGGCTACCGCAATGAAGTGCAGATCATGGTCACGGTGCTGTCGTCGGATCAACAGAACGACGCGGACGTGCTGGGCCTGATCGGCGCTTCGGCCGCCCTGGTGCTTTCGCCCGTACCGCTTCTCAAGGCGATCGCCGGGGTGCGTGTGGGGCGTGTGAATGGGGAGTTGATCCTCAATCCGTCTTTCGAGCAGGTGGAGGAAGGCGACCTCAACCTGGTGGTGGCCGGTTCGTCCGACTCACTCACCATGGTGGAGGGCGGTACGAGGGAAGTGTCGGAGGCCGACCTGGTGGCGGCCCTGGAATTCGGGCATGCGGCCATCCAGGACATCTGCGCTGCCATCGACAAGCTGCGCGCGAAAGTGGGCAAGCCGAAGCTGGTGGTGACACCGCCCGAGGTGAACCAGCCACTGGTCGACCGGGTCAACACACTGGCGAAGGACAGGATCGTCAAAGCGGACCGCATCACCGACAAGCAGGAACGGTCGGCCGCGGTGAAGGCCATTCGCGACGAAGTGATCCTGGCTCTGGCGGAGGAGTTCCCAGACAAAGCAAAGGCCATCGGCACGATCCTTCACGATCTGCAGGCCGACGACATCCGTCACATGATCCTGCACGAGGGACGCAGGCTCGACGGACGCGGCTACGATGACATCCGCGAGATCAGCTGCGAAGTGGGGTTTCTGCCTCGTGCGCACGGCTCCGCCATCTTCACACGCGGGCAGACCCAGGCTCTGGCCGCGGTCACGCTCGGCACCAAGATGGACGAGCAGAAGATCGACGACCTCGAAGGCGAGTCGTGGAAATCGTATATGCTGCACTACAACTTCCCGCCGTACTCGGTGGGAGAGGTGCGGCCGATGCGAGGACCCGGACGCCGGGAAATCGGGCACGGAGCGCTGGCGGAACGCGCCATTCAGCCTGTGATCCCCAACGAGGAGAAGTTCAGCTACACCGTGCGTGTGGTGTCGGAGATCCTCGAGTCGAACGGCTCGTCGTCCATGGCCTCCGTGTGTGGCGGATCGCTCGCCCTCATGGACGCCGGTGTGCCCATCAAGGCCCCGGTGGCAGGCATCGCCATGGGCATGGTGATGTCGGATAAGAAGGTGGCCGTCCTTACAGACATCCTCGGGGACGAAGACCACTACGGCGACATGGACTTCAAGGTCACCGGCACGCGCGAGGGCATTACGGCCTTCCAGATGGACGTGAAGGTGGAAGGGCTGAAGATCGACACCATGCGCGTGGCGCTTGAAAAAGCGCTCGCGGCACGGTTGCACATCCTCGGCATCATGGAGCAGACCCTGGCCGAACCGAGGGCCGATCTGTCGCCGTACGCGCCTCGCATCATCACCATGAAGATCAAGGTCGACAAGATCGGCGCGGTGATTGGCCCGGGTGGCAAGATGATCCGCAGCATCGTGGAAGAGACGGGCGCCAAGATCGACATCGAGGACGACGGCACCATTCTCATCGCCTCGGTGGATGCGGAAGCCGGCGAAGCGGCACGCGTGCGCATTCTGCGCATCGTGGAGGAGCCGGAGGTGGGGAGGGTCTACGAGGGCACCGTGCGGCGTACCGCCGAGTTCGGCGCGTTTGTGGAAATCCTGCCCGACCAGGACGGCCTCCTGCACATCTCCGAAATCGACATCAACCGCGTGAATCGCACGGAAGATGTGCTCAATGTCGGAGACACGGTTAAAGTGAAGGTGATCGAGGTGTCCCCTGACGGCAAGATCCGGCTGTCACGGCGTGTGCTCCTCGACGGCTTCAATCCGGCCGATATGCCGGCGCCCCGAAGTGGCGGAGACAGGGGCGGCCGCGGTGGCAGTCGCAACGGGGGCCGTGGCGGAGGACGTGATCGTCGTCCCGCGCGTCGCGATTCTCGTTGAGTCGGACGGTGAGTTCAGTTTCGATGTGAATGTGGGAGGCCGGGAACCTGTTTAAGAAGACACGGATTGACACGGGGTTGCGCATTCTGTCTGAGCGCCACCCTTCTGTGAAATCTGTTTCTGTCGGCGTGTGGGTGGACGTCGGCTCCAGGCATGAAAGCCCGGAGCTGGCGGGCCTCTCTCATCTCATCGAACACATGACCTTCAAGGGCACGCGAAGGCGCACGGCCCGCCAGATCGTGGCGGAGTTCGAGTCGCGCGGCGGCGGGGTGAATGCCTTCACCAGCCGGGAACATACCTGTTACTACGCCAAGATGCTGGGCACCCACCTGCCGGTGGCCATCGACGTGTTGTCCGATATCGTACGGCACTCGCGCTACGATGCGGGTGAACTCAAGCGTGAACAGAAGGTGATCTTTGAAGAGATCAAAGACGTTCACGACACCCCGTCCGACTGGGTGCATGACCTGTTCGCCCAGACCCACTGGGGGATGAAGTCCCTTGGACTGCCGGTGCTTGGCAAGCGCCCTACGGTGGGGCGCGCCGAGCGCGGGAACATCCTGCACTACCGCAGGCGGCACTACACGCCCTCTCGTATCGTGGTGGCGGCCTGCGGCGACGTGGATCACAAGGAGCTGGTGCGCCTGGTGCGCAAACACCTCGGCGACTGGTCCAATGGTCACGGCGTGGGTCCGGGAACGGCGCAACCAACGGTCAAAGGCGGCTTAAAGGTATTTGTTCACCGCTCGGCGCAATCCCATGTGGTACTGGGCGTTCCGTCGTTGCCGTACGACCACGAAAAGAAGTTCTCGTTGTTGCTTCTGCAGCAGCTCTTCGGGGGCGGAATGTCGTCCCGTCTGTTCCAGAGGATCCGTGAAGAGCTGTCGCTGGCGTACAGCGTGTATTCATTTCAGGACTCCTACCGAGACTGCGGCGTGTTCGGCCTGTACCTGGGCACCGACCCGAAAACCGCTGCGAAGGCGGCGGATGCGAGCGCGGTGGAGCTGGGCCGCCTCCGGAAGGGCGACTTCACAAAGACCGAAATAGAGTCCGCGCGCGAACAGCTCAAGGGACAGCTGGTCCTGGGCCTGGAGAACACGTCCAGCCGGATGAACCGCATCGCTCGTCAGGAGCTGTTCCTCGGACGCCAGGTGAGCCTGTCGGACACGCTCAAGCGCATCGACGCCGTGAAGCTGGAGTCGGTGGCCGAGCTGGCAAAGGCCATGATTTCGCGCAAGCGTCTGACGGCTGTGGCCGTGGGACCCTTGCCCGAGAATCTGCTCTCAGAAGTCGATTGGTCGCCTTTGGGGTGAGCCTTGGTACTCTGCTACCACGGCGTACGCTCAGGGTTTGAGCCGGGAATTTCCGCACTGCCTGCGGGCCGGCTGGAACGTCAGCTGGACTATTTTCTCGCGCGC
>DAIOGN010000014.1:9689-12469 GCA_036745245.1 Candidatus Zixiibacteriota bacterium
CCTATCGCGACTGATTCAAACTCCAACGAATCCACGACACTCTCGGTAACGCTCGACGACGCGTTGACCAGCCAGGTGGACCTGTGGGCGGGGCCGCTGGCAGAACGAGGGCTTAGGGCTACGCTCTTCGTGCCGGCAGGATTCGTCGGCCGCAGGGCGACGTGGGACTACACGGGTCGTCATCGCCGTCACGCCGCCTGGACGCAGCTGGCCGAGTGGATCGGGCAGGGGCATGCCATCGGCTCGCATGGCATGTATCACCGGGACCTTCGCAACCTGTCGCAGCACGAACTGTCCTCGGAGGTCGAGGGCAGCAAACGGCTCCTGGAAGACCGGCTCGGAGTTGCTGTCGAAAGCTTATCCTATCCGTTCGGGCGCTTCAACTCACGCGTCGTGCAAGTTGTCCGGAAGGCCGGCTACACGCACGCCTTCACGGCACGACCCGACCGTACGAGCACCGACTGCTTCACTCGCCCGAGAATCGTGGTGTCCCTGTTCGACACGGAGCTGTCCATCGAGGCCCGCCTGCAATCGAGTGTCTGGGGCGGGATCGAACGGGGGAAGCAGCGCCTCATCACCTTCTGGTCGGGGGGAACCGCCCTTCGCCAGATCTGGATTCATCGCACGGAGAACGCCGCCGCATGATCAAGCCGAAGTTTTACATATCTGAACTGCACAAGCACGTGGGCGAAGAAGTGACGCTCAAGGGCTGGCTGTACAACAAGCGCTCTTCGGGGAAGGTTGCATTCCTCATCGTGCGCGACGGTACCGGCCTCTGCCAGTGCGTGCTGGTTCAAAAAGCCGTGTCGCCCGAGGTCTTCGCGTGTTTCGAAGCGCTCACCCAGGAATGTTCGCTGGAGGTGACCGGCAAAGTGAAGGCCGATCCGCGGCAGGTGGGAGGGCATGAACTGGAACTGTCCAACCTGGCAATGATCAGCCCGGCTCCTGAGTTCCCGATCAGCCCCAAGGAACACGGCATCGACTACCTCATGACGCACCGTCACCTGTGGCTGCGTTCAAGGCGCCAGCACGCGATCCTGCGCGTACGCAACGAGATCATCCAGGCCATCCGGACATTCTTCTATGAGCGCGGCTTCCTGATGTTCGATTCACCCATTCTCACGGGCTCGATCGGTGAGCACGCCGGCAGCCTGTTCTCCACAGAGTACTTCGACCTGGGGAAGGCCTACCTGGCGCAGACGGGGCAGCTCTACGGGGAAGCGGGCGCCATGGCCTTTGGCCGTATCTATACCTTCGGCCCCACCTTCCGCGCGGAGAAGAGCAAGACGCGCCGTCACCTCACCGAGTTCTGGATGATGGAACCGGAGATGGCCTTCTACGATAACGAAGACAGCATGCAGCTCCAGGAGGAGATGATCTGCTACATCGTCGCCTGGGTGCTGGAGAAATCGAAGGCCGAACTGGAAGTGCTCGAGCGCGACACGGCGCCCCTGGCCTCCGTAAAGCTGCCGTTCGCACGACTCTCGTACGACGACACCGTGGAGAAGTTGAAGACACTCGGCTCCGACATCAAATGGGGTGACGATCTAGGCGGCGACGACGAAACGCTGCTCACGCAGCAGTTCGATCGCCCGGTGTTCGTGTACGACTACCCCCGCGCCATCAAGGCGTTCTACATGAAGGAGCACCCGGAGCGCGCGGACCTGGTGAAGTGTGCGGACCTTCTGGCGCCCGAAGGCTACGGCGAGATCATCGGCGGGTCTCAGCGCGAAGACGACATCGAGAAGCTGAAGGCGCGCATCGCCGAACAGAAACTGCCCGAAGAAGCCTACGAATGGTACCTGGACCTGCGACGCTTCGGCTCGGTGCCTCATTCAGGATTCGGCCTGGGCATAGAGCGCACGGTGGCCTGGATCTGCGGACTCAAGCACATCCGCGAGGCGATCCCGTTCGCGCGGACGATGGGGCGGTTGTACCCGTAGCGCTGATTGGCGTCTTCGCTTGAACTTCTTGTAGCTTCGCCAGCCGGCGCGTATTATCCGGTCGGCTTTTTAATGATCGACTGACCGCCGGACCCACCGGCTGGGATCGCCAGTCAAGTGGACTGAAATGGAGACGTGGTATGCCCGGGACTCCGAGGCCATCCGAACTCGATCTACCCGGACAACACCGTGTCATGACGTGGCTCCTCAGTGTGACCGTGGCGCTTCTTGGGGTGAATTCACTCCCGAGTGTGCAGGCGCACGCGCAATGTGAGCCTCCCTGGGTGTGTGGCGATGCGAACGGCTCGGGAATTCTGACGTCTTCCGACGTCATTACCCTCATCCATTACGTCCGAGGCACAGGTGTCCCTCCAGTCAGTCTCGCCTGCACCGACGTCGATGATCACGAGCTCGTCACAGTGCGGGACGTTGCCCGGCTTGCCAAGAGTGTATT
The DNA here is from genome assembly GCA_036745245.1 of Candidatus Zixiibacteriota bacterium. Lineage (GTDB taxonomy): Bacteria > Zixibacteria > MSB-5A5 > JAUVRN01 > JAUVRN01 > DAIOGN01. Next base: position 12,087 of record DAIOGN010000014.1, read on the forward strand.
TGAGCTCTGGCAATACCCGAACTGCGGCCCCACACAGCCGCCTGTGACTTGCATTCCCTCAACCGACTACATACTTTCCTACAGCCATACCTTTCCAGCCAATGCCACGTCGTACTGGATGAATCTCACTATTACGGCGAAACCCGGTAAGAACATGCAGGCGCTCCACCTGCCATTTCGAATCGAGGTCGGCGGAGCGACTCCTGGTCTTACATATGATAGCATCGTACTCCCCAATGAACTTGGATGGAGCTATAACTGGAAGGTTATGGATCCGGACGAGACGGGGTTGGGCGATCTCCTCCTCCAATTCCAGGACTACAGGGATTCGGACACGGGGTTCTACCTTCTGGCGAGTATTCGACTCACCATGCCGGCATCCG
>DAIOGN010000014.1:12479-31824 GCA_036745245.1 Candidatus Zixiibacteriota bacterium
GAGTCGGGACAGCCCACGAGCTACCCCATGCTATTGGATGACACCCTGGGCGCTTGGATTCCTTACGGGTTGGGCACCTTGGCGGGCCAGAGCGCGCTCTCGGGAACGGTGTTCGACGATAGCGACGGGGATTGCAGCCAGGGGCTTGCCGAAGCGGGATTGAGTGGGCTCGTGGTCAGGTTGTTGCCGCCCGACATCGCCACGGTTACGGATAATTCGGGGTTCTATGTCTTCGACAGCCTGTCCCCAGGCGTGTACACAGTCGAGGTAACTCCTCCACTGTGGAGCGCGCTGTGTCCGGGCTCGCCTGCCAGCCACACAAAGAGTGTGGGCCTGCAGACGGCTTTCACGGAACTGGACTTCGCGCTCGACCTCGATCCGGTATGGGACCTGAGGGCGCACGTGGGAATGACTCCTGCCAGAGCAGGGAAGGACTTAGCGATCACAGCCATGTGCATTAACCAGGGCTCCGCCGTGTCACCTCCGGCGGTCGTAGAGCTGTTCCTTCCGGTTGAAGCGGCTTTTTCCTATTCGGAGAGCATTTCAGCAGGACCCGGGACCTACTCCCCTGGAAGCCACTCCGTGACCTGGAGTCTGGGTGCGCTCAACCCGGGTGAGTCCGAAACGGAGCGACTGCGCGCGATCCTGTCGATTCCTCAAAGCACGCCCTTGGGCACTCCGTTATGTGCGATGGTCGCCGCGAATCCACCATTAGGCGACGCCGACTCAGCGAACAATGTAGCCAGCGACTGTCGAGAGGTCGTTGCGTCGTCGGACCCCAACTCAAAGTCGGTTTCACCCGTGGGCACGAGCCCGGGAGGATTCGTCCCCAGAGACGAGACGCTAAGCTATCACATTGATTTTCAGAACACCGGTAGCGACTCGGCCATGGACGTCGTGATTCGGGACAGTCTCGATCTCGACCTGGACATTGGCAGTGTGCAGTCGGGGGTCAGCAGTCATCCCTATACTCTCTCCATAACGGGGAGAGAATTGACATGGACGTTCAGCAACGTCCAGCTTCCGGACAGCGTGACCGATGAGCCTGGAAGTCACGCTTTTGTCGAGTACACGATCCGGCCCTCCGGAGCAGCTCCTGTAGGGGCGCAGATCTCGAATCACGCCAGCGTGCGGATAGATTCGGATCCGCCCGCATTCACCGACACGGTCATCAACTCGATTTGCCCTACTGCATCGCCGGGCGACGTCGACGGAAGCGGCATGGTTACATCAGCCGACATCATTTATCTTGTGAATGCCGTGTTCAAATCGGGACCTCCTCCCGTCGGCGCGCTGGGAGACATCAATTGCAATCTGGCGATCAATTCGGGCGACATAATTCTGCTCGTAAACTACGTCTTCAAGGGTGGACCGCCTCCGTGCTCTCCCTGTTAGACGCCTAGTCCAGCGTCCGTGCTTCACCCTTGCGAGCAGGGTCTTTGTTGTCGATCCTGCTTGTGAGCCGATACGTGAGGTGAGTTCCCTACTCATTACAAGCCGAGGAGCACGGGAGTCGACACATACTGAGCAAGTATCTCTGGCTGTTTGCGCTAGCCCTCTGCCTGCGAATCGCCTTCGCCTTCGTCTCTGTTAGCCAGTTCGAAGCTCCCGACGCCATCCGACATCTCTCTCGCGACACCGAGCACTACACCGAAGCAGGGGATCGCCTGCGCGTGGAATCGACGCTGCACTCCACCGGAGTTCGCCTCTTCGGACCAGGGTACCCCGTGTTCCTGGCAATCTCGGGTGTCGTCGCGGGCTCAAGCGTTGTAGCCATCCTGGGCATTCAGATCGTGCTGGCCGCGGCCGGTGCGGTACTCATCGCCCTGCTGACCTTTCGGATCACCGGCCAGAGTCGCGTGGCGCTTGTCGCCGGCACCCTGCACGCACTATCACTCTCCGCATTGGGTCAATCCGCTGCATTCATGGCGGAAGCACTCGGGCTGGTCCTCACCCTTTCCGGGTTCCTGCTCTACTGCAGGGCGTCTGTCCAGGGCCGGCTCCTGGAAGCAGCGCTGGCAGGGGTGGTCCTGGGGCTGGCGATTCTCACCAGTTCGCCGGCGATGATCCTGCTTCTCGCACTGCCCGTGTTGACGCTCGCGCATCCCTCCGAACCGGACGAGCCATGGACTGCGACGCTCAGGCGTCGCTCTCCGGTGTGGGCCGTAGCAACGGCCATGATGCTGTTTCTGCCCACGCTTTGGATCGTACACAATCGAGCGACGTACGGGGTTCACTACGTCAGGCAGATCGAGGCCGTCAACCGGATCCGATCGGCGGCCGCTTTTCGCCTGTACCAGGATGGCACGCCCTTTGAAACGTCCATGGCGGAGGCCGGGGATTCCATCCGCGTGCAGGCTGAGCGGCTGGGCAATGAACACCAGGCATTTGAGGCGGTCTCCGTTCGCGTGTTCGAGGACGCTCTGCTCAGAAATCCCTGGATGTGCCTGGCGGTGTACCTGGGCACGATCGACGACAACGTGAACACGGACGACGGCGTCTGGCTCACGCAGTTTCCGCACTGGCAAACCGCACTCAGGCATTGGAAGACGGTAAGCGAAACGTACCTGCTGCGTTATCGGATGCTGGTTCTGTGTCTGATCGGTGTCTGGGTTCTCATTCGACAGAAGGAGAAGCGCCTCGCGTGGGTGCTTGCGGGCCTGTTTGTCATCTTTGCCCTCGGAGCCGGCGTCTCCCCCTGGCAGGGGAACCGGCTATTCTATGCCGGCCAGATCGCCAGTTCACCATTGATGGCTGTCGCCATTCTTGCTGCCTGCGACCGGGTGCGAAGCAGGCTCTCACATGGTCGCGACACATCGCCTGCCACACAAGCAGCCGGCTAGGCGGGCTGCTTCTCACTTGCGACGCTCCACCGGATTCGAGTATTTGACATAGCATGACATCACGCACCCCCCAGCGAGCCCCGGGCCGGTTCAAGCCCCTCGCCCCGGCTCCAGCCGCTCCTCAGCGCCTCCCGGAGTGGTTCAAAATCAAGCATGTCCTGTCCCCGAAGTACGAGGAAGTGCGGGGCATCATGGATCGGCACGATCTGCACACGGTCTGCCGCGAGGCCAACTGCCCCAACGCCAGGGAATGTTGGCATCACGGCACGGCCACGTTTATGATCCTGGGGGACGTGTGCACTCGCGGCTGTACATTCTGTGACGTCATGAAGGGCCAGCCCACCGTCACCGACTGGGCCGAGCCGGCCCGAGTCGCGGACGCGGCCGCAGAGATGGGTTTGCGCTATGTGGTGGTCACCTCGGTCGACCGGGATGACCTGCCCGACGGCGGGGCGGAGATGTTCGCCCGAACCATCCGCGCGCTGCGGCACCGAGTCCCAGGAATAGAGGTGGAGGTTCTGATACCAGACTTTCAGGGCGACCCGGAGGCGCTTCGAGTGGTGCTTGAAGCAGAGCCGGACGTGCTCAACCACAATCTCGAGACCGTGCCCAGGCTCTACACCACAGTGAGGCGCGGAGCCAAGTACCAGCAGTCGCTCGATCTCCTCAGGCAGGCGCGTACAATATCTCCTCGCATCACCATCAAGTCGGGGCTCATGGTGGGTCTCGGTGAACGGACCGGCGAACTCCTCCAGACCATGCGCGACATCCGCGACACCGGCTGCGACCTCCTCACGATCGGCCAGTATCTGGCACCCTCACGCGAGCACCATCCCGTGGTTAATTTTGTGACACCCCGCACGTTCGAGAGACTTGGACATTACGGTAACGCTCTCGGATTCCGCAACGTGTTCTCGGGCCCGCTGGTCCGCAGTTCGTACCACGCGTTCGAAGAGCGCTGACGCGCTATAGTGCCCGCACCATAACGCAGCCAACTGCACCGCATTTTGCGCCCTCTTTTCGTGTGCATCTTTTGGGCGCGGAAAAGCTGAACATACTCAAACCTTGATGTGCGCTGGTCCGCGCGAGGGTCGATACTCCCAGTACATGGAAGCCTCAAACGCGTACCCCCGGCGCCTCGACCAGGGCTTCTCCCGGTTACTCGTGGTGGATGACGACCGGGACGTGTGCGACCTGGTATGCGAAGTCTTCGATGCGCTGCCCGACGTGCGGGTGACGGCCTGCAGCGACCCGCAGGATGCGCTCGAGCACCTGGCGCACCACCCCGTGGACCTGGTGCTCACGGATCTCTACATGGGCAAGATCAACGGCATGGACGTGCTCCACGCCGCCCTCGAACATCATCCGGACGCCGTGGTCATCCTCATGACCGGGCAGCCCTCGGTGGAAAACGCGCTGGCCGCCATGAAAATGGGCGCGTACGACTACCTGCTCAAGCCCTTCGACATCCACTCGCTGCGCCGCACGGTGGAACGGGGTCTCGAACGCCGGCGTCTGTGGCTGGAGAATGCACACCTCAACGAGACGGTGGCGCTCTACCAGCTGTCGCACGCGGCCACGTCCGGCATGGAGCCGGGCGAACTGTATGAACTCACCCTGAAGGCCGTCGTGGCCGAGTTCGCCACCGAATGGGCGGCCGTCTATGCCCTGAATCGCGATGGCGAGCTGGTGAGAGAAGCCTGCCACGGGGAGCCTGACGACACGGACCCCTTCTTTGCAGGCACCGATCCTCAGAGTGTGGAAGCTCTGGCGTCAGGCGAGGTGGTAGCGCGTCGCCTGCCGTCCCGCTGGCCCACACGATCGGCGCATCCGTCGGTGTATGCCAATCGCGTGTCGCACCCCATCACGGTGAGCAATCAGGTCGTGGGCCTGATCAACTTTCAGTGTCCGCCCCGGCCCGAACCCCTGAGTGCCGGACACCTGAAGACCCTGTCCATTGTGTCGAATCAGCTCGGCAGCGCCATGGAGAACCGGCGCCTTCTGGACACCCTGCAATCCTCGTATCTCGACATGGTGTACGCCCTAGCCAGCGCACTCGACGCGCGCGATCGCACCACTCGCGATCATACCGATCGCGTATGCCACATCGCCGAGGCCATCGCCCGCGAAATGGGATGGGCGCAGGACAAGCTCCCGGAGCTCTGGCTGGGCTGTATCCTGCACGACATCGGCAAGATCGGCGTGCCAGATACGATTTTACAAAAACAGGGTCCGCTCACACCGGAGGAGTTCGAGCTCATGAAGACGCACACCACCTGCGGCGTGCGTATCGTGCAGTCGATCCCGTACCTCAAGCCGGCCGTACCTTACATTCTGCACCACCACGAGAAATTCGACGGCACGGGCTATCCGCACGGCCTCCGCGCACACGAGATTCCGGTGGAAGCGCGACTCCTGGCGGTCGTGGACACCTTCGACGCCATCATCTCCGACCGGCCCTATCGCAAGGGGCGCAGCGTTGCCGTGGCCCTGGCGGAAATTCAGGCCTGCGCCGGCACGCAGTTCGATCCGGACGTGGTGGAAGCGTTCCTGCGCGCCTGGTCGTCGGGGCGAGTGGACCGTCGACAGCTGAGTGCAGCGGCCGAGTCGCACGGTCCGGCAGCGTTTTCGTTCGCTAAATCGAGAACGGAAACGGCATAAACGACAGCACGAACACCACTGCAACGACCGCTCCCACCCAGAACCGGGCTCTTCCCGGATCGCGTTCATCGTTGAGCGTGGGTGGATGTTTCAGCCGGAACACGAGCGCCAGGCACAGCCACAAAAGCCAGAACGGCGAATAGAAGAGCGTCGACGCCAGGGCACCCCAGGAGGCGAAGGCGATCCAGCGCTGGCCCTTTCCGAACAATGCGTAGGCTGTCTTGCCGCCGTCCAGCGGTCCGAAGGGCATGAGGTTCATCATCGTCACGAACAAGCCGGCCCAGCCGCCGAAGGCTGCCGGGTGAAGGAGCACGTCCCAGCCTTCGCCTGGAGAGGGGCCGAGCGTAAAGCTGGCGATGAATTTCATGAGCAGCGGGTCCCACACGCGCACGCCCGCACCTTCGGGGATCTGAATCCACTCAGAGTGAGCGAGGCCGAGCCACACCACGGGAATGGCCACCAGAAATCCCGCAAGCGGCCCCGCTACGGCGACGTCAAAGAGCACGCGCCGGTCACGAAATGGGTGCCGCGCCACGATGATAGCGCCAAACGTGCCGAAGGGAAAGACGCCGGGGATGAAGTACGGCAGGGACGCCGGGTAGTCGTGGTAGCGTGCGGCCAGATAGTGCCCGAACTCATGCGCCAGGAGAATGGGCAATAGTGCGTAGGCGAAGGGGAGCTCCTGTAGCACCAGATCGCCAAAGCTCACTCCGGGCAGGCTGCCCATGGTGGCGGGCCGCCCGAACACTACCGACACGAGCGTGAGCAGAAAGAGACTCAACGAAAGCCAGGGAAATCGCCGGGCGGAGCGCCCTTCCAGAATCAGCAGATGCTCGCTGCCGGTGGGCTCGGCGGAGAGTCGCCAGTCGCGGCTTGCCACCCGGGCTCGCAGTTCCGCGAGTGCTGCCTCCGGAGATCCGCTGAACCGGCCCCTTACGAGAACCATGCGCTTGTGGGCCCAGAGAGCGTGAACTTCGAACAGGCCCGAAAGCAGAGCCGCCACCGTGACTTCGTCGGGTGTGGCCGGTGGCGACGTGGATTCTGTCAAGGACACGGCCGGGCAATATAGCGCAGGCGAGTACGCCTTCCATCACCAAAATCCGCAGCGCAGGACCGATAGAATGAACAGGAGGGGACTCGGAGAGTGACGTCAACACTATTGGCCACACAGTGGGAAGCCCAGCTCGGTCGGCTTGCCCGACGCGTGGACGATGCGGCCAGGTTTGCGTGGGCCTTCTCAGCAACGCGCTCTCGTGAGCAGATGTTGACGGCAGCCCTGGAGCTGGCTGTGCGCATGGTGCGAGCCGAAGTCGGCGTCATGCTCGGCATGCATGGGGGCCGGCTCGTGGTGGAGGCCAATTTGGGTATCGAGCTCGACGTGGCGAGGGAGCTGCAGCTGGACGGTCAAAGCGTTGTGGAGCGCGTGCTGGAGTCGGGCGAACCACTTCTGGCGCCCCTCAAGTGGGATCGAGTGGGGGAGCGGCGCTCCCTGCACGTGCGCAGTGTACTGGCGGTTCCAGTGCGATCAGAGTCGGGCGCCCGGGGCGTGATGCTGTTGGCACACGGCCGGGAGAACGAGCCGTTCTCGGAGGACGATCGCGCCACGGCGGCGCTGCTTGCCTCGATGGCGGCCGTAAGCGTCGGGAATCTGGAGTGGATGCAGCGTACCGTGGATACACAGTGCCGGGAGCATCAGCTGGGCACGGCACGCCTGGTGCAGCGCACGCTTCTGCCGGATGCGGGCACGGGCCCCCCGTGGCTCCATTGGGAATCATACTATCGGCCGGCCACGGCGATCGGGGGGGATTACTTCGACCTTGTACACCTGCCGGATGACTCTGTGGCCGTGGCCGTAGGGGATGTGTGCGATCATGGTGTACCGGCCGCCCTCCTCATGACATCCGTGCGGGCTCTCCTGCGCGCCTTGTGCCTGCAGGGCCTGGAGCCGGAGAGAGTTCTTGAGGGGATCAACGTGGCATTGTGCCGGGACCCGTCACGGCCGCGGGATCTGGTGGTTTCGCTCTTCCTGGCGAAACTCGACGTCCGGACACGCACGCTGCAGTATGCCAACGCGGGGCAGGTGTCTCCACTCCTGTGGGACGACACCCGGCAGAACCCCGTGCCGCTTGCCTCCCATGCGGGGGCTTTGGGATCGTCTGTGCTGTCCACTTTCGAGCAGTCGCAATTGCCGCTTGGCCCCGGGTTTCGATTTTTGCTGTACTCCGACGGGCTCATAGAAACCGCAAGTCCGCATGGAGAGCTGTTCGGACTGCCTCGAATGGCTACGGCGGTCTCCGAGCAGATGGGCCAGCCGGGCGCAGACTTTATCCTGGGGTTACGTAAGCGGCTCGAAGCGTTCTCAGGACTGGCCGATGCGCGCGACGACGTGGCGATGCTCTGGCTCGGCGAACGACGTCAGGAGTCCTGACCCGCGCCCGTCTCTCCCACACCCCAGACGAGGCTTGACAGAATCCAGCGCCCGGGAAGCGACCGCAATTCTCTTGCTGTTCGTTCCATTCCTGCCACCCACGTGCCGATGAGGTAAGGGGATACTCGGCCACGAAACCGCGCCAAAGCGCGTTGAGCAGGGACGTCGAGCGAGCGGAGGAAAGGCACAGTGGACGCAAGCAGGATTCTCGTGGTAGACGACGAGCTGTTCGTTCGGGAACTGCTGTTGGAGTTCCTTGGTCAGAACGGATTCGAAGTCTATCTCGCGGACCGCGGACCGCGCGCCATCGAATTGGCGGCGGAACGCCCCTTCGATCTCTGCCTGCTCGATCTGAAGATGCCCGAGATGAACGGGCTGGAAGTGCTGGCGGAGTTCGAAAAGCTGCCGAAGCAGCCGTTGACTGTGCTCATGACGGGCTATCCCACCGTGGAGAGTGCCGTGGCGTGCCTCCGTTCGGGCGTGTTCGACTACGTGATCAAGCCGTTCAAGCTCCCCGAATTGTTGAGCACGGTGCAGAAGGGGCTGAAGGAGTTGCGGCGCCGTCAACGTGAGGACGATCTGGCGGGGCGGCTGGCCTACCTCGAAGCCGAAGTGTCGACCTACCAGGCCGAGCGAGGCGCCAAGCGGACTGCGCAGATTGTGACTGCGCCCGAAGAGCCTCCGCGCCCCGTAGCCAAGACCGTTCAGCAGAACAGTATCCTGGGTCTCCTGGAAAAGCTCGGCGAACTTCGCTCGAAGGGTGCGCTCGACGACGAAGAGTATCGCCGCAAGAAGGACGAGCTGCTCGCGCGACTCTGACGCCTGGCGCAGGGAAGGATCTGGGTGCCTTTCCCGCGCGGACGCACGACGGAGGACATTCCGATGAACTCTCGAGACGATCTGGACAGCCTGCGGAGGACGGACCAGCGGACGTCGGTTCCGGTTCCGGCCAAGCAGGAGGCCGACATCACGTCCGCGCGGCCGCTTTCCATGCCGCAGGGACCCACTGCACACGGCCAGATCCCATCACCGGCCGTGCGGCTCGAACTCGTGGCAACACGAGACCGCATGATCCAGACGGAACTGCTGCGTCTTCAACGCACACTGTCGCGCCAGAACTTTCGTGGCGCAGAGTCGGCCCGGCGCCTGGTGCGAAAACTGGCACGCAAGGCCGAGCAGAACACGGCCGACGTCGAGTCACTCATCCGATCCCTCGGCTGAGTTCAAAGACCCTGCGGGGTCGTTGCTTTCCTATTGCCTTTCCTCCGGGGTTCGGGTAGCTTGCCCGCACATGGATATCGAGCACCGGGGCACGGTCGATCCGACGACCGCTCCGGATCCGGGGGGGAGCTTGAATCCGCAGGACGATGTCGGAGAGTTCGCCTCCCAGTATTCCGTCTTTGCCGCAGGGCTCCATCGCCTTCAAGAGGCCTATCAGGAGCTCACCGATCGCTATGCTCAATTGCAGGACGAGCTGGCGGCCACCAATGAGACGCTCCGGGCCACGCTGACGGAACGCGAGAAGGGTGCGGCGTATCTCGAAGGCATTCTGGGATCCATGCCTTCGGGTGTCGTCGCGGTAGATCTCGAGGGCCGCGTCCAGCTGTTCAATCGCTCGGCCGAGGAGATGTTCGGGCGCACGGCAGAGGAGGTGCTTGGCCAACCCTATCAGCTGAGCCTTCCACTCCTTTCACCTTCGGCGCTTGGAGCCCTCCGCGGCCCCAAGGCCCTTCAGGACGGGGAAAAGGTCCTGCCACGCAGCCAGGGAGCGCCGGTTCCGGTGGCCTCCGCCACCTCGCTTTTGCTCCTGCCGGATGGGGAAGTGAGTGGTGCCGTGGAAATCCTCACGGATCTGTCCCGGTTGCGTGTCCTCGAGGGTGAGATTGCGCGCGTGCGCGTGCTGGCCGTTCTGGGTGAAATGGCGGCCACCGTGGCGCACGAGATCCGCAACCCCCTGGGCGGCATAGCCGGCTTCGCCGGGCTTCTGGCACGCGAGTTCGAGCCGGGGGACGAGCGGCGACGCCTCGCCGACCACATCGTCAAGGGCTGCGACAATCTCAACCGCATCGTCACCAATCTGCTGCGCTACGCACAACCCCTCCGTCTCGAGAAGCGCACCTGTGATCTGCGCACGGAGCTGGAGGAGGAGATCGCACTTGTAGAGTCCACCTTCCGGCGCGTCGGGCGCGAACTGCACATCGAACGCCGACTGGAGGAGGAGTCAGGAACCAGCACGGTGGATCTCGTACAGATTCGCATGGCCGTGCACAACCTCCTGGTGAACGCCGTCGAGGCCACTCACAACGGCAAGGTGGAGTGCGGGCTCGTGGCTCAGAGAGGGGCCGGGGGGCAGGACTGGCTGCACATCTGGGTCACCGACGACGGCCCCGGCATCCCGGAGCCGCATCTCGACAAGATCTTCAATCCGTTCTTTACCACCAAGGACAAGGGGACGGGGCTGGGCCTGGCCACGGTGCGAAAAGTGGTCGAGGCCCACGGCGGCCACGTGCAATGCGGACGGCCGCCCGAGGGGGGGGCACGATTCGATCTTCACATTCCTCGGGAGTGAACATGGCGACTTTGGCACGCATTCTGGTGATCGACGACGACGAGCTGGTCAACGCGTTCGTACAGGAGACGCTGCGGCGTCTGGGCCATCAGGTGAGTACGGCCACCAACGCCGAAGAAGGGCTGCGCCTTACGGAAGAGGAGTCCTTCGACCTGGTCTTCACGGATGTGAGGATGCCCGGAGCCTCCGGACTCGATGTGCTGATGAAGGTGCGGGAGCGGTTTCCCGATACGCTGGTGGTGCTGCTCACGGCCTTCGGCGACGTGGAGATGGCCGTGGGCGCCATGAAGGCGGGTGCCTACGAATTCATGCTGAAGCCCTGTTCGCCACAGCAGATCGAGATGGTGACTCACAGAGCCCTGGAATTCATCCGGCTGCGCAATGAGAACCAGGCCCTTCGCCTGGCCCAGGACGAACAGCACTCCACGCGCAGGATGGTGGGAAGCTCGCGTCCCATGCAGGAACTCTACCGGCTGGCGGGCAGCACAGCGCCGCACGATACCACCGTGCTGATCACGGGTGAATCGGGCACGGGCAAGGAGCTTCTGGCGCGCCGCATCCACTTCGAATCCAGGCGCGCGAATGGCCCCTGGGTCACGTTCAATTGTGCGGCGGTTCCGGAACAGCTGGCGGAGAGCGAACTCTTCGGTCACGAGAAAGGCGCGTTCACCGGCGCGCACAAGACCACCCGGGGACGCTTTGAGGTGGCCGACGGAGGCACGCTGCTGCTGGACGAGATCGGCGAAATGAGGCTCGAGTTACAGGCCAAGCTGCTCCGCGTGCTTCAGGAACGGCACATCGAACGCGTGGGCTCCACTCAACTCATCCCAGTAGACGTGCGCATCATCGCCACCACCAACCGCAATCTGGAGGCGGAAGTGGCCGCCGGACGCTTCCGGCAGGATCTGTATTTCCGGCTCAATGTGATCGCGATTGTGGTGCCGGCCCTGCGCGACCGCCGCGAGGACCTGCCCCAGCTTGTGGAGCACTATCTGGCTCTCTACTCCGCCAAGACCGGCAAGGAAGTCTCAGGCGTCGATGAGGCAGCCATGAAGATGCTCTCGGAGTACGCCTGGCCGGGCAACGTGCGCGAGCTGGCCAACTCGATCGAGCGGGCCGTGGTGCTCACGTCAAACCGCAAGCTTCGCCGCGAAGACTTCCCGATGAGCTTCCGCCTGGGGGGGCACAGCTCCAAGACAACGGAAGCCGACGGAGACCTGTCGATCCGTGGCATGGAGAAACGGCTGATTGTTCGGGCACTCGAACGAACGGGCGGCAACCGCAAGCAGGCCGCCGAGCTTCTGGGAATCGCCATCCGCACGCTCCGCAACAAGATCAACGAATTCGGCCTGCGCAACGAAGCCCCGGCTGGCGACGATGAGGTGGAGGAAGACGCCGACGTGCAGGTGGTTTGAGGCCGCCTGTTTTTCTGTGCACCGGGTGAGCAATCGCGCGCCTGAAGGGGCGTTATGTCGAGCTCCAATCACGCTTTGTGTTCCCGTCCCACGGCTGCCCGTAATTCGTAATCCAGTAATGCCTTAGGCTCGTTCAGCGCCACCCTCGGACTGCCGATATCTACCACTGAAAGTGCGTCCTAGCGCGCGCTTGCATCGCTATGGATATAGCCACACTGTTGGGACTCGTCGTAGGCGTGGGGGCCATCGCCGTTTCCTTCGTCATGGAGGGCGGTCACCTGTCCATGGTGTTTCAGGCGCCCGCCATGCTGCTAGTGATTTTCGGCACCCTGGGCGCCGCAGCCATCACCACGTCCTTCGGCACGGTGTTGAGAATCCCGCTCTACATCAAGCTCGCGCTCTTCGCTCAGAATCGCGAGATCATGAACACGGTGGAGCAGTTGGTGAGCATGGCCGAACGCGCCCGCCGCGAGGGCATTCTCGGGCTGGAAGGGCAGCTCAAGAAGATCTCAGACCCGTTTCTCCGCAAGGCGATGCAGCTGGTGATCGACGGCACCGAGGTGACCACCCTGCGCACGATTCTCGAAAACGAAATCGTGTACATGGAAGAGCGACATCACGAGGGGATCACACTCTTCAACAAGCTGGGCGGGTTTTCTCCCACGCTGGGCATCATCGGCACCGTGCTGGGGCTCATCCACACGCTCGCGAACACAGGCGACGCCAGCAAGATGGCGCAGTCGATTGCCGCCGCGTTCATCGCCACCCTCTGGGGCGTGGGAATGGCCAACCTGTTCTATCTGCCGATCGGTGACAAACTCAAGTACCGGCACGACCTCGAAATGCAGCGGCTCGACCTGATCGTGGAAGGCGTCACGTCGATCCAGTCAGGCGACAACCCGCGGGTCATTCGCACCAGGCTTTTGTCGTTCCTTCACCCGCGCGAACGCCAGGGCTGAGTCATGGCTCGACGACGGAGGCGGGCCGACTCCCACAGCAATCACGAACGCTGGCTGCTCACCTACGCGGATCTCATTACGCTGCTTCTGGCGTTTTTCATCGTGATGTACTCCATGTCACGCCTGGATGCAAAGAAGTTCGGCCGCATGGCGGACGCGTTCAACGGAGTGTTGCGGGGCGGCCAGGCCGTGCTTCAACCGGCCAGCGTGGACGCCCAGGGAGCGGGCCTCCTGGATCTCGGCGAACTCAAGAGTCTGGGGCAGCAGATTCACGACAAGGTGGTCACCGAAGAGCTTCAGGACAAGATCGAGACCCTGCAGGATGAGCGCGGACTGGTGATTCGCGTGCTCGAGTCGGCGGCCTACGATCCGGGGTCCGCCGACCTGAAGCCCCAGATGCATTCAATCCTGAACGTGCTGGCGGGTGAACTTCGGTCCATGGACAATCACTTGCGGGTCGAAGGCCACACGGACGACCGTCCCATCAATACGCTGCGCTTCCCATCGAACTGGGAACTTTCCACCAGCCGGGCCACGGGCGTGGTGCGCTACCTCGTGGAGGAATTGAAGCTCGACCCGTCGCGTGTGTCTGCGCTGGGCTATGGCGAGTTTCGCCCCATTACTGGCAACGATACTCCAGAGGGCCGGGCGCAGAATCGCCGCGTCGACCTGATCGTCCTGGCCGACAAGTCGGCAGAGCCGAACGCGGCACCTTCAGCGCGTTCGATACTCGCGGTCGCCGACAGCCTGCTGGGACCCGCCGGAACGCCCAAAGCGCCCCGTTAGACGGCAGAATCTGCCGCGTTTTCATCGGCCGTCCTGCGGCCGACCCACCGAAGTGCCGGGCTAAGTCGCTGCCGATCAACGCCTGCGCCTCTGTGTGAGGCGTTCCGTCAAGCCGGCAAGGAGGTTGCAAGGCGACCGGTCGCCATGAAGGCCAATATTGTATTCAACTCAGTCATCGCCAAGACGGGACTGCCTACTCTCAAGCGAGTGCTGGATCTGTCGTCCTTACGACAGAAGGTCACGGCCGGCAACATCGCCAACGCGCAGACCCCCGGGTACCGCCCGCGTGAAGTGGATTTCGAGGGTGAGCTCAAGAAGCTGGTCACAAAGGATCAACTCCAGGGCACCCGCACCGATCCCGCTCACATTCCCGTGGGAGAACAGAAACGCGGCCGCTTTCTGGTGAGTCGAAAGGCGTCAGCTGCCGAGGGCCCCGCAATCAACGTGGAAGCTGAGATGGCGGCCCTGGCGGAAACGCAGATCTGGTACCAGCTGGGCACCACACTGGCCCGTAAGAAATTCGAGACCTTGAAACTCGCGATCAAGGGAGACCGTTAGGATGCCGGGACTTCTGGTATCGTTCGACCTGTCGGCCTCCGGGCTCTCCGCGATGCGGCGCAAGATGGACGCGACCGCTGCGAACATCGCCAATGCCGAAACCACACGTACGCCGGCCGGCGGCCCCTACAGGCGCCAGGTCGTGGTTCAAAAGGAGAACCCGCGGCAGGGGGCCTTCATCGACCTGCTCGAGCGTTCCACCTCGGATCTGCGGCGCACGCATCCGCGCCATCTCCAGCCGCGCCTCTCTTTGACAGACAATCCGCGTCGCGTTCCCACCACGGAAACCGCGACGCAGAGCACAGACGCCGTGCGCTACGAGTACATGCCCGGGCATCCCGATGCGGATGCCGACGGATTCGTGGCGTTACCCGACATCGACATTCTCGCGGAGATGGTAGACCTCATGATCGCCTCCCGCGCCTACGAGGCCAACGCCACCGCCCTGGAGGCGGCCAAGCTCATGGCCCAGCGGGCGCTGGAGCTCTAGGAGCACACGCATGACGAATCCAATCACAGGTCAGGTCACTTACACGCCTGCGCAGGTGACCAACGCTTCCACTAGAGCGGGACAGGCCGTGAGCAAGGAGCGGTTTGCCGACCTGCTCAAGTCGATCACGCCGGAGGAAGCCGGCGCCCTGACGGATGCCTTCGGACCCTCGAGTCCAACGTCGAAGGTGACCGGCGACTCTCGCGGGCGTCATCTGGATATACGGGCGTGATCCAGCGCATTTCGGTTCAACCCATCGAGCTGGGACTGGTCCCCGAGCTGCCCCAGGCGGCACCGCGCACGCAGGGATCCTCGTTCTCGAGTGTCCTGGACAAGTTTCTGCAGGACGTGGACGGATTGCAGAAGACCTCCGACGAGACTCAGCGTGGAGCGCTCGAGGGGACGATACAGGACATTCACCAGGTCATGCTTGCGGCCGACGAGGCGGGCATCGCCTTTGAACTGTTGGTGGAACTTCGCAACAAGCTCCTGGAGACCTACCGGGAACTGATGCGCATGCAGATCTAATCGGAGACCCTTGTGAACAATTCGCTTTCGCAGTACGGAGCCGTCTGGAACCGTCTGTCCATGAACCATCGCGTGTTGCTCGTGCTGGTGGTGGTGGGCACGGTGGTGGCAGGCGTGGGCACGGTCCGCTGGGCCCGCCAGGCCACCTACACCACGTTGTATTCCAATCTGGCTCCCGCCGAGGCCGGCGAGATCGTCGACGTACTGACGGGACTCGACATTCCGTATCAGATCTCAGCCGGCGGCACGGCACTTCAAGTTCCGGAACACCAGGCCCAGGCCGTGCGGCTCAAGCTCGCGGCGCAGGGGTACCCTAGAGACGGCGTGGTGGGCTACGAAATTTTCGACAAGAGCAACCTCGGGATGACCGATTTCCTGCAGAAGGTGAACTTTCGCCGCGCACTGGAAGGGGAAATCGCGAAGTCGATCATGTCGCTTTCGGAAGTGTCTGCGGCGCGGGTGCACCTGGTGATGCCCGAATCGAGATTGTTCTCACGTGACCAGAAGCAGCCCACCGCCAGCGTGGTGCTCAAGCTGAACGGATCGCTTTCGGAAAGCCAGGTGGCGGGGATTGCCCACCTGGTGGCGTCTTCCGTGGAGGGTCTCGACGTCGATGCGATATCGCTTGTGGATTCCCGTGGCAAGCTGCTCACAGAAAAGCACGCCGGGGACATGGAGACGCGGCTCTCCAGCACACAGCTCGAACTGCGCCACAACGTCGAGAATCACCTCGAGTCCAAGGCCCAGTCGCTGCTCGACCGCACCCTGGGCGCCGGACGCTCCGTGGTGCGCGTGATTGCCGATCTGAATTTCGACAAAGTGGAGACGCAGGCCGAGAACTATGATCCCGATCGGGTGGCCATCCGCAGTGAAGAAGTGCAGACCGCCAAGCCGGGCTCGGAAGGCGACGGGGCCAGCCAGAACGCCACGATCACAAACTACGAGATTTCGAAGACAGTGGAACACGTCGTGTCGGCGTTCGGCACGATCGAGCGGATCTCTGTGGCCGTGATGGTGGATGGCACCTATGCGCCGCCGGCAGCAGGAGCCGAGGATGCCGCACCCACATATCAGCCCCGATCCGCCGATGAGCTTGGACAGATTGCGGCCGTCGTGCGAACGGCCGTTGGATTCGACTCGTCCCGGGCCGACCACATGGAAGTGGTGAACATGGCATTCGACACCAGCGTGGAAGACGAGCTGGCCCAGGATCTCCAGTCGGTGGAGAGCTACGAGATGTACTACGACCTGGGACGAAAGGTGCTCTATGGCCTCCTCATCCTGGTGGCGCTTCTCTACGTGCGCAGGACCTTCAAGAAATTGGGCAAGGCCCTGGCCGGAGCGGCCGCGGGCTCCCATGCGTCCCCGGTTCCCGTGACCTTCAACCAGGGTGGGGCAGAGCTGCCCCAGCAGACTCAGCGCACCCGTGCCGCCGACGTGTTCGGGGAGCGCGCGCGCGGTCGCCCGGAAGAAGTGGCCAAAATCATCAAGACCATGATGTCGGAGTAACCCAGTGGCCAGCACCGTAAAATACGAGGAGCTCACCGCGGTTCAGAAGGCGGCCGTGGTTCTGGTGGCCCTGGGCAAGGACGTGTCCGCCCAGGTGCTGAAGAAGATGAGCGAGTCCGAAGTGGAGCAGCTCACTGTGGAGATCGCCAATCTCCGTGACATTCCGGCCGAGGTGGAGGAGGAGGTCCTCAAGGAGTGCCACCAGATCTTCCTGGCGCGCGAGTACGTCCTGGAGGGCGGCTTCGACTATGCCCGCGAACTGCTGGAGCAGGCTCTGGGTCGCAACCGCGCCGGGGAAATTCTCACGCGGCTGGAAGGCGCCATGCGTACCACGGGCTTCCGAAAGCTCCAGAACATCGATGCCCGGCAGCTCACCAACTTCGTTCAGAGTGAGCATCCGCAGACCATCGCCCTCATCCTCACACAGCTTCGCCCGCAGCAGGCGGCACAGGTGATGTCCGATCTGCCGGCCGAGCTCCAGACCGACGTGGCCCTTCGCGTGGCCACCATGGAGAAGATCTCCCCTGAAATCCTGAGCCAGATCGAGGGCGTGCTGGAGCGTCAGTTCGACACCGGCACCTCCGGAGAAGTGTCCGTGTCGGGCGGGGCAAAGCAGATCGCAGAAATCCTCAACCTCATGGAAACCACTTCGGAGAAACGCATTCTCAAGTCGGTGGAGAACGAGGACCCGGAACTGGCCATACAGATCAAGAACCTCATGTTCGTCTTCGAAGACATCGTGCTGCTCGACGACCGCGCTGTGCAGCGCCTCCTCAAGGAGGTGGAGTCGAAGGATCTCGCCATTGCGCTCAAGGCGGCCTCCGACGAACTCAAGTCCAAGATCTTCAGCAATGTGTCGGAGCGTGTGGTGGGCATGATCCAGGAGGAAATGGAGTTCATGGGCCCCATGCGCCTGTCGGATGTGGAAGCCGGCCAGCAACGCATCGTGGAGGCCGTTCGCAGGCTGGAGGAAGAGGGGCAGATCGTCGTCGCCGGCCGTGGCAGCAAGGAGTACGTGATTGTCTGATGCGCAGGAGATCCTCCGCCGTGTCCATATGTCGGATAC
The DNA here is from genome assembly GCA_036745245.1 of Candidatus Zixiibacteriota bacterium. Classification (GTDB taxonomy): domain Bacteria; phylum Zixibacteria; class MSB-5A5; order JAUVRN01; family JAUVRN01; genus DAIOGN01. The sequence continues at coordinate 30,292 of DAIOGN010000014.1, forward strand.
AGCCTACCGTGTTGGCGACGTGGCTCAGTCCTCCGGCCGATTCGTAGCCACATTCGAGCCCGCACCCCGCACCGAAGCCATCACCGCCTTTCCCCGCAGCTGGTCAGAGCTCGAAGCCGTGGTCGAAACAAGGCTCTCGGAATTCGAGGTACGCCAGCGCACAGAATGCGAACAGGCCTTTGAACGGGGACGGGTGGAGGGTCGCCGCGAGCGGGAGGCCGACCTCCAAAGTCGTCTGAACGCGGCCGGCGAGCCCTGGCGGGCGATTCAGGCCAGCGTTCGCAGGGAACTGGCGGCGTATCGTGAAGAACTGTACCGGGGCACCACCGAGTTGGCCTCGGCTCTGGCACGCGCCTGGCTGGGAAGCATCGTGGAATTGAACCCCCGCGTGTTCGAAGCGGGAATGCGCAAGGCTCTGGATGCGCTCGGACACCAGGAAGAAATCGAAGTCAAACTCCACCCCGAAGACTACGAAAAGTTTCGTCGTGGACTGGATGATCGCGACAGCACGCTGTGGGAGTCGCCGGACGTCACCGTGACTGCGGATCCCTCCGTGGAGCGGGGCGGAGCCGTGGCCGTGTCCAGAAGCGGAACGGCCGATGCGCGACTCTCCGTGCGTGTGCAGAAGGCCCTTGAGTGGCTGACCGACTCACATGATCCACGCTGAAACTCGCCTTCACGGAACGGTGACGCGTCTGGCCGACTGCCAGACCGTGGAACTGTCCGGCCGTGTGCGACGCCAGGTGGGAAGCTTGATCGAGGCTGACGGTCCACCCGTGGCGCCAGGCACTCTCTGCCGGATCGAGGACGGGCAGGGCGGATTCTGGGCTGAAGTGCAGGGGTTTCGCGACGGCGCCACTCTGTTGTTTACACTTTCGCAGCAAGGCCGGGTGCGGCCCGGCGCACGCGTCACCGCTACCGAGCGGGCCCTGCGCGCTCCAGCCGGCACACGTCTTCTGGGTCGGGTCATCGATGGTCTTGGCAATCCTCTGGACGATCTGGGACCTCTTCATGCCGACGACGAAGTGAGCGTGGAGGGCACGCCGCCACCGCCCATGAGCCGGCCGAGGATCACGGAGCCGCTCTCCACCGGAGTGCGGGCGATCGATTCGCTTCTGACGTGCGGCAAGGGACAGAGGCTGGGTCTGTTCGCAGGCTCCGGCGTGGGGAAGAGCGTGCTTCTGGGCATGCTCGCACGACATGGAAAAGCCGACGTCAACGTGGTGGCCCTGGTAGGTGAACGTGGCCGTGAGGTGAAGGAATTCGTGGAGCGCGATCTCGGGCCGGAAGGCCTGAGCCGCAGCATCGTCGTGGCCGTTACGTCGGACCAACCACCGCTTCTGCGCCTGAAGGGCGCCGAGCTGGCGACGCGCCTTGCGGAATACTTTCGCGACCGTGGCGCCGACGTCATGTTGCTCTTCGACTCCGTCACGCGTGTGGCCATGGCCTTGCGCGAGATCGGCCTGGCCACCGGAGAGCCTCCCACCACGCGCGGCTATACCCCCGGGCTGTACAGCTATCTGCCGCGGCTTC
>DAIOGN010000014.1:31834-36371 GCA_036745245.1 Candidatus Zixiibacteriota bacterium
TCCCAATGGCACGATTACAGCGTTCTACACGGTGCTGGTGGAGGGGGACGACATGAACGATCCGGTGGCCGACACGGTGCGTGCCACCCTCGACGGTCACGTGGTCCTGACGCGCGAACTGGCCTCCCGCAACCACTTTCCGGCGATCGACATTCTGGAGTCGATCAGCCGTGTCATGCCCGACCTGGTGAGCGATGACCATCGTCGATCGGCCACACGGCTGCGCGAACTGCTCGCCGCCCACAGGGAACATGAAGACCTCATCAACATCGGCGCCTACGTGAAGGGGTCGTCGCGACTTGTGGACGATGCCGTCTCCCTCCGGCCCGAGGCGGAGCGATTCCTCCGGCAGGATCTGGCGGAGGGCTCGGTACTTCACGATGCAGTGGCCTCACTGAAGAAACTGGTGGGGGCCCCCTGAAGCCGTTCCGTTTTCGCCTGCAGTCGGTGCTCAAGCACCAGGAGCGCAAGCTCGACATCGCTCAGTTCGCCCGGGCCAATGCACACGCGCGCGTGAATTCTCTTTCAGCCGAGGTGGCACGGCTCCATGAGATGCGGTCCAGGCTCAAGCAGGCCCCGTCGCCGCAGACACGCCTGTCGGCGTGGAGCATTCAGCAGGCCGGCTACCGCAGCGACTGGTTCCAGAAGCAGGCGGTACGGGCGGAATCTGCGCTTCAGGAAGCCGGTACAACGTTAAAGGAGCGGGAGCGCTCGCTTCGGCAAGCCCGGCGCGAGCTCAAGAAGTTCGAACTGCTGAAAGAGCGACGCCATGGCGAGTGGCAGGCCCACGCGCTCAAGCTCGAACAGAAACAACTGGATGAAGTGGGTTCCAGGCTGCGCAGGGCGGCTCAATTTGCCGCCGCATACGGCAAGGTCGGTCCGACTCCTTCTGGCTCCACGCTTTAAGTACCCGCTGTAACACACGTCCCCTCAAAGAGATACGCAGGGTGCCAATCACTGGCACGGACATTGCCATGAGCGCCCCGGGAAACTCTTTCGAGGCACACATGGCAGACGAGAAGAAAGACGAACGCAACGAGTCCAAAGAAGCCAAGGGCGAGCCCTCCGGCGGAAGCACTTCGGGCATGAAGCCAGTGATCCTGGTGTGCATCGGCGTCTTCCTCGTGGCGACTGCGGGCTTCGCATTTATGGAAGGACTATTCTCGCCTGCGCCCAAGGCCCCTTCGGCCGACGCACCCGACAGCACACTCGACTCGACCGTGGTTCTCCACGCTACGCCGGACGCGACCTCTCCTGAACACGAGACCCTGGCCGAAGCGGGCAAAACCCCCCAGCACAACACGCTGGCCCAGATGCAGTCCGCACCCGAGCAGAACGCCGCCGGGTCCGCGGAGTCCTCTCGCGAAACCGAAGAATGGCTGGCCCAGGAAAAAGCGGATCTCACCCGGAAGCAGGCCGAACTCGAAGGGAAGTCGAGAGAGCTGGAGAAGCTGAAAACAGAAATCGAACACCTCCTGGCACGTGTTCAGGAGACTAAGTCGGAACGAATCGTCATGATGGCCAAGCTCTACGACAGCATGGATCCTGAAGCCGTGGCCCGTCAGATCTCGAGTATGGACGACCGCACCGTGGTGATGCTTTTGCCGCAGATGAACACGCGCACGGCGGCCAAGGTTATGGCAGCCATCGACCCCAAGCGCGCGGCCCAGATCACCACCAAGATGCTGGCCCTCGAACCATGATTCAGCCTCTGCCGCTGGATGGATGCCCGGTGCCGTTTCCGGGTGTACCGATCGACCCACACGTCGCCGAACTGTTTGCTGCGCTACTGGCAGGGAAGGTGGCTCTGCCGCAGGCCGTCCCCCCGGATGCACTGCCGGCGGAGTCGGAGAATCATCCGAAGGCGGAGTCCAATCTGAAATTGCAGTCGGAGCAGCTGGGGCCGTGTCTGCCATGGCTGGACGTCAGTACGCTCGAATGGCGCCCTGCCGCAACTCCGCGGTCCTCGTCGCCGGGCAGCCCGGAGATTACTGATGCCTTCGGGCCCGATCTCCCCGCCGCCTCAAGGGATCGCGCATGGGTCACCGTCCCTTACTCGCAGCCGGTTCGTCCAACCGCTCAGCCTGGGTTGCGCACCCTTGAACTTCTCGTGGCTCCGGAGATCCTCGCCTCAAGTACGCCCGTGGATCTGTCCACGACATTTCAGCTGCCGAAGGCTCCGACGCTCTCTCCTTTGCCCTCCGCAGCGCCTGCATTAGAAATCCGCGCTCTGCCTGCCCGGGTACGGGAGACAATCGATGTGGCAGTGAACCGCACCGAAGCAGCCCGCCGGCACGCCCCGGTTTCGCATGAAGACCAGGCGGCCCACCGCTGGGTGGAAGAAAAGGCTCACCCGGGTGCGCGGCCTTCGAATTTCGCGTCCCACACTCCGGCTCCGATCCGAACCGAACGCAGCAGGTCACAGAGACCGCACTCCCAGCCGGACTTCGACACACGCCATGAAGGCCCCGAGACTTTGCGTGGACGCGGGGAACGGCTGAAGGCGCGTCCGCTCGCGATTCACCGGGAGTTCGTTCCCTCCACGAGTACAGAATCGCAGCGCTCGCTCCCGAATCAGACCGACCTTTCCGAGGGTCTCCCGGATCGCAGGGAGGTGACGCTGCCCACGCAGACCGTGACGCGCGATCCCATTCCCGTGCCCGTGCAGGTTGAGAGACCGGTGCTTCTTGAGCGCTCGAACGATGGCACGCAGGTGCGATTCGTGCTGGAGGACTGGACTCCGAACGCGCCGGTGCGATCCATCCGCATTTCTCTCGAACCGCGGGAGCTGGGCAGCCTGAACGTAACGCTTCTGCATCGCAATGGACAGGTGCACGCCCGAGTGGTGGTGGAGAACGCGCAGGCGCTTCACCTGGTGCAGACCCAGGCGGCGGCACTGCAGCGCTCCCTTGCGGAGCAGGGAATGAACTTCGGGTCGTTCAGCGTGACCCTGGCATCGAACGCCGCCTGGACCGGGCTTCCGGCCGGCGGTGCTCTGCGCACCGCGTCCGGAGATCCGGAACGCAAGGAAGATATACAGCCCCGTCGCAAAGGGCGGAATGAGGTGAAGACCACATGATCAGCGAATCGATCCAGAGCATCCTGGCCCGCCAGGAGGAGTATCAGAACCAGGCGTCGGGAGCCCGAACCAACATCGTGGACAAAGACGGCTTTCTGAAACTGCTCATCACCCAGATGCAGCACCAGGATCCGTTCTCGCCCATGGAGAATGAGCAGATGATGTCGCAGATGGCTCAGTTTTCCTCCCTGGAGCAGATGCAGTCCATCAACGCCAACCTGGCGTCATCCCTGCAGTGGGACCTGCTCTTCAACCAGACCATCAACAACACCATGGCCACCTCGCTCATCGGACGTGACGTCGAAGCGCTGGGGAAGGATGTGGTGCTGAAAGCCGGCGGTTCGGCCACTGTGAAATACAATCTCAACGCCTTCGCTGCCGAGCTCCAGGCCGAGATCCGCAACGAAGCCGGCGACCTTGTCTACTCGGAACCCCTGGGACCCACCGACGCCGGATCGCACGACTGGACGTGGGATGGCACGAACTACCAGGGTGTCAGGCAGGCCCCAGGCAGCTACCAGGTTCAACTCGTCGCCAAGAACGCGGCCGGCGAGGCCGTGCCGGTGGAGACCTACCGCCTGGGACGCGTGGACAGCGTGGAGTACGTGGACGGGCAGGCCTTCCTGTTGGTGAACGGTCAGCGCATTTCGCTGGGCGACGTCCAGCGCATCAGCAGAGCGGACTAAGCAATGAACACGGCCCCCATCACACCGCTTTCGGGCATCGCGACGTCCTCGGGCACGCCGGCCGTCAAGGCCGCGGGCTTCGAGAAGGCCTTTGAGCACGCCCGGGTGAGCTTCTCCAAGCACGCTGCGGAACGGCTGTCACGACGCTCTTTGCCGTTCGACGAGGGGCGCGTGGCACGGCTGGCCGACGGGATCGACAAAGCAGCCGCCCGGGGGGCGGACACGTCTCTGGTACTTTTGGATGAACTGGCCCTGCTCGTGAAGGTGCCGCAGCGTCTCGTGATGACCGCGATGAATCAGTCGGCCATGAAGGACGGTGTGGTGACCCGGATCGACAGCGCCGTGGTGGTATGAACGACACCCCTGCCGGACCTCCGCTGAGGAAGCAGGGACAAGGGAGGTTACACATTTTATGATGAGTTCACTGTTTGCCGGAGTCTCCGGCCTGCGCAATCACCAGGTTCGCATGAACGTGGTGGGCGACAACATCGCCAATGTCAACACGATCGGGTTCAAGACCGGTCGCGTGGTGTTTCAGGAAGCCCTGGTTCAGAATCTCAAAGGGGCCGGGCGTCCTTCCGGTACCATCGGCGGCACCAACCCGCAACAGCTGGGTCTGGGCATGCAGGTGGGCACCGTGGACAATCTCTTTCAGCAGGGTGGATTGGAATCCACCGGCCAGGTGACGGACCTCGCCATTCAGGGGAATGCCTTCTTCGTGCTCTCCGATGGTCAGGGCGAGTACTACACCCGGGCCGGCGCCTTCGGCTTC
>DAIOGN010000015.1:0-16004 GCA_036745245.1 Candidatus Zixiibacteriota bacterium
ATGCGGATATCCGAGAGCAACAGAGAGAACTCGCCCGCTTCCAGCTCGCGCAAGGCCGCCTGGGCGTCGCCCACGGCAGTGACAGCGAATCCCTGTTTTTGCAGCTTGAACTCGAGCACGCGCCGCAGGGAGCGATCATCGTCCACGAGGAGGATGTTCATTGGCCGTGACGGCGCTCCAGCCGGGGCAATTCCACAATCACTGACGTGCCCTCGCCGGGCCGGCTCTTCACCTCCATGCGGCCGCTGTGGCGCTCCGCGATTTCCTTGGCAATGGGCAATCCCAGGCCCGTGCCGGAGGTGCGCGTAGTAAAGAAGGGCTCGAAGATGTGTTCCAGGTGCTCCGGCGCCACACCCGCGCCCCGATCGCTCACCTCGAGCCTCACCGAGCCGGCATCCCGGCCGGTCAACGACACGTGGATGGCGCTTCCCGCCGTGGACGCCTGAAGTGCGTTGAGAATCAGATTGAGCACAAGTTGATGCAGTTTCCCCGAATCACCGAGCACGGCAAGATCCGGCTCGATGTGGGACTCGATGACCACGCCTTTCTCCCGCGCCTGTGCTTCCATCTGGCGGATCGGTATCTTCAGCGCCCGAGACAGATTCATGGTTTCGAGCGTGGCCTCCCTTGGGCGTGCAAACTCCAGGAAGTCCTTCACCGTGCCATCGATGCGCCGAATTTCATCCTGCAGGAGCTGCGCGAACTCGGCGCGATCTCCCGGCGATGAGCATTCGTCGGTGAGGATGTCCGCCGCGCCCTTGATGGAGGCCAGGGGGTTCTTGATTTCGTGCGCCACACCCGCGGCGATCTGCCCGGCGAGCGAAAGCCTCTGGGAACGCTCCACCTGGAGCTGCGCGTCCTGCTCCCGGCGGCGCGAAACCAGCTCGCGCTCCACCAGGAGTCCCACGAGGATCGCGATGGCGAAGTAGAAGAAGATCTCTACCCACTCCGCGGCGAGATCGTGCGTGCCCTGGCTGGACCCGAGAATATACGGCAGCACCAGCGCCGAAATGACCGCGGCCTGCATCAAGCCTCCGCGAATCCCGAACCAGGCCGCCGCTATGACAATGGGGATGTAGCAGAACCGTCCGTGAATGGCATGCAACCAGTGTGCGTCGCCAAAGGGACGTAACAGCCAGCCGTAGTGGATCCCCACCGTCACCAGTGTGGCTGCCAGGAGGATGACCAACCGGCTGCGGTTGGTCAGAGTGCCGCGGCCTTCCGAAGAAGCTGCCATGCTACCTTTCCCGGGGCGTTGAGAGCTCGAACTCATGCCCCCTGATGAATATACTCGACAAGCTTCCAGGTCGAATGAAGACTATTGTCGAATCCGCAAGATCGACGCCCAATCATCTGCCGGCATCACGGATTCCCAAGGGCATGTGAGGCTACGATTTCCCATGTGCCTCTGTCTTTCCGCAAGACCACGGCACGCGCGTACCCGCTACCGAGGGTCCCTGTCCCCCACAGCCCGTACACGAGAGCGGTCTGGCCGCTCGCATCGAAGGCCACCCGGGAGAGGCTGGTGAGTCCTGCGACGTGGGGTCTGTGGCGCACGCGCTGCCACTTCACCGGCACCCAGTCGGTGGTATCGAGGACAGAGCTGATGGCCACGTTGAGCGACTTGGCAAATCGCTCCTCCATCAGGTACACGGTGTCGCCGGACGCCCGCAACCGCTTCTGCATGTCCTCGCTGACGGACTTGTGCACCTCTCGAAGCACGGCCGTGTCCGCTTCATCGGGGCGAATGGTGATGCCAGTCACCCTGCGGCAAACCGATCAACCATCGAATGCGCGCTGTCCAGGAGTCACCGGCCTGCACTCCCGTTTCGTGTCGATCTCCCTCTCCGTACACCATAGTGATTGTGGTACTCTACGGGGAACAGGTAGTGACCCCAGGTGATCACAGCCACGCAGCTGGCGATGTAGACTCTGTGGTCTCGCTGCCCAAGGTGACGTGTTTTCGACGCCTGGCTGTGGCCCGTGCTTCCGGCAAGAGAGCCGGGACTCGTGTGAGGGGGTGCGACGATCTCGCGCACTGTACACTCCCTTGCTGTCGACTGCGGCACTACGGTTGACAGGGCCCGACTACGGTCGGCCTCCGGGCGCGCCATGCACCGTGGCGCGATCAGACGTCCTGATGGAGCACGATCAGCCCCCGTGCTCGTGATCGGCCGTGTCTTCCGTTTCCAGTTTCTGTGACTGGGCCGCCGTGGGGCGCTTGTCCGTTGTCCACATTCCACACAGGGGGCACTTGGACCGGGCCGAGTCACCCCAGACATCCGGATGCATGGGACACATGAAGGGGCGCTGTGTGACTCCGACGAACGTCTGCTGGAATGACGCTTCCCTCTCTCCGGACTGAGGCAGGTTGGCCAACCTGAAACTGGCACGGAGATCTTTCGGCTTTGCCTTGGACAGATCCAAAGCGGCGAACAGATGATCGCGCAGCACGAGGGCTGAGTCATCACCGATCGAATGCGCTCCCGCGTAGGCGAACGTCAGGGTTTCGCCCCGGCCGTCACTCCCGGAGAGCGTGACCAGTCCTTCGACGCCCCGCGCCGAGATGGGGTTCTGCTGGCCGTCATAGACGTACAACCGGATGCCTTCGGCCAGATACACCACTTCGAAGCCATGCGCCTTGGTCATGGCCGAACAGCCCCCGTGGGCCTCGGACCGCGCGCGCGACTGACTGAGGGCCTCCGCGCTCGACGCGTGATCGTGCCCGCCTGAGCTTGACCCGTGATCGTGTCCACTCGAGCCCATGCCGCAGCCGTGCTGGGCGCGGACCTCCGTCGCCAGGCCGAGAGCCAGCCCGCAGGTGATTCCAAAGATCAGCTGTTTCATCGTATTCCCCCTGTTCGGTTTCGTTTCGCCGTTTGCAAATCAGGTACCGGGTATGAGCGCCAACCTATGTGCCCGGTGTGACAATGGCTTACCCCGTGCGGACTCCGGCAAGAGCGACGCCGCGTCGATCCTAGTCTCCGCACGTGTGGAATAATCTCCATGTCGCGCCCATGTCGGCGAGGCGACCCGCGCCTGAACACGTACACATCGGAGGGGATCCTGTACCATGAAGAGTCCCGCCGGGGACTTCCACGTCGTCATGCTTCCTCTACCAAGGACGCAGGGGCGGAAGCGGCATGCTTTACTTCCTTGTGCCACTTCCAGAGCAGGTAGATCGCGGGATACACGAGAAGCTCCATGACAAAACTGGTCAGCAGCCCGCCCACGAGCGGAGCTACCACTCGTTTCATCATGTCCGCTCCGGTGCCGGCGCTCCACAGCACGGGCACCAGGCCCATGGAGGCGCAGGCCACCGTCATCAGCTTGGGCCGAATCCGTTTCACGGCGCCGTGGATGATGGCCTCCTTGAGTTCCGCCATGTTGCGCAGAAGGCCCCGGCGCCGGGCGTCGTCGTACGACAGATCGAGAAACAAAAGCATGAACACGCCGGTCTCGGCGTCCAGGCCCATGAGGGCGATCATGCCGACCCACGTGGCGATCGATACGTTATAGTCGAGGAGATATTGTTTTAATGATACGGCGACCACCGAGAAGGGAACGGCCAGCATGACGACAAAGGTCTTGAACGCACTCTTGGTATTCAGGTACAGAAGAATCCAAATCAGCAGAATGGTGACGGGGACGATGATCTTCAGGCGCTCACGAACACGCACCATGTTCTCCCATTGGCCGCTCCAGATCAGAGAATACCCGGTCGGTATCTGGACCTCATGGGCGACCGCGGCCTTGGCTTCTTCCACGTAGCTGCCCACATCCCGGTCGGCGATGTCGACAAAGACATAACCAGCCATCATGCCGTTTTCGTTGCGGATCATGGCGGGGCCCGAGGAGAGTGAGATCGTGGTCAGTTCGCCCATCGGCACCTGTGCACCGCCCATGACCGGCACCAGTACGCGGTGCAGCTGATCCAGCTCGGCCCGCAGATCGCGCGGGTAGCGGAGATTGATGGTGTAGCGTTCGCGCCCCTCCACCGTGGTGGAAATGGTCTCGCCCCCCAGGGCCGTCATGATGACCATTTGCAGGTCGTCCAGGGTCAACCCGTAGCGGGCCAGTTGATCGCGCCTGGGATCGATATCGACGAAATAGCCGCCGGCGGCCCGCTCGGCGAACACGCTGCGGGTTCCCGGCACGCGGCGCAGGGCGGCTTCGATGGCTTCGCCTGCCACTTGAATCTTGTTCAGGTCGGCGCCCAGAATCTTGATCCCGATGGGGGTGCGTACTCCAGTGGATAGCATGTCGATGCGCCCCTTGATGGGCATGGTCCAGGCGTTGACATTGCCTGGTATCTGCAGCGCGCGGTCCAGCTCGGCGATCAGTTCTTCGTACGAAATGTGCTGGGGCCAGACCGCGCCCAGGACACTCTCGAGCCAGCCCGGCGCCCAATCGGAGTACCACCGATCCTTGTGCCGCCATTCGTTCATGGGCTTGAGCATCACCGTGGTCTCCATCATGGAGAACGGCGCCGGATCGGTGGGCGTGTCCGCCCGACCGGACTTTCCGAAAACGCGGATCACCTCTGGGAATGAGCGCAGGATCCTGTCTTCCTCTTCCATCAGGCGCTGTGCTTCGGTGACGGACAACCCCGGCACGGTCGTGGGCATGTAGAGAATGGTGCCTTCATACAGAGGCGGCATGAATTCGCGGCCCAGCTTGAAATACACGGGCACGGCACTGGCCACCACCAGGGCGGCAAGAGCAAGGGTGGTCCTGGGATGGTCCAGCACCCACCGACAGGGCCTTTCGTACAGACGGAACAGCACCCGGCTGACCGGATGCTTCTCTTCCGAAACATAGCGGCCCACCATCACCGAAGTCGCCAGCTTCGCCAGGAGCCGTGGGCGGAAAACGAAAGGCTCGATGCGTGCAAACAGCATCCGCACGGCGGGGTCGAGCGTGATGGCCAGAAACGCTGCCAGCGCCATGGCTAGCGTCTTGGTCCACGCCAGCGGCGTAAATAAGCGGCCTTCCTGGCCCACCAGCGTGAAGACCGGAAGGAAGGAAACGGCGATCACGGCCAGGGAGAAAAACACCGCCGGCCCCACTTCCTTCAGCGCCCCCAGCCGCACGTCGTGGAAGCTGCCCGGTCGCCCCTGTTCCTGCCACAGTTCGATTTTCTTGTAGGCGTTTTCCACTTCCACCACAGCCCCGTCCACGAGCACGCCGATGGAAAGGATGATACCGGCCAGGCTCATGATGTTCGCCGTGATGCCCATGAAGTACATCGGGATGAAGGACAGAAGCACCGAGACCGGAATCGTGATGATCGGCACCAGGGCTGAGGGGAAATGCCAAAGGAAAAACAGGATGACCAGACTGACGATGATCGACACCAGCACCAGTTCGTGCTTGAGGTTGTCGATGGACTCCTGGATCAGGTGCGAGCGATCATACACCGTGACCACCTCGACCCCCTCAGGCAACGAGGATCTCATGCCTTCCAGCTTGTCTTTCACGCGTTCGATGACGTTGAGCGCGTTTTCGCCGTGGCGCATGACGACGATCCCGCCGACAACATCTCCGAGTCCGTCCAGGTCCGAGATTCCGCGGCGAATCTGCGGCCCCAGGACCACGGTAGCCACGTCCTTGAGACGGACGGGCGTGCCCATGGCGGCCTTGACCACGACCTCCTCCAGATCAGCTGTGGAGCGGACGTAGCCTTTGCCACGCACCATGAACTCCTTACCCGACCACTCCATCAGCCGCCCACCGACCTCATTGTTGCTTCGCTTGATGGCCTCCGCGACGTCCATCAGCGAAACCTGGTAACTCTGCATCAGCGCCGGATCGATGGTTACCTGGTATTGCTTCTGGAAGCCGCCGATCCCCGCCACCTCCGAGACGCCCGGCACGCTTTGCAGGGCGTACCGTAAGTACCAGTCCTGGTAGGTTCGCAGCTGGGCCAGATCATGTTTGCCGAGCGTGTCCACCAGGGCGTACTGAAACACCCAGCCCACGCCCGTGGCGTCGGGTCCCAGCTCGGGCGTCACGCCCGTCGGGAGGCCACCGCGTATCTTGGACAGATACTCCAGGACCCTGCTGCGCGCCCAGTAGATGTCGGTACCGTCCTCGAAGATGGCGTACACGTAGGAGAACCCGAAGTCGCTGAAACCGCGAATGGCCTTGACTTTGGGCGCACCCAGAAGCGCCGTGATGATCGGATAGGTGACCTGGTCTTCGACGATGTCAGGGCTGCGATCCCATCGCGTGTAGACGATGACCTGCGTATCCGAAAGGTCCGGGATAGCGTCCAGCCTGATGTTTCTCATGGTGTGGAGAGAATAGAACACGGCTGCGACAAAGAAGAAGATCACGAGCCAGCGATGCAGAGCGCAAAACTCGATGACCCGACCGATGATGCCATGCTGCACCTCGGTCACAAAGTCCGGCTCAGAAACGGGTGCGCTCATGCCAGGTCAGCAGGCCCATGTGAGCAACTTCGCCATCAGTGTCCCGTGTGTTCTGAGGGCGGCTCGCCCGGTCCGGCGCCCGCCAGCGCTTCAACCGCGGCTTTGATGGAGGATTCGCTGTCCAGCAGAAAGTTGGCCGATACCACCACCGAATCTCCTTCGTCCAGGCCGGACAGCACTTCGTAATAATCACCGCTGCGTTCGCCCAGGGTGACTTCCGCTGGAAAGAGTCGCCGGTCTGCCCCTTCGCGAAAGACCAGGGTCCGGGTCCCGGTGAAAATGATCGCGGATGCGGGTGCGGCCAATCGTGGGCCTAGCTCGTGCTGCAGCCGGGCGGTGGCGTACATCTCAGGTTTCAGGAGCAGTTCCGAGTTATCGACTTCTAGTCGCGCGCGCATAGTCCGAGTGTCAGGGTCGAGAGTCGGAGAGAGAAACGTCACCTTGCCCCGGATGATTTTGTCCGGCCGCGCAGGCAGAGAAAGCTCCACGGGCATACCCACCTGGATGCGGGGAAGATCGGATTGATAGATGTCCGCATCAGCCCAGACGTGCGTCAGATCGGCGATCACCAGGAGCGGGTCAGAGGACATCACTTTCTGGCCCGGAAGCACCATTCGCTCGATCACCCAGCCGCTGGCGGGTGCATACAACGTGAGATACTTTTCCACGTGTCCCGTTTTCTCCAGCTGCAGGATCTGTTCCTCACTGATATCCCACAGCTCCAGCCGCCGCCTCCCTGCCGCGGCGAGACGGTGGCCGCCGGCGCTGGCATCGGGATCACCGGCGTCCAGGCGAGTCTGCATTTCCAGGGATGAGAGATACTCTTCCTGCGCGGACACCAATTCGGGACTGTAGATCGTGAGCAGCGGCTCGCCTTGCCTTACGTGTTGGCCCGTGGTGGCCACGTACAGTTTCTCCACCCACCCTTCGATCTTGGCCGTCACGCGGTGTTGTCGGGTCTCGTCGACCAGGATTCGGGCCGAGGTCCGCACCTCGAGCGAGAGCTCGCGATTTTCGATTCGCCCCAGTCGCAACCCCATCCGTCGCCGGTGCTCGGGCTCGATCGAGACGGCTGCCATACCCAAGACGGTGGATCCTGCACTCCGGGATTCCGGCTCGATCATGGGGACAAGATCCATGCCACAGATGGGACAGGATCCAGGCTGGTCGCGAATGATGGTGGGATGCATCGGGCATTGGTAACGCGTGACCCTGGTCTCCACTTTGTCGACTGTGCGCTCGGGACCAAGCATGCGGACGACCACGTAGCCAATCGCAAGCACTGACAGCATGGCGGCGGCGATGAAGGCGGCCATTCGCGCACGCCTCCGCGGTCTGGCCTGACGTGCCGGACCTGCGAGAGGTGACTGCTCCGGTTCGTGTATCATAGAGTTCCTCTACTCGTCCTGCCCGGGTGGAGGAACGGCAGTCTCTGTTGCGCCCGGATTCAAATCCGTACCCACGGCGCGTTCCAGGCGGGCCAGCGATGCACCCAGTTCGCCATCCGCCATGGCTGCCATCACGCGCGCATCCAACAAAAATCGTTCGCTCTCCAGGAGCTCGAGAAACCCCACCTGGCCCGTGCGGTAGCCGGCTTCGCTGGCAGCCATCCGCGCCTCGGCCTGCGGAATCAGTGCCGTGCGGTAGAGGTCAACCGTGCGGAGCGCAGCAATCCACTTGAAGTGCGCCGATTGCACGTCGAAAGCAACCTGACGCCGGGCCGCTTCCAGGGCTGCCTGGCCCGACTCTACCATTCTTTCCGCCTCTCGCGCTCCGGCTTTATATTTCGAGCGCCAAAGCGGCACGTCGAACCCGATGCTGAACATCAGCATGTCGGGGCTGTTGCGAAGCGAACGGTACTCCAGCCCAAGGCGATAGTCGGGCCAATACTCCTTGCTCATAAGGTCTCGCCGAAACTCGTCGCGTTCGATCTGGACCCGCGCTTGTGCGACTTCAGGCCGAACCTCTTCGGCCAGTGCAGTCAACTCCTCCACTTTGAACTCGAATTCGAGCGCCGGTTCGGTAACCGCCACACCGAGCGGCAAATCGACGCGCCGGTTCATCAACTGGTTAAGTGCAGCTTGCAACGACACGACCTGCCGTTCGAGCTCGTACCAACGGATTTTTAGCATCGATATTTCGGACTGCGCTTTCAGCACGTCCTGCTGGGTGACTTCACCGACGCTGTACCTGGATAGGGCGACCGCTTCCATCTGCTTGAGCAGACTTTCTTCGGCGTGCGTGATCGACAGAGCCCGCTGCACGGCGTATAGCTCGAAGTAAGTCTCCTTCACCATCGCCACGACCTCGCGCATCATGGCTTCGTACTCGAACCCCATGGCCTCCGCATCCTTCGCGGCGACCTTGCCCCTGAGCCCCCTCTTGCCGAACCAGGGGAATTGCTGTTCGAGTTCGAACCGCTTCTCGTCCGTGTTAAAACTGAACGGGTCGGTTTCGTTCATGCCGCGATACGTGAACATCGGATTGGGCAGCGCGCCTTCCTGCGCCGACCGCTGCTCAAACGCTTGCTGCATGGAACCCAGCGATTTCAGCCGGGAGTTCGCTAGTTTCGCGGCACCCACGGCTTCCTCCAGCGTAAGGACGGAGTCCTCTTCCAGGGGCTGTGAGCGAGCGGGTGACTCCCATCCCACGACACTCGCGAGCGCCAAGAGCACTCCAGCTTTGCCAATTCCTTTCATCTTCATCGTTGAAGCCCTCTATGGCAAATGAGGTGCCGGTGTGTACCTGGCGACAATCCGAGCATGGTCTGGCTGAGAGCGCGGTGATTGCGAATTGAACTCATTGTTTATCAATGGCTTATGCTTAGAGCCCGGCAAATGGGCTTGGCCCTTCCCTGACCAGAGACTAGATCCAAATTGCAGAATAGTATCCACTACTGACGAATAATATTCACTACTGGGTTCACAATACTCCTTAGAAGTCGGAGGCTAGCAGACTGAAAGGTTAGACGCTAGGCTCGGGATCCCGTGACCCTACCCCTTGGCTTCGGTGCCCCGGAGAGAAATGGCGACGGCGGAATTGCCAAGGGACTAGTTCCGTTTTCAATCCTTTGGGCGATAGTGCGACCAGCTACCTCCCGTTATGCTGGGACAATGATGTTGAAATGCGCCCAGGTGGCAGGTCTGTGCTTTGGGGATACCGGTAGCGTTGTACCCATGGCGAATCGGTCCCCGACGGCGCACTGTGGGTGTCCGCATCTGTAGAGATCGCAGCTCAGCCGATATTCACACAGGCTATCGACCTGACGCCAACGTCAAACAAGCACAAAACACGAAAGGAATGCGGCGGAACATGACAAACCAAAAGAATAAGAGTCTCGCCATCTTGTCAGCTACGTCCCTGGCATTGCTCTTGACCATGTGGTCTCCAGTCCAGTCTCAATCAGGCACGACTCCGGAAGGGAAAGAGATGATGGAGAGCTGCCAGAAGATGATGGAACAGAAGCAGCAGATGATGGCAACCATGAAGGCACAGGACGCCGATCTCACTTCGCAGGTGGCTCGAATGAACAGCGCGCCGGCGAACGAACGGTTAGACTTGTTAGCCGCCGTCGTCACGCACATGGTGGAACATCAGACCTCTATGACCGGGAAGATGGAAGCCCAGCACCAGAAAATGATGACGCACATGATGCAGCACATGCAATCGGGCCAGATGTCCATGGCGCAGTGTCCGATGATGAAGGATATGAAGGCCATGGATGACCCATCGGAGAAAGCCCACTCGGCACATACAAAATGAATAGGGAAGATGCCCATGGACCCCGCCACGAACGGTGGTCGCGGTCATCTGATGGGACTGTTCAAGTGGACTTGCAGTCTTCGCCTGACGTGCTTCTCGAAAAACGCCGGTCAGCCCGGCTGGCCGGCGCTTTGCTGGAGGTCCCCCTGTAAATGCGGTTCCGCGCGGCTCGATGACCTTGGGTTGGGTTATGTTGGGCCAGGCTTGCCGTAGTGCCTGCGCAATTGATGGTTGCACAATGGCTTATCTCATTGGTATGCTTGCCGAGGAGGCTACCGTTTAGGGGAGGCACCCCTCGATCGGGGAGCCCTGTTCATTACTCATCAAAAAAACATTAGGTGCTTTCCAGAAGCCGACCTAGCCCACCGAACCACCGGGGTGTTTTTTCCCTATACTTAGGAGTGGCGCCGAGTGCTGTGGATCTAAGGCGACGAAGTGTTTGAAGTTCAAGCCCGTTAGGTACGACGGAGATTCTCGATGACTTCAGTCCGCCAAGACCAAATCTTCAGACGAGGGGGGCGATAGTGAGCACGTTGGCCAGGCACGGCAAGCAAGCATTGTTTAGCGGGTCGATTTTACTCCTGAAGTGCGTGCACGGCCTGGTTTCCCTGCTCCTTGTGCTGGCCCTTTCTCAACCTCAGGCTCGGGCGCATGACGAGAAACTCCAACCCGAACCGACTTTCGACACGACGGCAGCCCAGGCCGACGTCACGGCCCAAGTGGAGGCCTTCACCGATGCGCTGGACAGCGTCTATACCTCGATCTCTGGCACGTACCTGGGAATTGAGCCCATCCTCAAAAGAAGTTGCTACGATTGCCACAGCAATGCCTCCCGATATCCTTGGTACTACAAGATTCCCGGAATTCGCGGCATGATCGACAACGACATCCGGGAGGCTCGCAAGCACCTCGTGCTGTCCAGCCGATTTCCTTTCGGCGGACCCCATAGGCCGGAAGACCAGTTGAGTGACATGAGAGAAGAAATCGAAGGGGGCGGGATGCCGCTTTGGTCCTACCGGGTCATGCATTGGAATTCGAGCATCGAAGGCACGGCGCAGGATTCCGTGTTCCAGTGGATCGATTCATCGCTGGCCTCGATCCGACGCGTTAAGACCGACTACGGCATCAAAGATCCCGAGGCTCCATCCGGTGCCCAACCTGAATCGGAAGACTAAACCGAGGCTCGCCTGAGCCTGAGGGCGTTGGCGATCACCGATACCGAACTGAAGCTCATGGCGGCCGCCGCGATCATGGGCGACAGCAGTATCCCGAAGAACGGATACAGCACGCCCGCCGCCACGGGCACTCCCACCGCATTGTACACGAAGGCGAAGAACAGATTCTGCCGGATGTTGCGCACGGTGGCCTCGCTTAAGCGACGGGCGCGCAGAATGCCGGACAGGTCGCCTTTTACCAGTGTGACTCCGGCCGACTGCATGGCCACGTCGGTTCCCGTTCCCATGGCGATGCCGACATGCGCCTGCGCCAGCGCGGGAGCATCGTTGATTCCATCGCCCGCCATGGCCACGATCCGCCCGTCCGCCTGAAATCGCTTCACGGCTTCCGCCTTTTCCTGTGGCAACACCTCAGCCACCACTTCGTCGATCTGTACGCCCCGGGCCACTGCTTCGGCCGCGACGCGGCTGTCACCGGTGAGCATGGCGATGTGAAGTCCCTCTTTTCGTAGCCCGGCTACTGCCGCACGCGAGGTTTCCTTGACGGGGTCGGCCACCCCGATGATGCCTGCCAGCGTACCGCCCGCACCCACGAAGAGGACGGTCTGACCTTCGCCCCTCAGGGCTTCGACGCGATCCTTCAATTCGAAGGACGGGATTCCGAGCTCGTCCATGAAACGCAGGTTGCCCACGGCCGCCTCGATGTCGTTCACCTTGCCTGCCACACCTTTGCCCGTGTGCGACTGAAAGTCGGACACGGATCCCAGTATCAGACCGCGGCGTGCGGCCTCGGCCACCACGGCCGAGGCAAGTGGGTGCTCACTCGACCGCTCTAGACTGGCCGCCACATTCAAGAGTTTGCTTTCCGTGATCCCTTCGACCGCATGCAGACTCACCACGCGTGGCTTGCCTTCGGTGAGGGTGCCGGTCTTATCGATGACGAGCGTGTCCACCTTGCGCAGGATCTCGATGGCTTCTGCATTTCTGAACAGCACGCCGAGTCGTGCCGCTTTGCCCATGGCCACCATGATCGACATGGGCGTGGCCAGTCCCAGCGCGCACGGGCAGGCGATGATCAGCACGGCTACGGCATTGACCAGGGCGTAGGCCAGGCGCGGTTCAGGCCCCAGCCAACTCCAGGCCACGAACGTAATGACAGCGATGGCCATCACCGCGGGCACGAAGTAAGACGCCACGAGGTCCGCAAGCTTCTGAATGGGCGCCCGGGTGCGCTGAGCCTCAGCCACCATGTGCACGATTTGCGAGAGCAGAGTGTCTGCGCCCACGCGCTCGGCCTGCATAACCAGCGATCCGGTGCCGTTGACGGTGGCGCCCGTTACATGGTCGCCGCGGGATTTGGCCACTGGAATCGGCTCGCCTGTGAGCATCGACTCATCCACTGAACTCGACCCGTCAACCACCACTCCATCCACGGGCACCTTTTCGCCGGGTCGAATGCGAAGGCGGTCGCCCACGTGAAGGTGAGCGATCGGGACTTCCTCTTCGCGGCCGTCGGCGCGAATGCGCAGCGCCGTATTGGGTGCCAGGCCCAAAAGGGCCCGGATGGCGGCTCCCGTCTGACTGCGGGCTCGCAACTCCAGAACCTGGCCCAGAAGTACCAGCGTGGTAATGACGGAGGCCGCCTCGAAGTACTGAGCCACTTCGCCGTGGATGCCCCGAAATGTGGCCGGGAAGAGATCGGATCCCAAGGTCGCCACCAGGCTGTACACGTAGGCCACGCCCACGCCCAGCCCGATCAGCGTGAACATGTTCAGACTGCGGTTCACGACGGACTGCCATGCCCTCACGAAAAACGGCCATCCGCCCCACAAGATCACCGGGGTCGCGAGCAGCAATTCCAGCCATGGCCTGAGGGCGGGCGAGACCAGGCTGGCCAGAGGCCGACCGGGTATCATTTCGGCCATGGCCAGTGCCACCATCGGCAGCGTAAGCCCGACGCTGATCCAGAACCGGCGGCGCATGTCTACCAGTTCGGGGTTTTCAGCCTCATCCATGGCGACAAACCGCGGCTCCAGGGCCATGCCACATTTCGGGCAGTTGCCCGGCTCCGCGGAGACCACTTCGGGGTGCATGGGGCACACCCACTCGGCTTTTGCAGCGCTTATCGGAACGCCGGAAGGCTCCAGCGCCATGCCGCATTTCGGGCAGTTGCCCGGCCCCATCTGGTGAACCTCCGGATGCATGGGACAAGTATGAATCGCCAGCGGGTCCGGCGTTTGCGAAACCAGCGTCGGTGTCGCTGTCGCCGTCGGGGCGGTAGAGAGAAAACGACTCGGATCGGCCGCGAATTTCGTGCGACAACCAGCACTGCAAAACAGGTATTCGATTCCGTCGTGCGTGAACCGGTGCGGACTCTCCGCCTTGACGTTCATGCCACAGACGGGGTCCAGGCCAATCGGCATTTCTTGAGTCTCCGCTGATACGAGCCGATTCCAGGCTCTGGTTGTTTTTCTCTAGGGCTTGGTGGGACGCATCATGTCTGTATGCATGCCACAAAGGGGGCACTCAGACTCGGCCGACTCTCCCCAGACATCGGCGTGCATAGGGCACATATAGGGGTGCTCGGTCAGGCCGTCAAACGACCGCATAAACTCCGCCTGGGCTTCGCCCCGTCCCGGTAGATTGGTAAGAGCGAATCTCACGTCAAATGAGCTCGGTGCGGACTTGGAGAGGTCGATCCTGGCGAACAGATAATCCCTTGCCGTGAGCGACATCATGCCCACCTTGATTTCCTCCGCCGGCACATGGGTCAGAGCCATGGGTTTAACTTCGCCATCTGCGTACTGAAGCCTGACTTCTCCCTCGATGCTGCCGGTGGAAACAGGCTCCTGTGCGCTATCATAGACATAAAGTCGGATACCGTCCGCGAGATACACCACCTCAAAGTGATGCGCCTGAGTCATGGCCGATGTGCCGCCGTGCATTTCTGTCTTGGAATGAGTGTGTCCTTTGGTGGCTTGGACTGTCCTTGGCTCGGTATCCGACTGCTGGGTTGAAGGCGGACTTTGAGATTCTTGTTTGCTTTGTCCACAGGCGGCGACGGCCGCCAATGCCGTAAGGGCTGCCACCCAGACCATGGATTGCTTCATTTCTTTTCACTCCTCGCTAGAAGAAAGGGCTATGCTACTACTGAACGGTCGAGGCCTCTCAATCAAAACACATGCCTGGACAGATTCGATACTCTACCCGTTGACTCATAGATGGTTAAGGACTGATTCCCACCGGCTGCCTGGACCCGTATTGAGAATTTTCTTCAAGGCTGGAGAATAGTATTCAGCACTCGCCAGACCCATAGAGACCAGAACTAGTCTGCCGTACTGCGGGCCGCCTTGTCGATCACCAGATCGATCCCCTTTTCGAGCGCATCTGTGCCCGACACAGTGACCACATCCAGGGGGCGCGAGCCGGAGGGTGCGGGCTCTCCGGCTTCACGGTCATGCCGCACACTGGATCGGTGAACAACCCTGATGTTGTCATGGACAGGTCCCTCCTACACTCCGTGACGCTCGCCGTTCCCGAGACGGAAGCGGCGGCGCAGGAGTAGAATGCCGAGCGTGAGCAGAAAGTAAAGGGCCACTGTGATCACCGCACTTTCGGCCACGGGAGCGCCCACCACGAATTGCGTGCCGCGCGCCGTGATCGCGGCGAGCAACCCGAGAATGAGCGACACTTGAGAAGCCGAAAGCCCGAAGCGCCCAAGTATATCGTACACGTGATCCCGATCGCCTTCGAACACGTTGCCATGACGCTGCAGACGGTCGAGTGTGGCGGCCACTGCGTCGCACACCGGGACGGCACACACCCAGAACCCGGGCCACCAGGTGGAGCCACCCGGTGCGGTGAAGACCAGATAGAAGAGATAGCCCACCACCAGGCTGCCGCTGTCGCCCAGAAACGTGCGAGCCGGCTGCCAATTACGCGGCAAAAAGCCCGCCAGCACGGCGGCACACTGCGCAGCCGGAAGCCACGCCATGTACAGCTCCGCCGCCACAGCCGACCAGACCGCCAGCGCGCACAGGGCGCCCAGCGCCAGCAGACCGTCCATGCCGTCGTAGAAATTGACCGCGTTGATCACCACGATGAAAAGTACCAGTGACAACCCGAGATCGAGCCAGCCGGTGCCGCTCGGCGTCACGCGCACTCCGAGGTTCCACGCAATCGCGAAGATCATCACCTGCAGCAAGAGCCGCGCCAGCGCGCTTCGCGGCGCGAAGTCGTCCCAGGTGCCCAGTGCGAACAGAAGGCTCGCCACGGCCAGCTGCGCGGTGGTGAAGGTCATCACACCGGTCGCATGCCCTGCGAGAAACGCCAGCCACAAAGACGCGATCACGGCAAAGCCGCCGAAGCGCGGCGTGGCGCGCTCGTGAATCTTCAGCGGTCCACCCGGTGCGTCCACCAGGTGAAACACAACGGCAAGCCGCTCGGAGAGAAGCGTGAGAAGCCACGCGGCCAGGGCCAGGCCCGGCAGGAGCGCAAGGAGTCGCCAGTCGGTCACGGCTTACAAAGCCTCGCGAATCGACCCGAGCAGCCGGGACGTGAAGGTTTCGATATGAAAATGCGAAACGATCCGGGTGCGCACGCGCGCCCGTTCCGCGTCGCCTGACGCCAGGGC
>DAIOGN010000015.1:16014-33337 GCA_036745245.1 Candidatus Zixiibacteriota bacterium
CCGCGCTCGAATTCCTGTGGGAGCATGCGGTCCACCAGGACGCCGTCGGCGCCCAGCACCTCGCCCAACGCGCCCCGATTCGATACCACCGGCACGCAGCCGCTCAGCATGGCTTCGGCCACAGCGCAGCCGAAGCTCTCCTGGCGCGAGGGCTGAAAGCACACTTTGGCGGATTGCAGCTTCACACGATACGCCTCACCCGACAGGCGCCCCGTGAACGTGAGGTTTACGGGAAGGGACTCCATGTACGACTTCAGTTCATCGCCCGGGCTGGGGCCCACCACTTCAAAGCGAAGGTCGGGCATGCGGGCCGCCGTGTCGATCACCAGATCGATCCCCTTGACGAGCGAATGTGTGCCAGACACGGTGACTACATCCAGGGGACGTGGGCCTGCGGGGAAAGGCCACTCCGCCGGGTCGAACCCGTGAAACACAGTGGCGACCTTCTCCGGCGCGACTTGTGCGTGACGAATCGCTTCACCCCGCGTGAATTCGGACACCGCCAGCACCCGGGCCGCCTGCGCGAAGAGAAACCGCGACACATGATGTCTCCACCACGACGTGTGTGTGCCATAGTGGATGTCGGGGAGGCGCGCTACATCCCAACCACCGGCCACAACCACCAGCGGCTGCCGCCCAAAGGTCAAGAACACCGAGGCGATCGCATGCGCCGCGCCGAACCAGCAGAAGATCAGATCCGATCGCGCGGCCTCATGACCCAACCGGGGGGCGTCGTGCCATCCGCGCCAGCGGAAGAGCGACGACCTCGGCCACGTGCGCGAAATGATGTCCCAATCGCGTGCCATGAAACTCGACAGCACACGGTCGTAGACGAAGAGAATCCGGGAGTCTGTTGCGGGCCTGGAACTCATCCACCCAGCAGAATGGGGGTGCGCTGCGGGCGGGACAACCAGCGCGTTCCGTCCGGCGTGATCACCACATCTTCCTCCAGAGAGGCGTAGCCTGTGCCCGGAACTTCAGCCTCCAGTTCGAGCGTGAACACCTGACCCACCTCTACGGGCCAGCGCGGTGAGTTTCCATAGCGTGGCCACAGGGGCCCGAGAAGGGCACCGCCGTCGTGAACCGCACGCCCGAGCTGGTGCCCCAGGGCGTGCTGGTACTCGGGGTACCCCCGCCCAAGAATGAAGTCGCGCGCGGCGCTGTCGACTTCGACACCCATCACGCCGGCCTTCAGCCGGCCGTAGGCATCCTGAATGCAGTCGGCCACCGCCGAGAAGGCGCGCGTCAGTTCGGGAGGCGCCGCCGATTCGCCGGGCTTCAAGGCGTACACACAGCGCTGAAGGTCGGCGCAATAGTCGCGATAGCGAAAGCCGAAGTCGAGGTGCAACAGATCGCCGGCCTCGAACTTCGCTTCGGTGGGATGCGTGTGTCCCACGGCTGATTTCGTGCCAGAATTCACAATGGAAGCGAACGCCAGTCCGCACTCGGCGCGCTCCGCCAGCTCGGCCAGGCGCGCGGCGATCTGGAGTTCGCTTTGCCCGATCAAGCGTTCATTGCACAGGGTGTCGAACGCCGATTCGGTGCGTCGCACCGCCGTTTCCAGGCGCGCCAGTTCATCGCGGGTCTTGCAGCCGCGTACCGAGCGCACCAGGGGCTGCGAGGACACCACACCGTCCCGCACTCCGGCCCCGTGAAGAATGTCTTTGAGCACAAGGTACAGTCCGTGCGTGAGTCCGTCGGCCGTGGGATCATCGGCCGCATAGTTGAGAGCCAGCCTCGACGGCCGCAGGCGGCGGAGTTCATTTGTGAGCGGCGGCGCCACCGATTGGGTGTAGCCCACGACACGATCGAAACATCCGCGCGCTTGAAACGACTCGACATCGAAGTTGCCCACCACGGCCACAGACTCGCCGGCTGCCGTGTACAGGAACGCCGATTGCCAGGTGACCTCCTGCCCGATCAGGTAGTCGAGTACCGGCTCGCGATACACCGACGTTTCCTGCAGGAACACCAGCCACACGTCGATCCCCTCGCGCTTGAGGGCGGCATGGGCCTGGGCGATTTTGTCCTTGATCAGGTCCCGTTCGATGGTTGCTGAGGGGGTCATCCAGAAGTCCGGGCGGATCTCGAGAGCGCCATATGTAAAGTCAGATGTGTACGATTCGCGTTTTCCGTCATCATCGCTGCGGAGCCTGAGCAGGCCCGCTCTGGGAAAGGGCGAATATAGCCGCCCCCTGCTTCCGCCCAAAGCTCTTTGGGGCTTCCTGTGAACCGGCGCCGCGGGATACGCCGAACCCCGCCTTCATTGAACGAGCGGCTTAAAGGGCATCCGCTGGTCTTCCGATACCCTTATCAGACACGAAGTTGGAGATCAGATTCTTGGCCGAACCCACAGCTGGTGCATCCGCGCAGACACCACAGACCGCAGCCGTGCGGGAGTTGGTCGGCTATTTGTACAAGGCCGTCAAGACCATCCTTCTCTATCCCACGACCAATCCACTGCCGGGTGAATTCCGACTTCATCTCCACGAGAAGCTGACCGCTTACCTCGAGGCGCACGGGGCTCTGACGCTCACGGTGCGGGGCGACCAGTTCGTACACGAAGGGAACACCGTACACGAAGAAACGGGCGGCGACGACAACTTCATCTCCACGCTCACCCGCGACGGCGTGCAGAAGCTGTCGTTCCATGCCGGCCTGGAACTGCATGAACTCGAGGCCTTCCTCAACGTCATCAAGAAGGTCATCTCGGAACGCGGTGGCGATGACGACCTGGTCACGCTTCTCTGGGAATCTTCGTTCACGCACATTCGTTACGAGGCCATCAGCGAACTCGAGGCTGTGGACTACGACGCGGTGGAACAGAAACTTCTGTCCCGTGCGTCCAAGGAAGTCAACGAAGTGGACGATGCCGCCGCTGGCATCAACTACGGCTCGCTGGTGCTGGATGAAAGTGGACCCGTCGATCTGGCCAACGCCGTCAGCGGCGGGATCGAGGGGGCCGTAGGTGGAGCGCCGAGTGCGAAATCTCGTCCGCTCGACACGGTGGATGTCACCAACATCATCGACGATCTGGCCGACCTGTCCGACGACCTCTCCCAGGTGGACACCTACCTGCGCGAAGCCACACAGTTCGATCCGGCCACGTCCACGATCAGCATCGTGTTTGAAATCCTGATCGGCGAAGACGAGGTGCCGGCGTTCGGCGAGTCGTGCAATCTCGTGGACAACCTGTACGACCGCTTCATCGAACAGGCCGACTTCGGCTCGGCCGTCAAGATCTACGAAGGCATCTGCGAACTCGAGGACGTGGAGAAGGACCATTCGCCCGCCCGCGCCAAGAGGCTGTCGCAGTCGCGCCTTCGCACGGCCGACAAGGTGCGGATGAGCCGCATCACACAGGCTCTCAACGCCAATCCCGGCTGTGACATTCGGGCCTGCCAGGCGCTCCTCACCGGACTGCCCCTCGAGATGCTGCCCCACCTGGTGACGTCCCTCGGGGACCTCGAACATTTCGCGGCACGCAAGATGGCCTGCGACCTGTTGGCCGAGCGGGGCGCCGACCGCCTCGACACAATCGGCAACGGCATGTTCGACAAGCGCTGGTACGTGGTGCGCAACGTTGCGCTGGTGCTGGGCAATATCGGCGGCGCGCGCGCCTGCCAGTATCTCGAAAAGGCCGTTCAACACGCCGACGAGCGCGTGCGGCGGGAAGTCATCGAGGCCCTGGTGCGCATGGATCCCGAACTGGCCAACCGCACGCTGCGCCAGGCGCTGGACGACGCCTCCGTGGAACTGCGTCTGCTCACGCTGCGTGCACTGGCGGCGCGACGGGATGAGGAGACCGCGGCCCTGGCCGCCCAGCGCGTATTAAACAAGTCGTTCCAGCAGCGCGAGCCCACCGAACAAAAGGAATGGCTGGTGGCCCTCGCCAGGATTCAGGGAGACGGCGCCATGCCCACGTTCCAGAAACTGATCTCAGGGTTCTCCCTGTTTCAGTCGTCCGCCCGGCTGAGACTGCGCGCCCTGGCCGTCACGGCTCTCGGCGAAGCCGGCGGCGAAGCTGCGTCCGCGTATCTCGAAAAGCTGTCGAAGGACAAAAACGAACGCGTACGCGACGCCGCCACGAAAGCACTCCATCGCAAGCAGCACGGGGCCCGGGGGACCGAATCCTAGATGGAAACGAAGACCACCTCCGTCTCGGCGCCGCCTCTCGCAGCCGACCTGGTGCATCAGTTCTTCGTGGTCATGAAGACGGCCACCGTGTACGACCGCAACAACGAAGGCTACCTCAAGCCGGCCACGCGTGCGCGAAAAACGCTTAAGGAAGCCCAGGCCGAGCACGGTGACCTCCTCCTCGAAGTACGCGGCGACTATCTCTTCTTCAACCGCCTGCGCGTGAAGTTCCAGGCGGAGACGTACGGTGGCGGCCGGTTCGTCATGGACGAAATGACCCGCCGCGGCGTGGGGGCGATCGCCATCTCATCGCAGGCCACGGGCGAGGAGTTCGACGCGTTCGTGTTCGCCTTCATGGGCGTGGAAGTGCGCAAGGGGCAGGGCATCGACGAGCTTCGCAAGCGCCTCGAAGAGTCCGACTGTCAGGGGATCACCGTGCAGGTGTACGTGCCCGACGATCACGAGAAAATCGAACCACAGGACTCGGGACACGTGGCCAAGCGCACCTTCTTCCGCGCCGTGGGCCTGGTGGAGGAGATCATGCAGCGTTCGCGCGCGGGCCAGGAGGTGAACTTCGCCCAGGCCAAGCGCGTAGTGCACAATCTCGTGGACCGCGTGGTGGACGACGAGCAGGCCCTTCTGGAACTCTCCACCATCCATACCTTCGACGAATACACGTACGCACACTGCGTGAACGTGTGCGTTTACGGAATTACCATCGGCGTGCGGCTGGGCCTCGATCGCACGCAGCTGTCGGAACTGGGATTCGCCTGCCTGTTCCACGACATCGGCAAGGTGAAGCTGCCCCTGGAACTCATCAACAAGCCCGACGAATACAACGAGCTCGACTGGCGGCAGATGCGGCAGCACCCTGTGCTGGGCGCCAAGACGCTTTTGTCCATGCGGCGCCTGTACGACCGCGGACTGGCACGCGCCATTTCGGTGGCCTTCGAGCATCACCTGGGGCTGGACGGATCCGGCTATCCCAAAGTGGTGAAGATGCGCAAGCCCGACCTGTTCTCGCGTATCTGCTCCATCGCCGACTCCTTCGACGCCATGACCTCCGGGCGCGTGTACATCAAGAAGCCCATGGGCCCCGACGAAGTGCTGCGCAAGATGGTGATGCGCGCCGGCACGGGCTACGACACGTTCCTATTGAAGCTCTTCATCAACGCCATCGGCGTGTATCCCATTGGCACGCTCCTGCTTCTGGACACCAAGGAGCTGGGCGTGGTGTACCGCAACAATCCCGACGACCTCCTGCGCCCCAAGGTGCGCGTGTTTGCCGACGAACACGGCGAAAAGGACATCGTCGAGATCGTGGATCTCACCCGCAAGGATGCCAAGACCGGAAAATTCCTGCGTTCCGTGAAGCAGATGGTGGATCCGCACAAGTACAACATCGATATTCAGCGTTACATCTACTGGCAGAAGTAGACTGAATTCCCGCCGGTCGTCCGGCCGCATCAGGTGTTTCTCAAGCGCTGGGCGCTCGCATTCGCGGATGCAATTGCCTGCTCCGCTCGGATCCTCTTGTTCGTGCGTGTAAACTATTCCCTAATAATGGGTTAACCACCACTTTTCGCTTGCGTGAAGCCCCAAATGGGATAGATTTCGGGGTGACTCCATGTTTACATCGCCACGAGATGCAGCTGGTTTCGCGGCGTCCGGGCAGGGGGGCCCTTGAGTAAGCCTGAGCTGTTGAAATTTGCGCTCGAGCGCAGGATCAAGAGCCTGGGTATCACGCGAAAGATCGACGCAGGACGTGTGCTTGCGGCCTGGAACGAGGCCGTGGGTGCGCAGGTAGCATCTAAAGCGGCCGCTGAATCGCTGGACGGCGGCGTTCTCACGGTGGTGGTGCCCGATTCCACGTGGCGCCACCAGCTCTCGCTCACGCGGCAGGAGATGATCGACCGGCTCAACAGTGTGCTGGGGAGCCGGGTGGTGAAAGATCTCTATTTCGTAGCGACCACTCGCAGGAAAGGCGCGTAAGACATGCAGGAAGTTCTCGACAAGAACGTGGCCGTTGACTCCAAGGACAAGTACGACGCCTCCAAAATCCAGGTCCTCAAGGGACTGGAGGCCGTTCGCAAGCGTCCGGCCATGTACATCGGCGACGTGTCGCAGCGCGGCCTGCACCACCTCGTGTATGAGGTGGTCGACAATTCGGTGGACGAGGCCCTGGCGGGGCATTGCACCGAGATCTCAGTCGAGATCGGCGAGAACAACTCGGTGCGCGTGGAAGACAATGGCCGCGGCATCCCCGTGGACACGCATGCCGAGATGAAGGTGTCGGCCCTGCAGGTGGTGATGACCATCCTGCACGCGGGTGGCAAGTTCGACCACGGCACCTACAAAGTTTCAGGCGGATTGCACGGCGTGGGTGTGTCGGTGGTGAATGCGCTCTCCGAGTGGTGCGAGGTGGAAGTGGCCCGCGATGGCGATGTGTACTTTCAGCGGTATTTGCGCGGCGCGCCAGAGGCGCCGGTGAAAAAGATCGGCAATCGCAAGAAGAGCGGCACGCGCACTACGTTTTTGCCCGACAACGAGATCTTCTCCCAGATCGTGTTCTCTTTCGACGTGCTGGCCTCCAGGCTGCGCGAACTGGCCTTCCTGAATGCGGGCCTGCGCATCACGCTCACCGACAAGCGCAAGGAAAAGCGCGAGGCGGAGTTCCTGTACAAGGGCGGCGTGAAATCGTTCGTGGAGTATCTCAACGAAAACAAGACGCCCGTTCACCCCAAGGTGCTGCACTTCCAGGGCTCCTCCGAGAATACCGAGGTGGACATCGCCCTTCAATACAACGACTCGTACGTGGAGAACATCTTCTCCT
Source organism: Candidatus Zixiibacteriota bacterium (assembly GCA_036745245.1). Classification (GTDB taxonomy): domain Bacteria; phylum Zixibacteria; class MSB-5A5; order JAUVRN01; family JAUVRN01; genus DAIOGN01. Next base: position 22,985 of record DAIOGN010000015.1, read on the forward strand.
ACGTGAACAACATCAACACCATCGAAGGCGGCAGCCACCTGATCGGTTTCAAAACCGCCATCACGCGCACCATCAGCAACTACGCGCGCAAGAACGACCTGCTGAAGAAGGCCGACTTCCAGCTTACGGGCGAAGACGTGCGCGAAGGGCTCACCGCGGTGTTGTCGGTGCGCGTGCCCGATCCGCAGTTCGAAGGCCAGACCAAAACCAAGCTGGGCAATTCCGAAACCAAGGGGATTGTCGAGACCGTGCTCAACGACAAGCTGGGCTCGTTCCTCGAAGAGAACCCGCCGATCGCCCGCAAGATCGTGGAGAAGTGCTCCTCGGCCGCGCGCTCGCGCGAGGCGGCACGCAAGGCACGCGAGCTGACGCGGCGCAAATCGGCTCTTGAGAACTCCTCGCTGCCGGGGAAATTGGCCGACTGCTCGCTCACCGATCCGGCCCTGTGCGAGCTGTTCATCGTGGAAGGCGACTCGGCCGGCGGCAACGCCAAGCAGGCGCGCGACCGCCGCTTTCAGGCCATTTTGCCCATTCGAGGCAAGATCCTCAACGTGGAAAAGGCCCGGATCGACAAGATCCTGTCGCACCAGGAAATCCGCATCATCATCACGGCCCTGGGCACGGGCTTCGGCGCAGAGGAATTCGACGCCACCAAGACGCGCTACGGCAAGGTGATCATCATGACCGACGCCGACGTGGACGGCGCGCACATCCGCACGCTTCTGCTCACGTTTTTCTTCCGCCACATGCGCGGGCTGCTGGAGCAGGGTTCGCTCTTTATCGCGCAGCCGCCCCTCTTCCGCCTGAAGAAGGGGAATCGCGAGACCTATGCCTATTCCGATGCGGAGCGTGACCGCGTGCTCGACCAGATGGGCAAACAGGGCGTGGGCATCCAGCGCTACAAGGGCCTGGGCGAAATGAATCCCGAGCAACTCTGGACCACCACGATGGATCCCGAGAAGCGCACGCTGCTTCAGGTGGATCTCGAAGACGCCGCCGAGGCCGACCACATCTTTACCATTCTCATGGGCGACCAGGTGGAACCCAGGCGCAAATTCATCGAGGACAACGCCCGCTACGTCAAGAACCTCGACGCGTAGGGCTCAGGCGCGGGGGCGGTTGTGAAGCGCCTGGTTGTGGTGGCTGTCGTCATCGTGGTGGCGGCGGCCGTGTGGTTTTCGCTGCAGGGACCCGGCTACTCACCTCTTGAATTTTACGGCACCATAGAAGCACGCCAGATCCGCGTGGGACCCCTCGTGGGTGGGCGTGTGTCGGAAGTGCTGGTGGAAGAAGGGGACTCAGTCGTTACGGGCCAGGTGCTGGTACGCCTGTCCGGCTCGCTCTTCGAACCGCAGGTGAATGAGCAGGAAGCGCGCGTGGAGGAGGCTCGCGCCGCTCTCGACCGGGTGGTCACGGGGCCGCGCCGCGAGGAGATCAACCGGGCGCGAATCGCGTGGGAACGGGCCGAAAAAGATCGGGCGCGAATCGAGGGGCTGCTCGGCCAGAACCTCGCCTCCAAGAAGGAATACGACGACGCGTCCGCGGCGGCGGCATCGGCAAAGGAATCCTACGAAGAACTCCAGCGCGGCAGTCGCAGTGAAGATGAGCGGATCGCGCGCTCACGGCTTCAGGAGGCCGAATACAGGCTGGCCTATCTCCAGGAACAGCTCACAGAGACCAATATAGAATCCCCCGCCCGGGGCCTCGTGGAGGCGCTGGATCTGCGACCGGGCGACATCGTGGCAGCCAACACGCCGGTGGCTCTGATCCTGGAGCCCGAACAACTCTGGGTGCGCTTCTATGTGCCGGAGACGTCGCTCGGCCGCGTGCAGGTAGGCCAGAAGGCCAACTGCCGGATCGACACGTTTCCGGATCGCGACTTTCCGGGTCATGTCTCCGACATTCGCGAGTACGCGGAGTACACACCCCGCAACGTGCAAACTCGTGATCTGCGTGAAGACCAGGTGTTTGCTGTGAAGTTCGTACTCGAGAGTGCGCCGGAACTCAAGCCCGGCATGGCGGCCACGGTCATCCTTGAGGAAGCGGCCGCCGCGGGAGCTTCGGCCGATTGAATCCCCCGGGCGACAAGGATGCCTGGGGCATCCAGGCCCAGGGTGTCACTCATGACTTCGGCCCGGTGCGGGCGCTTCACGATGTAACGCTCTCCATTCCACGCGGCACCATCTTCGGGTTGCTGGGCCCCAACGGCTCCGGCAAGTCCACACTGATCCGAGTTTTGTGCGGGCTCCTGCGTCCCTCGTCAGGGACCGCCACCGTGGATGACCTCGACGTGATCCGCGAGGCGAAAACGCTACGCCACCGCATCGGCTACATGCCACAGCGCTTTTCCCTGTACGAGGACCTCACGGTGGAGGAAAACCTCGACTTCTTCGCCGCGGCGTACGGTCTGGCCGGTGACTTTGCCCGGAAGCGGCGGGAATTCGCCCTGGAGCTTACGGGCGCCCACGCGTACCGCGACCGGCGTGCGGGCCATCTCTCCGGTGGCTGGAAACAGCGGCTGTCCCTGGCCGCAGCCATCATGCACGAGCCACGCGTGCTCTTTCTCGATGAGCCCACGGCCGGCATTGATCCCGTGGCGCGCCGCGACCTCTGGAATCTGCTCTTTCACCTGGCGGCCGAAGGGGTCACGCTTCTGGTGTCCACACACTACATGGACGAAGCCGAGCGCTGCGGGCGTGTGGCCTATCTGTACATGTCGCAGCTACTGGTGACCGGTGAGCCCGAAGAGCTTCTGCGTCGGTCGGACGTCACTCCGCCGGGCCGGCGCCGGATCGAAGTGGAGTGTGAGCACGGTGTAGCGCGGGCCCTTCGCCGGGCGCACGAGCTTCCCTATGTAGACGAAGTCACGATCTTCGGCAACACGCTGCACGTGCTCTTGTCCGACCAGGTGTCCGATGATCAGGTACGCGCCGACCTGAGCACCGCCAGCACCATCACGGGTTTGCGGCCGCTCTTGCCGTCGCTCGAAGATGTGTTTGTGCTGCTCACCCGACGCGAAGCCGCCCGGGAGCGGGGTGCGGCGTCATGAGGTCCATCGTCGCGGTGTTCCGCAAGGAGACGCTGCACATGTTTCGCGACGGCGCCACGCTGCGCCTGGCCCTGTTCATTCCGGTATTTCAGCTGGTTTTGTTCGGCTCGATCGACACGAACGTGCGGCACGTGCCCACGGTGGTGGTGGATTTCGATCGCAGTCAGGCCAGCCGCGACCTGCTTGATCGGTTCGAAGCCACGAGTTTCTTCCGAATCGTCCGCTATGTGGACTCACGCGACGCGCTGCGTGAGGAGATCGTAGCCGGAGGGGCGTCGGTGGGCATTGAAGTGCCGCCGGATTACGAAGAACGTCGGCTGCGCGGGCAGACGGCCCAGTTCTCGGTGCTCATCGACGGGTCGGAATCGTCCATCGCCTCCCAATCGCTCGGAGCCGCCGACGGCGTGGCGTTGAGCCAATCGTTGCGCGAGCTTACCTCGCGGCTGGGGCTGAAGTCGCTTCCCGTGGAAGCCCGCCCGCGCATGCTCTTCAACCCCGATTCGCGCAGTGCCAATCTGCTGATTCCCGGTCTCATCGCGATCCTGCTCACCTTTTCGGGAACCCTGCTTTCGGCATTCGCCGTGGTGCGCGAGCGCGAACGGGGCACCCTGGAGCAGCTCATGGTGACGCCGGTATCGCCCACGGCAATGATGATTGGGAAACTTGCCCCCTACCTGGGGCTGGCCTTTGTGCAGCTGGCCCTGGTGCTCGTTTTGATGAACGTGGTGTTCCAGGTGCCCGTGAACGGCAGCATTCTGCTGCTGGCCGGCCTGTCCGTCTTGTACCTCACCGCACTACTGTCCATCGGCCTGGTAATTTCGGCGAAGGCGCGTACGCAGATGGAGGCGATCCAGATGGCGCAGATGGTGCTCTTGCCGTCGATACTTTTGTCGGGCTACATCTTCCCGCTGTCGTCTTTACCCGATGTGCTTCAGGTGTTTGCGCAGGTACTGCCCGCCACGCACTTTATCGCGATCTCCCGCGGTATCATCATCCGCGGCGCCGACTTTCCCGACCTGTGGCCTCACGTGGCCGCCCTGGCCGCCATCAGCCTGGTGCTGGTGAGCACCGGCGTCTGGGTGTTCAGGAAGACGCGCTACTAGAGCCCTGCGTTCTTGCGGGGGTGGCGAACCACTTCGACTTCGGCACCACGACCGGATCGGAAGGCTGGCCTTCGAAGTGGGGCGACATGATCTGCACACCCGACTCGTTGAACGCGTCTTGAATTTCGGCGTGCAGCCGTGACGTCACCGCAAAACGTTCGTCCGGCTTCTCCAGCCTGAAGCGCAACTCATACTCCACGTAGAAATCCGAAAGCGAACGCTGCACCACGAAGGGCTCGGGCTGCTTGCGCACTCCGGCGGTCCGGGACGCTGCCAGAAGCAGCATGGCATGCACCTGTCGCCAGGGGGCGTCGTAGCCGATGGTGACTGTCGTGGTGGCCATGGCTCCTTCGGCCTGCGCGAGGGTGCTGTAGTTGGTCACCTTGTTACCGATCAGGACCGCGTTGGGGATGGTGATCTCTTCCTGGCGCGGGGAGATGACCTTGGTGGACAAGAATCCCACCTCCACCACCTGGCCCACGGTGTCTCCCACCGTCACCAGGTCGCCCACTTTCAGCGCGCGTGAGTACACCACCACGATGCCACTGACGAGTTGATTGATGAATCCCGTGGACCCCAGAGAGATCATGAGGCCCGCGAATACGCTCACGCCTTTGAAGGCCTCGGTTTCCGAGCCCGGGATGTATGGGTAGGCCACCGTGAGGGCGAAGAGCCAGACCATCGTGGAGAAAATCTTGCGCGTGGCGCGAGCGGAGTCGCGTTGCACCCACCGCACTTCAATCTGGCCCTCTTCGACCGCCCGGAAAAAGCTTCCCAGAATCTGTACGAACACGCGCGTGACGATGAAGATCGCAAGCACCGTGACCAGGTCTGGTATGGCTTCCAGTATGCCGAGCCCCATGTTGGTGAGAAGACTCGCGAGATAGCCCCCCAGTTTCTCGGCCCAGGGCTGCGAGAAGTAGAACTGGCTCAGCACGTAGTAGAGCCAGAAGTAGCCCGCTGTGAACAGGACGGCTAGAAGTACGAGCCGGACCAGCGCGGCCTCCGCCCGCGCAAAGAACGGCCCCACGTCCACGTTGAGAAGTTTGGCTCCACGCTTGTGCACAGCGGCTCCGAGGCGCGCCAGAAAGAAGCCCCGCAGGCGCCACAGGAGCCATGCGAGCACCAGAAAGATCAAAGTCGCCACGGCCGAACGCAGAGCACCGCTCCACAATTGCTCGGGGCGGGACTCTGTGATGTGCGTCTTCAGCACAGTGGATAGCTGGAAGGCTGCCTGCGCGGCGGCTTCTTCCAGGGTCTGCGACGATTCAGGGTCGAGATCCTCCGGCAACAGGCCGAAGATCAGCTGGCCGTTGGCCTGGATGATGTAGCCCGATCGGTCTCCCATCGTGGTGGCGACCGCCTCCACGGTGAAGTTGGTATCTCTCAGGGGCAGCGCGCCCACGCGGAGGACGGAGCGCTCGGCCCGGGCCTGCGGCGACAATCCGGCAAACGTCGCCCGCATCTGAACCACGGGTCGATTCCAGAGCATGAGGGTGACCGGCTGAAGGACGCTGTCCGCGGGCGCGGGTGCCTCCTGGCTCTGTGCGAGCGCCGGCACGGCGAACTGCAGGCACAGGCTCAGGCACAGTGCCAAAAGCACGATCCGTCTGAGTGTGGCTTTCATGGCTCCCCCCTGGGTGCCGCCTGGTGTTCGGCGGTTCTACGCCGTGTAAGTCGGTGAGCACTGCGCGCATTGCCAAATTCCCCGGTGCGCAGGGCTGCGGTGAATCCGCGAAGGCCGTGACAGAATCCGGTGAGCCGGATTCTGTCAGGCCGCGCGTTGTTACTTGTTCTTCTTTTCCCGCTTCAGCTGCTTCTTTTCCTTCTGCGAATGCTGCGGCTTCTTCTTCTTTTCCTTGTTGCCTTTGTCTTTGCTTCCCTTGTCACCCATGATCATTCCTCCCCTGAACTTCCGGGGGCGCGTCTGGCCGCCCGGGTGCATTGGTTCCGTCGGGTCCATGCTTCAAACCCAGCCCGACGTCGGCAGGAATCTAGTCACCGGGCCGGGCTCTGTCGATGCAGAAGTTCGGTGAACCGTTTGCCGCGGGAGACCGACCCGCGGCCATTGCGGGCCGGCTTCGCCGCGTGCGTAACGAGGCATGACCCGCTGCCCGGCTCAGACCAGTTGCCGTTTTGCCATGTGCCGCCTATACTCGAATGCAACCGAGTCGAGCCCATGGCCCGTAGAATGCTTCAGCCTGATCCCCGGAACCCCCCGCCGCCATTGACTCCAGCCCCGTCAGCAGGTCCGACAGGCGTTTCACTCACCGGGAAGACGGATGCCACTGTGGCGTGGGTTTGGAGTTTCCCGCTCCAGTGCGATCCCTCGACCGAAGCCTCCCTTTTGACTCTCCTGAGCCTGAGCGAGACCGCTCGCGCCGCTCGTTTTGCCACGCCCGAACTCCGACGACGATTCGTTGTGTCCCACGGTGTGCTTCGGCTGATTCTGTCGTCGTTCACCGGACGACCCCCTCACGCGATTCAGATTCTCTCCGAGGCGCGCGGGAAGCCGTACGTGATGGGCAGGCGGCCGCACTTCAGCCTGGCACACGCTGAGGATGTGGCAGTCGTAGCCGTAGCAAACGGAGGCCCGGTCGGCGTGGACGTGGAGCGGGTTCGTGCGGATATCGGCATGGATGAATTTTCACGCCAGGCGTTGACCGACGCCGACGGCACAGAGATCGAAGCGCTGCCTCCCGAATTTCGATTGCGTGCCCGGTTTCAGGCATGGACCCGCCGGGAAGCGCTGGCGAAGGCCACAGGCGAGGGGTTGCGCGAGCGCCCCAGCGTGAGTCCCTTGGCCTGGCACACGTGGGAACTGCATCTGGATGAGGCGCATGTGGGCAGCGTGACAACGCTGCCCACAACTACGCAGGTCGTCTGCGAAACCATTCCCCACCTGTCCCTCGTGCTTTCCCGCTTCAGCCCCACGTGACCGCACCCTTCCGATTCGACGTCGCGTTCGAAGAACAGGCGAAACGAACGCCGAGTCATGTGGCGCTCCGATTTCAGGGGAATGCTGTCACCTACGCAGAACTCGACGCTCTGGCGAACCGGGCGGCAAACACTCTGCACGCGGCACAGATCCCGTCGGGTGCATTCATCGGCCTGCATGCAGAGCGCTCCATCCAGTACGTGGCGGCGATGCTCGGGATTCTCAAGGCCAACACCGTCGTCGTGCCTCTGCCGCCCGCCTGGCCGGCCGAGCGGGTTACTGAAATACTCGAGTTCGCCCGATTCAACGCGGTGATCGACTCCGCTGCCACGCCGATACCCTCCGGGTCCGCCACGAGGACGATCCGCCTCGAGGACGCTCTTCGTGGCGACGCAGTGGTTCCGCCTCGGGCAGGCGGGGACACGGACCTTCCCGCCTTCGTGATCTGCTCCTCCGGTTCCACCGGTGCGCCCAAGATGATCGTGCGCAGTCACGGGTCGTTCTTTCACAGACTGCAGTGGACCTGGGAGCAACATCCATATTCCGCAGACGACGTGTGTGTACAGAAGTCGTATCAGGCCACGACGCACTCGCTGTACGAGTTGTTTGAACCGCTGCTGCGGGGCGTAGCGGTACGTGTTGTCCCCGACGACGCCCTGCGTGACCTGGCGGGTTTCTGGGGACTTCTCACTGCGGAGCGCGTCACCCGGCTGCTTGTTGTGCCATCGATGCTGCAGGCGTCGTTGGACCTGCCCGGATTCGTGGCTCCGCCGCTTCGAGTGATGGTGCTGATGGGAGAGCACGTTCCGGGACCGCTCGCTTCACGTGCGGTGGCTGCTTTCCCGGCCGCAACGAAGATCTACTCCATTTATGGTTCGAGCGAGGCCAGTTCCACTCTTGTGTGCGACCTCCGGGATGCACGCCACGCGAACGACGATCCGCCTCTCGGAAAACCCATCACATCGGATGTGAAGGCGATCGTTCTCAGCGAGCAACTCGAACCCGTATCGCCGGGCGGAACCGGGATGTTGTACATCGCGGGCTCCCCCCTGTTCATGGAGTATTTCCGCAATCCCGAGGGCACCGAGGCCGCACTCGTTATAGGCCGGGGTCCCGAGGTTCTCTACCGCACCAGCGACAACGTGCGCGTGCAGGACGACGGCAGCATCGTCTTTACCGGCCGTGCCGACAACGTCGTCAAGGTCCGCGGGTTCAGGGTGGATCTGGGTGAAGTGGAACGGCTGCTTTCACGCGCACCAGGAGTGCGCCAGTGCGTTGTCACTCCTCAGCCCAACGCCATGTCGGCGTCCACGCTCGTGGGGCACGTGATTCCGGCTGATGTTAACATGTCCGAGGTGTTCGCGTGGCTGCGGGATCACCTCCCGGCTTACATGCTTCCTTCGGTGATCCTTGCTGTGGATGAATTCCCCCGGACTCCCTCGGGCAAGGTCGACCGGCGCCGACTTGCAGCGGAGTACAGCCAGCCGGCGACAGACTTGTCGGAGGCTGACTATGCGTCGGAGACCGAGCGAAACGTGGCAAAAGTGTGGGGCGAGCTCCTGGGCATCGGGGCCGTCGACCGTAACCGATCGTTTTTCGAGATCGGCGGCACGTCGCTCACCGTGTTCGCCGCGGCGCACCGCCTTCGCGAAGCCCTTGGGCTCACCCCGGAACAACTCGGTGCCGCGACTATCTACGACTTCCCGGCACTGGCGGCCCTGGCTGACGCAATCGACAGAATGCGGTGTGGCGAGACCCCTGTGTCAGCATCTCAGAGTGAACAGGTACTGGTGCAGCTGAAGCGAGGAGACGCTACCGGCCTGATGCCCTTGTTTTGTGTCTCCGCGGCCGGCGGCACGTTGGGCGCCTACGACAAAGTCATTCGGGCCATGAAAACGCCCCGCGAAATCGTGGGCCTTCGTGACCCGTTCCTCTCCGGGGGCCGGGATCCATCAGAAGGATTTCAGCGCTGGGTTCGCCACTTAACCGACGCCGTCCGCCGTAAGCAACCTCACGGGCCTTATCACATCCTCGCCTATTCGTCGGCGGGAGCCTTCGGCTACGAAATCGCCCAGCAACTTCGGGCCGGCGGCGAGGACGTTGCGTTTCTCGCATTTGTGGATCCCGTGGGCATGGACATCAAGAGCCAACTGCGGTTTGGATACTGGGCCCTGTGGGCGAGATTCCAACGCAGTCCGGTGAACCGGTTCGTCCGGTGGGGCGGAGAGCTTCGCGCCCTTGTGCCTCTGACACTGCGCCCGCGACGCACATCGCAAAACGCGAATAACTGGACGCTCTCCAAGACCGAGTGCGAGGCGTTCTCATTGTGGGCCAGAACCGACCGCGAGAATATTCAGCGGTACGCAGCCCTGCTGGAGGTAAGCACCGGGCAGCCCTTTTCAGTCAGAGAGTCCGATCTCCGAGCGGTCGATCCGTCGGCTTATGTGAAGCTGCTGCTGGAGCGCATCGCTCAGGTGGATCCGAGCATCGACGCGAACATGATTGAGCAGATCCTGGTGCAGTACGAGTTGCAGGCCCAGTCCCAGCACCATTACCGAATTCAAAGGTACGATCGTACCGTGCACTTGTTCGAGCCTGCCGGACCCCAGTGCGGTCTGATTGCAGCCCAGTTGCGACCGTTTGTCCGTAAGCTCTACGCCCGATCCTTGCCCATCGCCCCACCGTCCGACCGAGTGCGCGAGCTGTTGAGGGCATTTCACATGGGCATGCTCAATCACTTCAGCTGCATGCGCAATGAGGTGTTCGCGGAGCGCCTGGCCGCAGAACTCGACGCTGCGCTGGAGGCGGCGGAGACACGGTAGGTGCCGACCTACCGGCGGTGAGGTGTTAGCCGCCGCAACTATTGTGGTCGGCCGCTCGTAGTCTGATAGAATCGAACCATCCCTCCCATCGTCCCGGGCAACCGGGCCTCAGAGGAAGTGAATATGGATTCAATCAAGAAACGAGCCCGGATCGCGGGATTGCTGTATCTGCTGGTCGCGGTCATCGCACCCATTGGCATCATGTATGTCCCCGGCCAGCTGATCGTGCGTGGCGATGCCACGGCCACGGCGGACAACATCCGTGCGTCCGAATCGCTCTTTCGCATCGGAATCGCCAGCGAACTGGTCGGCGCCACCCTCATGGCCTTTGTGGTGCTACAGCTCTTCTGGTTGTTCAAGGCGGTGGACGAAAAGCTGGCCTGGCTCATGCTCGTCCTGGGGGCGTTGCTTTCGATTCCGATGTCGTTTCTCAGCACGATC
>DAIOGN010000015.1:33347-36300 GCA_036745245.1 Candidatus Zixiibacteriota bacterium
AACGAACTGGCCGCGCTGGTGCTTGTACGCGGAGGCGATTTCCTGTCCGCATTTACAGGGGCTGAGCTGGATCATCTGTCCTATCTGTTCCTCCGATTGCACAGCAAGACCCTGCAGGTTGCACAGATCTTCTGGGGGCTGTGGCTGTTCCCTTTCGGAATGCTGGTCATGCGATCGGGCTTTATCCCCCGCTTCTTTGGACTCCTGCTGTTTGTCGCGGGGCTAGGTTACCTGACCGACGCTGTGGTCAGTCTTTTGTTGCCGCAGCACGCTGAGGCCGTTGGCCAGGTCACCTTCGTGATGATCTTTGGCGAAGTGCCGATTATTTTGTGGCTCTTGATCTGGGGTGCGAGGGAGCGTTCATCGCATGCTCCGGCCGGCTAGCCGGTGGGCGGTGTCCACTGTGGGCCCGCTGGTGGGCTGCTCGAACCGCTCGGCTGAGCCATAGCCACCGGCACGCCGGTGGCTTACGGCTCGACCGATACCTCAGGCGTCAGCTGTTACGGCTGTACTGGGCCCGTTCGTTCTGACCGCTTCAAGACCGGTGTCTCGAGCTGCTGCACTCTTGTACATCTGGCTCGTGCCGATCACTTTGTGGTTCGCGGATTTCAGGTTGAAGTACCACGTCCCGTTGACAGCATCCTTCCTTTCGTATCGCTCATTCAGGCGACTGTTCTCCCGGACCGAGACGATTCCGTTGTCGGCGGATTCCTTGCTCTCATACTGTTCACTGCGAAGAATGACCTCGCCGTTGCCTGCCTTGAGGACAAAGGTGTGTTGTCCTTTGTCGTTCTTGTTCAGCTCATAACTTCCTGTCATGCAATCTCCCTTCGGTTAGGATGAATGGACACACACGCATGTCGCACGAGTGCGCGGACCGCGCAGTGCTACCATAAGCACCCATGTCTCGACCCATGATCATAGCGCCTATGGGAGCCGTCTGCCAATCGACCGAGAGATTGAAAAGAGGACTACTTCCCTGGGATGGGGACTAGATCCAAACTCCATCCTATGGGTGATTGGCCCGGCCGCCTCGATTCGATAGTGTGGACCCAGGCACTTAACAGGAGGACCCATGATCATTCAGAGATTCTCACTGCACGCAGTCATTATGATGGCCGTGATCGTCGGAGGGTTGGGCTGTTCCACCAATCGTCGCATCGCGCCGGCGGCGGACAAGACCTTTACGCCAGCGCCGACCACCGTTGATCTGTCAAAAGGGTGGTCGATTCAATTCTGTCCAGACGAGACCATAGACGACAATGTCTCGGTAGAAATCGGACGGGCCGACGACGAGTCCAGCCATCGCATCTGGCGCGCATTCAATCCACGCACAGATCCGACATTTCTGTTGCCGGAAGACCTTCGCTTTGTCGATAAACTTTGGATCAAGATGACTTCTGAAAACCACCGCGAGGTGGAAGCGTGCGTCAAGTACAACGGCAACGCTACACAGAAGCTTCTGTTTCAGGATTCGGCTGAGGAGTCCATCGACCGGGCCAATAGCGAAGACTGCGGCTGCTGACGTAGCATTCGACGTCCTTGAATCGCGCTGGGAAGACTAGGCGGATGGTCCCGGTCGACACCGGGACCTCGCCTTTACCGTTCGCACGTCGGATGCGATGCCGGCTTTCCGGATCGGCCTCGAACCTTCAGTCCATGGCCGACCCAACGGCACTTACCGCTCCGAGCGCTCGGATGTGGGAATCCCGATCTCTCGAGCACAACGATACTCCACCGAGGCGCGCACGAACTCACGGAACAGCGGGTGCGGCGACAACGGCCGGCTCTTGAGTTCGGGATGGTACTGCACACCCACGAACCACGGATGATCGGGAAGTTCGATGCACTCCACCAGTTTGCCGTCGGGCGAAAGTCCTGAGAGGCGCATGCCGGCACGCGACAGCTCGTCGCGGTAATTGTTGTTCACTTCGTAGCGATGGCGGTGGCGTTCAGAGATCTTGTCTTTGCCATACACTTCGCGAACGCGTGAGCCCTCTGCCAGCACGGCGGGGTAGGCGCCCAGGCGCATGGTGCCGCCCATCTGCGTCACGTCCTTCTGGTCGGCCATGATGTGGATCACCGGATGCTCGGCCTCATTATTGAATTCGTATGAATGCGCCGCCGGCAGGCCGCACTTGTTGCGCGCGTATTCGATCACCGCGCACTGGAGCCCAAGACAGATACCAAAGAACGGAATCCGGTGTTCGCGTACGAAACGGATGGCCTCGATCTTGCCTTCCACTCCCCGTTCGCCAAAGCCGCCGGGAATGAGCAGGCCGTCCACGTTGTTGAGGTACTTCTCGGCACCGTGCTTGTGGATGTTCTCCGACGACACCCACTCCAGGTCTACCCGCACGTCGTTGGCCACGCCCGCGTGCACAAACGATTCGATGATTGATTTGTAAGCGTCCTTAAGGTTGACGTACTTGCCGCAAATGGCCACGGTCACGCGGCCGGAAGGGCTCTTGGCGCGATCCACCATGCGCTGCCACTGGGCCAGATCTGCTGGGCGCGTTTCAAGCTTCAGGAAGTCCAGAACCAGGAGATCGAGCCGCTGCTGGTGGAACCAAAGCGGCACCTCGTAAATCGTTTCCACGTCCGTGGCGGAGATCACGTACTCGGCCGGCACAGAACAGAACAATCCGATCTTCTCTCGCACCGAATCCGACAGCGGCTGGGCGCAGCGAGCCAACAGCGCGTTGGGCTGAATCCCGATGGAACGCAGTTCCTTCACGGAGTGCTGCGTGGGCTTGGTCTTGAACTCGTCGGCCGTTCCGATGTAGGGGACCAGGGTGAGGTGGACGTACATCACGTTGTCGCGGCCCTCTTCCAACCCCATCTGGCGGATGGCTTCCAGAAAGGGCAGACCCTCGATGTCGCCTACCGTGCCGCCGATCTCGGTGATCACGATGTCGAGCTCGAGCTCCCTGGTGACCTGCCGGATCCGGGC
>DAIOGN010000016.1:0-25789 GCA_036745245.1 Candidatus Zixiibacteriota bacterium
ATTGGGCGCCGGAAGGCTCGGGGCCCGGGATCAGCCGGAGCGAAGGGACATGATCATTCGATCACGGTCGCCTTCGGGCACCTCCACATACGTGCCCGACGCAGTGACCAACGGCACGCCCTTTTCGCGGAAGAGCACGCCTTCCGTGAGGTGGAGGCGGCCCTTGCGGTTCACCACGACCCCCTCCAGAAAGAGCACGGAGCCCAGTGGCACGGGCTTTTTGTACTGAATGTTCATCCGGCCGGTCACCACCAGTTTACCCGCAGCGAGAACGGCCTTGATCATGACCTCATCCAGAAGCGCCGCGGCCACGCCCCCGTGAAGCAGACCATGATAGCCCATGAAGGTGTCGTGCGGCTCGCAGGTGGCGCGCGCCTTGCGATCGCCTTCACGGAAAAACCGCACCTGCAGCCCATGCTGGTTGGCCAGCCCGCACACGAAGCAGCGCGAGTCGCTGACGATTTCCTCGCCCGGAGGCACCTCAAACGAGCGTGGTGTGGCCATGGGCTCACCATAAAACGCGGGCCGTGCCCGGGGTAGAGGGAAGGCCGGGTGTGCCATTCCTGAACGAAAACGCCTTCCCGAGCCCCGCCACGGGGGTCGGGCCCCGAATCTGCATCCTTTCTGGCAACAGCCCAAGGAGCCCCGCGTGACGCCGACTTTGACAAACGTGCCAGTGAGGACTAGTATGCCAGAGGCGGGTCCTTCGTCCTCTCCCGCAGGAATTTTCCCTCCCGCGGGACATCAAAGTACCTGGGACCGGGAAAGCGCGACAGGGGAGCGTGGTACAATGTCTGAGCGGTTGTGCGGGGCAGGGGGGCAGCACCCTCCGGGCGCGTCGAACCGGAAACCTGGGATGATCAAAACGACACTACGAATCTGCGCGGTGGCGGCCCTGGCCCTGTGGACGGGTGCGGCCCAGGCGCAGGATCCGGTGTTCGGCCAGAACAAGGTGATCTGGAAGAAGTTCGACTGGTCGTACATCGCCACCAAGCACTACGACATCTACTTCTACGGCGACAACTACAAGCTCGCCGATTTCTCCGCTCACGAACTGGAGAGCGCCACGCCGCAGATCGAGCGGGAGCTGAACTACAAGCTGCGCTCGAAGATTCCGATCCTGGTGTACGATTCCCACAACGATTTCCAGCAGACCAACATCGGCGGCGGCCTGATTCCCGAAGGGGTGGGCGGATTCACCGAGTCGTTCAAGAACCGCGTGGTGCTGCCGTTTTCGGGGTCGTACGAAGATTTTCGCCACGTGCTGCATCACGAGCTCACGCACGCCTTCACCTTCGACATGCTCTACGGCGGCGGGATCGGCTCGTTCATCTCCTCGGGGGCGCTGTTCCAGCTCCCGCTGTGGTTTGCGGAAGGGTACGCCGAGTTCTCCGCGCGCGGCGGCATGGACTATTTCGGCGACATGGTGCTGCGCGACGCCATCGTCAACAACTACTGGATCCCCCTGGAATGGGCGGGCGGGTTCATCGTGTACAAAGAAGGCCAGGCCGCGATGCAGTACATCGCCGACCAGTACGGCGAAGATAAAATCTCGGATCTGCTGGCGCGCAGCCGCGGCATGCTGTCGGTGGAGAAGGGCATGAAGGCCTCGCTCGGCCTGTCGATGTCCGATTTTAACCGCGAACTCACCCGTCACCTGAAACGCGATTACTGGCCCGAAATCGCGCTGCGTAAAGATGCGCGCGAAGTGGGCAAGGCCCTCACCAAGCACGAGGAGCAGGGCTCCAATTTCAACGAAAAGCCTGCCTTTTCCCCGCGGGGCGACCGCATCGCCATGTTCACCGATCGCGGTGACTACACACAGGTGTTCATCATTTCGGCGGTGGACGGCAAGACCCTCAAGCGCCTCATCAAGGGCAATCGCGGCGGGGATTTCGAATCGCTGCACTCCTACGTGTCGGGCCTGTCCTGGTCGCCCGACGGCAGCCGCATCGCCCTCGTGGGCAAATCGAAGGGGAAGGACGCCCTCGTGGTGGTCGACGCCGAGTCGGGGCGCGTGAAGCTGCGCAAGCACCTGGGCGTCACGAGCCTTCTGAACCCGGCGTGGGGCCCCGGCGACAAGATCGCCTACATGGGCATGATCAACGGCCAGGCCGACCTGTACGTGTACGACCTGAAGTCGGGCGAGACCACGCGTCTCACGCGCGATCTCTACGACGAAAACGATCCCACCTGGTCGCCCGACGGAACGCACCTGGTGTTCGCCTCCGACCGGCCCACCGACGGATCGCTCGAACACAACGTCACAGAGTTCGACTACGGGCACTACCACCTGTTCCGCATGGACGTCGCCACGGGTCAAATCGAGCCGCTCACCCGCGGCATCGGTCAGGACCGCGAACCCTCGTACTCCCCCGACGGCAAGCGCATCGCGTACATCTCCGACCGCAACGGCATCCACAACATCTACGTCATGAACCTGGAGACGGGCGAAGACGTGGCGGTGAGCGACATTCTCACGGGCGCTTCGTCGCCTTCGTGGTCGCCCGACGGCGATCAGCTCGTGTTCTCCTCGTTCAACAACGGGGGCTTCGACATCTTTCTGATGGAGGAAATCCGCCCGCGCGGTGAAAACGGACTGCTCGCGCTCACGCCTCTGGCCAAACGCAAGCTCGGGATCCCGGATCCGGTCGAGCCGGCCGTCGAGCCTGCGGCCGCGGTCGACTCCACCGCGGAGCCCGTCGCCGCAGTACCCGAGAGCGCCGAGGCCGCACCTGCCGAACCGCAGGTCGCCTCCACGCCCTCCATGCACACCGGACTGCCGATGTTTCCGCCGGCCGACTCTGTGCAGCCCGACTCCGCCGTCGTGCCGGCCCAGGACTCAACGGAGACGCTTGCAGCGAGGCCGGAGGATTCCGCCGCCGCGCCCAAGCCCATCGTGGAAAGCCAGGACAACGGTCACTTCGGCAGCATCAAATTCCTGACGGAAGAGCCCAAAGCCGATTCGGGTGAAGTGAACTTGCGTCGCGCGCACCTCGACCGCGACTCCGCCATCATCCTCGATCCCGAACGTGATTCGGCCATGATCGCCCAGCGCGTGGAGGACGCCAAGAAGGAGGGTCAGAACGAGTCCGGCGAATACGACATCAAGAAGTACCGCGCCAAGTTCTCCCCGGACGTGGTCTCGGGGGCCATGGGCTACGACTCGTTCATGGGTCTGCAGGCGCAGACGTATTTTCTGATCTCCGACTACATGAACAACCACCAGTTCTACCTGGCCACCGACATCATCAACACCTTCGACGACGCCAACATCGTGTTGTTCTACAACAACAACAAGCGCCGACTGGGCTGGGGCATGGGGGTGTTCCACACGAAGTACTTCTACGTGGACAACGACATCCGCCTGGTGGGCCAGACCGCCAACGGCGTCATTCTCGATCGGGGCCGGCTCTTCTCAGACCGCGTGTACGGCTACGCCGCCTCGTTTCGCCTGCCCCTGTCGATGTTCACACGCCTGCAGATGAACGCGCAGCACATCTACATCGACCGCGAGTACTACGATCCGAACGTGCTCGGCGTCTACGAGAACAGCAACAACCAGGCGACCGTGGCGAGCCTCTCGTGGGTGCGCGACAACACGCTGTGGGGCTACACCGGACCCAACAACGGCGGCCGCAGCAACGTCACCGTGGAGTACGCCGCCGACGTGTCGGATCGCAGCCTGTCGTACTGGGCCTTCAATGCCGACTTCCGGCGATATCTCAAGATCGCCAACGGCTTCACGTTCGCGGTGCGGGTCGCGGGCGGCGTGTCCGACGGGGAGTCCCCGAAAAAATACTATCTGGGCGGCGTGCCCAACTGGATCGGCGCTACGATGTCGCGCCCGGGCGAGATCTACACGATCGGCAGCCTGTACTTCTCACAGTCGTCCTTCCCCCTGCGGGGCTACAACTACTACCAGTTCGCCGGCGACCGGTACGGCCTTATGAACTTCGAGTTCCGTTTCCCGCTGGTGGAATACTTCGCGATGCGCTTCCCGCTGGGCCTCGCCCTCTCGCAGGTGCAGGGCGCGATGTTCCTCGACGCGGGCGCCGCATGGTACGAGCGCGAGGGCTTCGAGTGGATGACCCGCGGCGAGAACTCTGCCCTGGACGACCTGAAGGTGGGGTACGGCTTCGCCCTGCGGGCCAACCTGGGATTCTTCGTGTTCCGGTGGGATGTGGGCTGGCCCACCGACCTCGATCAGTGGGGCGCGAGCGCGCGTCACTACATTTCGCTGGGCGCCGACTTCTAGCCGCCGGAGCTGCCGCCGCCGCCCGAACCGAAGTTCCACCCGATACTGAATTTCACATCGGGCGAGTCCGCCAGTCCCACTTTCATTTCAAGGAACATGAAGCCGGGCTGGCTCCCCAGCTGCTTGGCGATGCCGCCCTGCACCGTGAGCCCGAATTCCGTGTTGTCGCCGCCGCCGTCGTACCAGTAAAACACGGGTCCCAGGCCTCCGCCGACGTAGGGATTCCACGATCCCCAGGTGTCTCTGAAGCGATAGTCCACTTCGAACATGGCCGTGAGCACGGTGAGATTGTCGCCGAAGCCGATTTCCGCATTGGGGAGAAGCATGAGGCGGCGGGCGAGGTCGCCCATGTCGAAGTGTACGCCTCCATGGACCTGATCCGGATCGATCGTCACACCCACGCGTGGTCCCCAGCCGTGGAATCCCGCACCGCGCTGCGCCCAGGCAGGAGCCGCGAGAAGCAGGATCAATGCCGCGATTGCCAGTGTGCTGCGTCTCATGTAACCTCCCATGTTAGTGGCGTTTAAGCCGGTCAGCTTAGACGTTGACACTCCGTGCGGCAACGTCTAAATTTCTCGCCGTCGACACACATGCGCCCATAGCTCAATTGGATAGAGCGTCTGACTACGGATCAGAAGGTTGGGGGTTCAACTCCTCCTGGGCGTATTTTTTCTCCTCTTGAATTCCCGACTCAGGTTGTACTCCCGAACACGATCACAGATCCGTCCCGTCCCCCGGGTCCGAGCCTGATTCCGGGCGCAACCTGCGATGGGGCTCTCCGTACTCTCCGTTCAGACAACCAAAATTCAGGAAGGTCTGAACCATGAACGCACGTAGTGGAGCCGCAATGGTCGTCCTGACGCTGGCCGCAACGGCCGCGCACGCCGACTGGTGGGACGAAGACCGCATCCACGGCGAGGGACCCGTGAAGGAAGAGCGCCGCGAGGTACGCGGCGTGGATGCCGTGGAGCTGGCCACGTTCGGCACTCTCATACTCGAGCAGGCCGATTCGGTGTCGCTCTACGTGGTGGCCCAGGAGAATCTTCTGGAGTACTTCCAGACCGACGTGCGTTCGGGCGTGCTCAGGATCCAGACGAAGCAGAGGGTGAATCTCAAGGCCACCGAACCGGTGGAGTTCCATCTCACCCTGCCGAAGCTGGAAGATCTGATCCTGTCGTCTTCAGGCGACGCGCAGATGTCAACCTGGAAGGCCGACCGGCTCTACTTCTCCCTGGAAAGTTCGGGCGATCTGGAGTGTGATTCGCTCGTGTGCCCCGAGCTCGATGTCGAACTCGAAAGCTCGGGCGACCTGATCCTGCATGCGTGGCACGGAGAGTCGCTTTCGGCGCGGCTGTCGAGTTCGGGGGACGTGCGTATCTACAAGGGCGAGGCAGACGTGGTGGATGTTGACCTGCACAGCTCAGGGGACTTCCGGGCCGAAGGCCTGGAATGCGCCCGCGCGCGAGTGAACACCAATTCGAGTGGCGACGCCTATCTGCACGTCACCGACTCACTGCACGCTCGCGCTTCGTCGTCGGGGGACGTGATCTACTTCGGCGATCCCGACGTGGATTCACGCACGTCGAGCTCGGGCGACATCATCCGCAAACGCCGTTAGCGCTAGGCCGTTTCCTTTTCCATGGCCGCCGTGTAGCGGCCGAAGCGCGCCGCGCCGTTCAGGCGCGCGCGGTGGAAGTAGGCCTTCTGGCCGGCTTTGAAGTTCGAAGACTGGCCGCCCCAGGCTTTCAGCGCAGGAGCCTGCAAGGCGCGTCCGTAGGAAAACGTCAGCTGCCAGGGAAGAGGTCCCAGTTCATTCATGGCCGACAAGTGCGCCGTGGCGAGCTCGTCGGTCTGGCCGCCCGAAAGAAACGCGATGCCCGGCACGGCCGAAGGCACGGTGCGCTTGAGCACGCGCAGGGTGGCCACGGCCACGTCCTTCACGCTCGCCTGAACTTTGCAATCCTTACCCGACACCACCATGTTGGGTTTGAGAATCGTCCCCTCGAGGCGCACTTTGTGCTCGTGCAGGGCTTTGTACACCCGGTTGAGCGTGCGCTCAGTCACCTCTTCGCAACGCTCGATCGTATGATCGCCGTCCATGAGCACTTCGGGCTCCACGATCGGCACGAGGCCCGCCTCCTGGCACAGGGCGGCATAGCGCGCCAGCGCGTAGGCGTTGGCGGTAATGCAGAACTCCGACGGAATGTCTTTGCCGATGGTGATGACGGCGCGCCACTTCGTGAACTTCGCGCCCAGCTTCGCGTACTCGGCCAGGCGTTCGCGCAGTCCGTCCAGTCCTTCCGTGATCTTCTCCTCGGGATGGAAGGCGAGATCCTTCGCGCCAGCGTCCACCTTGATGCCGGGGATGATGCCGAGCCCGGTGAGCACCTGCGTGAACGGCTTGCCATCTTTGGTCTTCTGGCGGAGCGTCTCATCGAAGAGGATCACGCCGCTGATGAACTTCTCGGCGCCCTCCGTGGTGAAGAGCATCTCGCGGTAGGTTCGCCGGTTTTCCTCGTTGTTGGCGACGTTGATGGACTTGAAGCGCTTTTCGATGGTCGACGAGCTCTCGTCGGCGGCCAGAATTCCCTTTCCGGGGGCCACCATCGCCTGTGCTATGGTGTTCAGATCTTGTGTCATGTGGTAAGGTCTCCTTCGGGTCGAATGTCCGGCGTGATCAGGGTCCGAAGCCGCCGGGAAGCCACAGTATAGAGAGCCACATCGGCCCATTCAACAGAACTCGTGGAGAAACTTGGAAGGTTGAAGCTTACGGCTTGTCGAGCGCCTGCAGGGCTGTAATCCTGGAGCGGGCCGCCGCGGCCCATTCGGGCCGTTGCTGCATGGCCAGCGTGTGCGCCGCGATGGCGCCCTTCACGTCGTCCCGGTCGGCGGTGAGGTTGGCCAGTCGCCAGCTGATTTCCGCCAGTTGAAGCACCTCGTCGGCTGACGGGGCCTCCTCCTGGCTGCGCGCCCACAGGGACGTCTGTTCGAGCCGGAGGTTCGACACGAGATAGGCGGTCTCAGGGGTGAGCAGCACCGGGTCGGAGTACGCAGCCTCGTGCCCGGGATTGAGCGGATCGGCCAGGGGCTTGTAGCCCACGGCCACGAAGGCGTCGTCGAAGAGAGGCATGAGATTGATCTCGGCCACTTCCAGCGGTGCCACGTATTCGGGAATGCGTGTGCGCAGATTGACGCGAAGCTTGTCGAGCGAACGCCACTCGGCATCAGTCAACCGCGCCGGCCAGTCGGACAGCTGGGGGATCCCCGTATCCCCAGTCCCGACCAGCCCGGACGCGGTTGGATTCTCTGTAAGATCCATCTGTGCGGCGCCGGCAGGCGATTGCACTGCCAGGTCTCGCGAATCAAGCATAGACGGATCCGGCGAAACTGCATTGGCCGCGGGCGCCTCCTGGGCGACCGGGGTCTCCGGTTTTGCAGCCTCATCCGGCGTTATCAAACTCTCGGCCACCTGGACCTCGGGCTCCTGGGCTTTCCACATCAGGGCACCCGTAAACGCCAGCACGAACACCGCGGCCACTGCGTACCAGAAACGCGTCGGCACCCGCCGTGGGCGCTCTGAGCTCCCGGTGGCTTCCGCCAGAGCCTTGCGCGTGCGCCAATGCAGCTGGCCCGGAGCGTCCGGCACGGGAATCGTGGCCAGAGCCCGGTCGAGCAATTGCCAATCCGAAAGCCGCAGCCGGCATTCGGAGCAATGCTCTAGGTGCGCCTCAATCTCCAGGCGCTCGGAGGCGGTCAGCTGTCCGTCGTGGAAGGCGGCCAGCCGAGGGAGGATCTCGCTATGCTGTTCCATACTGCACATATGCCCCTATGCGGCACGCGCCGGGTTGGTTTGGACCCGTGCGGAGCGCGGCCGTCGGGGCGCATGGGTTCGACTGCCCATAGGCACGTTTATTCCCTCCGGAAGGTTCGGCGCTCCGAGTTTGCAATATAACATAACCCATTCATATTCAACATGTTACCGGTCGAGCAGCTCGCGCACCCGGCGGGCCAGGCGCTCGCGGGCGCGAAACAGCCTGCTCATGACCGTGCCGATGGGCAGTTCGAGCGCCTCCGCGATCTCTTCGTAGCTGTATTCCTCGTAGATCCGCAGCGAGAGAGGCGCCTTGAACTCCTCCGGCAGCTCGGAGACGGCCTGTTTGAGAGCCGAAAGCGACTCGGTGTCGAGCAGCTCGGCCAGAGGGGTGCGCCCCTCACTGGCCTGATCGATCATGGACTCGTGCTTCTCCTCATCCACGGGTCGGACGAACTTTTTCTTCTCACGCAGTCGATTGAGCGCGAGATGAATCGCGATGCGTGAGAGCCAGCCGGCGAAAGGGGCCTCGCCCCGGAAGCGCGACAGGTTTTCCCAGGCGCGCACCATGCACTCCTGGGTGATCTCGGCGGCCTCGTCCTGGTCGTGCACCATGCGGTACGCCGACCGATACACGCTGGCCTCGTAGGCCACCACCAGCTTGCCAAAAGAGTCCGCGTCGCCATTGCGCGCGGCCGCCAGCCACTGACTCTCGAGGTCCGGGTCGGCGCTCACGTGGCTTGTGTCGAAGCGCCCGCGCATCCCAGCGCCACTGCCAGGACGGCCTGATCACACACCAGGTCGGAGTCGGCGCGACCTGATCTCGAGAGCGATTCGGCGCGCGCCAGGTGGTCGAGCGCCAACGCGATCCCCGCCGGGCGTGCACCCTTGAGCCAGAGGAGCAATTCCTCGGCGCGCCGCCGCGGCACGCGCAGTGCGGACGCCAATTGCCAGCTCTGTCCCGACGCCACAGTCGACGCACGGCGCAGATCGAAGAAATGCCCGCACAACCGGCCGATGAGCGAACCGGATTCCAGTCCCGCATGTCGCAGCGCGCGCGACTGTGCAAGAGCCTCGGCGGCGTTGCCGCGGAGCAGGCTCGCCATGAGATCTTCGGTGGTGCAGCCCACGTTTTCGCCTGCCACCACGCCCACGTCGGTGGCGGTCACCCGCGCACCCGCGTACAGGGCGAGCTTTTCGGTTTCGCGCGCGAGCGTGCCTGTATCGGTGCCGGCCAGAGCCAGAAGTCGCGACAGAGCCTCGGGTTCGACGACCGTGCCCAGTTCCTCCAGCCGGCGTTTCGCAAACGTCTCGGCCTGCCCGGGCGACAGGGGATCGCACGCCACATCTCTGGCGGTGTCGGTGAACCACTGGTACAGCTTCGTGCGCTTGTCGGGTTCCTCGGGTCCCACGCAGATGAGCATGCAGTTGTCGGGTACGAAATCGAGTTTCGCGGGGAGTTTCGCTTTGTGCGCCGAGGCGAGTTTGTGCAGGTCGTGCACGATCACGGCGCTTCTCTCCGACAGCATGGGCACGGCGAGCGCCGAGTCGAGAATCTCCTGGTGGTCGGTCTGGCCGCCGATGAGATGTGTGATCGCAAACCGGGAATCGGCGCCTTCGGTGAAGGCGCGTGCCGCCATGCGCACGGTTTCGGCTTTTACGTATTCGTCGAATCCGTACACCAGCCAGGCTCCCCCCGTCTTGTGTTCGGAAGCTGACTTCACGAAAGCCCGGGGGGTAAGACGCCGCGGTGCCACGAAGGGGAGCATAGGTGCGCGCCGTGCGGCGGGCAAGGGGCCCCGATTACGGGGAACTCAGGCGAATCGGAAGGGAGTCCTGCACCATGCGCCCCGCCACTAACGCGAATCCATGGGCAGGATCCATTCTGCGAAGTCTTCTTCCTGTGCAGAGGCCGGCATCCCCAGACCCCCATGGTCGAAATCGCTCCAGCGCAGGCGTCCATGAATTCCGTACGGGAGAAGCCTGACCCTGCGGAGGGACTGTTCCACGACGATTTCCATGAAACTCTGGAAGTAGGGCGCCTCGTTGTAATCAAAAGCAGCCGACAGCCACTCCGCAGAAAATGGATAGCCGTTGTATGTCTTCACCCACGCCCAGGCGGGATATTTCCACATGGGCGTGAGGGAATCGACTTTCTGCATCAACGGCTCGCGGGCGGGGTAGGTGACCCAATCCGTGGTGGGGCGGCCCGCTTCGGGAGCCATCGCGGCCCCCATGCTCAGGTAGGCTCCTCCGCCTCCATTCACAAAGTGGTGCATGACGGCACCGACAGCCGGCGACTCCCTGTAGTATTCGAGGTCGTGCGTGTCGCCGGCCATCACGAGCGGAACCTTGTAGCTCCGCAGGAGTTCGTGAAGGGCTTCGAAATCGGGATTGAAGTTCCCCTGGTATTCGCCCGCGGCATAGAAGGGATGCCCCAGGAGGGCCATCACGAACTTTCCTTTCGACGCTTCCAGTACCGATCGGATCCAGGCCAATTGCAGTGAATCCACCTGCCGGCGCACCCCGGTATCGATGGCCAGGAGTGTAAAGTGGTCGTTCGAGATCTGGAAGAAGGGAACGTTCTGGTAGCCCGTGGGCAGCTGGTAGGCGTTTCGAAGAAACGTGGCCTGCGCCACCAGCCCGTCAATCACTTCGCTCGTGGTGCTCGAGAGCTTTCGATCGCTACGGATTCTTGCCTCCATGGCACGCCTGGCCGCTTCGGGTGTGTAAAACGTGGCCGCAAAAGCGTCCAGGGCATCATACCAGTCATGATTGCCGGGGATGGCATACACCGGCTTGCGCACACCCTTGAAGGGCAGGAAGAACTTGCGCTCGTAGTCCTTCATAGCTCCGGAGGGGTACACGATGTCGGAAGAGATGACGACGAATTTGACCTCGGGTTTCTCGGCTACGGCGAGGATCTGATCCTTGAGCACCAGTTGCGAAGCGTCCCCCTCACCGGGATCTCCCACGACGACGAACGACCAGTCTTCCTGGACGGTGATGCCGGACGGGTGAAGTTGAAAGGCCAGGGGCCCCGTGCCTTCGCCCGACACCGTGATCATCGCTTCGCGCCAGGCATCCACTCTGGACGCGGCGTAACTGTCCCACACGCCGGAGGCCCAGTTCTCCGTGTCGAAGTACCAGCTCATGCCCAGGACGGGAATCACAGCCGCAAGCAACGCCGAAAACGGCAGCCCGATCTTGAGGCCGTTGCGAAACGCGGCCCGCAGGGAGTAGCCGGACTTGCGGATGCTGATGGAGAGTCGCAGCTGTTGTGTGACCCAGGCCAACGCCAGCGTGCGCAGACTAAACGTACGTCGCTGGGTTTCCGGAACCTTCTGCACCCACGTCCAGGTCCGGATCAGGAACACCCCGGTGACCTTCCGAAACACGGCGCGCACGGGAGCGATGATCCCGAAGGCCACCACCATGGCGATAAAGATGTCGCCGATCACAGCCACCACAGGTGAGAGGATTCCCAGCGCAGACCGATCCAGGCCCATACGGCCCAGGTGAATGAAAAACAGAATCACGAGGAAGGTGGCCACCCAGCCCGCATCGATGGGATTCCTCTGGTCATCCTCCTTGCCCAGTTTGGTGGCGAAGGCTTCCAGGTCCGCGTCTTCGCTGATCCCCAGGCCTCGGATGACATCCGCTGCGACGCTCTTGAGGGTGCCGGTTTTTGCGGTGAGCAGATTCCACACGGTGCCGAAGATGCGCAAGGCCGCCGACAGCGTGAGGGACCACTCCGGACCCTTCCCATGGAAGATCAGGATGAACACCACCACCGTGAAATTGCCCAGTCCCGACAGAAGAAGGTTCCAATCGGACTGGCCCTTCCGGCGGTTTCTGACAAAGAGAAAGAAGTAGCGAAGGGCATCGATTACAAAGAGGGCCAGGATGATTCGGACAAGCGCCTGCCGTTGAAACAGGTCGGCATTGATCAGGAGAGCGCCGATCAGGAGTGTGATGGCGCCGGAGAACCAGGCGGAGTGTCTCGAGGACTGCTCGGACCTGCGGAAGCCATGGAAAATTACCAAAAGCGCCGCCCACACCAGCAATCCACCCACAAAGGAGGCGGGATCCGCAATGTCCCAGACAGGTGTGAGGAGTGCCAGACCACCCAGCACCACACCTGTGAGCGCGAAGACGAATCGTTGTTGAGGTCGCGAAAGCAGGAATTTCTTCATCGCTGTCAAGCCGCCCTCATCATAGCGCCGCATTGGGCCTTCTGCAAGCCGCCCCGATTCCGTCTTGCGGCCAATGAGACAAAGTCCATACTTGGCGCCGTGCGGGGGATCTTCATTGCAGCTTTCCTGGCCCTCGCCTGGCCGGCTTGTCCCAGAGCGGGCCAGGTGGAATTTGGCGCCGGACTCGCTCAGCCTGGACTCAATCCCACGATGCAACCCTGGGCCGTGGGAACCTTGTTCCGGCTGGGCTATCTGCATCCTTTGTCGAATCGTTGGTCGTTTTCCGGATCGGGATCCTACCAGCGTTTTCTGAACGACACCAGTTCCACGGCCACGATCAAGTTCAGCTTTCCCAATGAGCACGCCGATCAGCGCTGGCAACTGTGGGCGCTGGACGTGGGCGTGCAATTCCACTTTACGAATCCGGGGTCGTTCCGGCCCTACGCCCGGGGCACTCTGGGCGCGGCCTTCTGGGATGTGAAGTATCTCAACGGCGATCCGGTGAGCGTCACCACGTCCTCCGGCGGCCGCACCGACTTCGCGTCGCAGGAAGTGAGCCTGCGAGGCGCGCTGGGGGTGGTGCACACCGCGGGCCCTATGGGCTATGCGCTGGAAGTGGAAGGGATGTACCTCACCGGAATCGGCGCCGACTTTTCGCAGGCCACCGACGACATGCGTTCCCACGGAGCCGTGGGAGTGCTGTTGAAGATCAGCTACGACCTCGGGTACAGTTCGGCCAAAATCAAAGTGACCACGTCGGAGCCGGCTGCCACCACCGCAACGGCAGCGACCGCGGCCGACGCCGACTCAGACGGCGTGCCCGACTTTGTGGACCGCTGCCCCGCCACGCCCCGCGCGGCGAAAGGCTGGGTGGACGTGGACGGCTGCCCGCTCGACTCCGACCGCGACAGCGTGCCCGACTACGTCGATCGCTGCCCCGGTTCGGATTCGCGCTGGCGCGTGGACACGCTGGGGTGCGTGCAGGATTCAGATGGCGACGGCATTCCGGATTCGGGCGACCTGTGTGCCGGCACCCTGCGCGGCCTGCGCGTGGACTCCTCCGGCTGCCCCGACTACCCGCCCATCAATGACACTGTGGTGCTGCGCTTCGAGTATGCCTCGGGTGCCACGCGCCTGGATGCCGCCGCACAGGCCAAGCTTCTGGAACTGGTGCCGAACATCCGCTTCAATCCCACGAAGAAACTCACCATCTGCGGTTACACCGACAATGTCGGCGCCACCGAGTCGAACCTGGCCCTGTCGCAGAAGCGCGCGCAGGTGGTGAAGGAGTTCCTGGTGGCGGAGGGGATCCCGGCGTCGCAGCTGGTGGCCACCGGAAAAGGCGAAGCGCGGCCCGTGGCCTCCAACGAAACCACAGAGGGACGCGCGCTCAATCGGCGGATCGAAATCGTACCGATGAAGTAGTCACCGGCGTTTCGCGCGGCGGCGCGCTGGTTTTTTCGCTGCCCGCTTCGACTTCTTCCATTCCTCTTCGAGCACCTTCAGTCCCGCGTCGCCCAGTGGCACTCCACGCTCACGCAGGCCCTTCTCCATACGGGCGAATCGCGTCTTGAACTTCTCGTTGGCCCCGTTCAGCGCGGTCTCGGGATCCACGCCCAGGTGGCGCGCGAGATTCACGAGCGTAAACAGTAGATCGCCCAGCTCCTCCGTTTGCGCGCGGCGGTCGCGCCGGCCGAGCGCGCGGTGGAATTCGTCGGTTTCCTCACGGAGCTTTTTTTCCACGCCGCGCACATTCGGCCAGTCGAAGCCCACGCCGGCGGCCTTCTCCTGAATGCGATAGGCGCGCAACAGCGCAGGCAGTGCGCGCGGCACGCCGTCGAGCAGGCCGCGCTTTCCTTTTCCCTCGCCCAGTTTGAGGCTTTCCCAGCGCGCCAGCACCTCACGCGCTGAGAGCCTGCCTTTGCCGCGCAGGTTCCCGAAGACGTGCGGATGCCGCCGCACCAGCTTGTCGGCCACCCCGTTGGCCACATCCGCGAAATCGTAGGCACCCCGTTCGGAGGCGAGCTGCGCGTGGAACACCACCTGCATGAGCACGTCGCCCAGCTCTTCCTGCACGTGCGCGCTTTGTCCGGAGAGCAGCGCCTCCTTGAGTTCGTAGGCTTCCTCGATGAGATAGGGGATGAGGCTTCTGTGTGTTTGTTTCCTGTCCCAGGCGCAGCCGTTGGGGGCTCGGAGGCGGTCCATGATCGTAACCAGCCTCAGGGCGGCGACTCCGTTTCGGCGGGAGGGTTTGGGGCGGGCTTTCGATTGATTCTTCATGGGCCTCAATTTGGCTCAAAGTTCATGGCTAAGATAGGGTTACGCTGTGTGGCCGGCCAAGTGAATTGCTTGACTGGCCGAGTTTGCCCCGGTATAGTGAGAGCTTCTATGTCTGGCAGTTCGCTTCCCAAGCAGTATGATCCCCAGTCCGTCGAGCGCAAATGGGCCGACCACTGGATTCAAAGCGGCGCGTACCACGGTGATCCCGGGTCAAAGAAGACGCCCTGGAGCATCGTCATCCCGCCGCCCAACGTCACGTCCATTCTGCACCTGGGGCACGCTCTCAACAACACCCTCCAGGACATCGCGATCCGGTTCAAGCACCTGCAGGGATTCGAAACCGAGTGGCTGCCGGGCGTGGATCACGCCGGCATCGCCACGCAGATCGTGGTGGAGAAGCTCCTCCTCTCCGAAGGCAGCTCGCGCGAACAGATCGGGCGCGAGGCCTTCGAAAAGCGCACGGCCGAGTGGGGGCTGGTGCACAAGGAGAAGATCCTCTCGCAGCTGCGCCTCATGGGCTGCGCACTCGACTGGGAGCGCACGCGCTACACGCTGGACCCCGGCCTCACGCAGGCGGTGGTGGACGTCTTCGTTCATCTCTACGACAAGGGACTCATCTACCGCGGTCCGCGCATCGTCAACTGGTGCCCGCTGCACCGCACCTCCATCTCCGACGACGAAGTGGAGACCGCCGACCGGCAGGGCAAGCTCTGGCACATTCGCTACAAGGTGAAGGGGTCCTCCACCTTCATCGAAGTGGCCACCACGCGTCCTGAAACCATGCTGGGCGACACCGCGGTGGCAGTGCATCCCGATGACGAGCGCTACAAACACCTGGTGGGCAAAACCGCCATCGTGCCCCTGGTCGATCGTGAAGTGCCCATCGTGGCCGACACCTACGTGAAATCCGAGTTCGGCACGGGCGCGGTGAAGGTCACGCCCGCGCACGATCTCAACGATTTCGAACTCTCGCTCCGGCATCAGCTTCCGGCCATCGAAGTGATCGGCGAAGCCGGCCTCATGACCGACAAGGCGGGCAAGTTCTCAGGCCTCGACCGCTACGCCGCGCGCAAACAGGTGCTGATCGAACTCGATGCGCTGGGCTGCCTGGGCGAGGTGAAAGACTACACGGTTCCCACGCCGCTGCACGACCGCTGCGGCACTGCCATCGAACCGCGCCTGTCCACACAGTGGTTCGTGAAGATGGCGCCTCTGGCCGAGCCCGCCATCAAGGCCGCGCGCGAAGGCAAGCTGCGCTTCCACCCCGAGCACTGGGTGAAGACGTATCTCTACTGGCTCGAGAACGTGCGCGACTGGTGCATCTCGCGCCAGCTCTGGTGGGGCCACCGCATTCCCGCGTACACCTGCGACGACTGCGGACACCTGGTGGTGGCCAAGTCGGCCCCCGCCGCCTGTCCGCAGTGCGCGGGGAAGGACCTGAAGCAGGATCCCGACGTGCTCGACACGTGGTTCTCCTCGTGGCTGTGGCCGTTCTCCACGTTTGGCTGGCCAAAAGACACGCCCGAGTTGAACCGGTTTTATCCCACCCAGCTCCTTGTGACGGCCTCCGAGATCATCTACCTGTGGGTGGCGCGCATGGTGATGGCCGGGTTCGAATTCCGCAAGGCGCTCCCGTTCTCGGACGTGTACATCCACGGCACCGTGAAGGACGACCAGGGGCGCAAGATGTCCAAGTCGCTGGGCAACGGCATCGATCCCATCGACGTGATCTCGCAGTACGGCGCCGACTCCATGCGCGTCTCGCTCGTGCTCACCACGCCGGAGGGTCAGGACCCGTGGATGGGGCCGAAAACCTTCGAATTGGGCCGCAACTTCGGCAACAAGTTCTGGAACGCCGCGCGCTTCGCCTTCATGAACCTGGGCGACGCGAAGATCGAGTCGCTCTTCGTGAAGGCGGGCCGGTCGAAGTTTGCCTCCATGGACCGCTGGATCCTGCACCGGCTCGACTCCGCCATCGTGGAAATCACCGGCTCGCTCGAAGAGTTCCGCTACAATGCCGCCTGCAAGACGTTGTACGATTTCATCTGGCACGACTTCTGCGACTGGTATCTCGAAATGGTGAAATCGCGGCTGCGCGACCACCACGAAACGGAAGACAAGCAGAAGGCGCGCGAAGTCACGGTGTACGTGCTCTACCGCTGTCTCCAGATGCTCTTCCCCTACATGCCGCACCTCACGCAGGAGGTGTATGCCCAGCTGCGGGACTACATCCTGGAAGCTACGCCTCCCACTCTGTGGGACACCCACTGGCCGGAGCCGTCGGGCCTTGCGGGCGATCCCGAGCTCGAGAGCGAGATGGAATTCATCCAGTCGGTGGTGGGGCAGGTGCGCACCATCCGCGCCGAGATGAACGTGCCGCCTGCGGTGCGCGTGAAAGTGCTGGTGCGCACGGAAAACGAAACACTCGCGGGCACGTTGCAGCGGCACCTCGACTGGGTGACGGAGCTGTCGAAGGCCAACGAGGTGCAGTACGGCACGTCCTTGCGGAAGCCCCCCTTGTCGGGGTCGGCCGTGGTCTCGGGAGCCGAGATCTACGTGCCCCTGGAGGGCGTGATCGACGTGGAGCGGGAACGCTCCCGGCTGCAGAAGGACCTGTCGCGCTACTCCGACCTGCTGGAGCGCACGGGCAAGAAACTCCAGAACGAGGCCTTCCTGGGGCAGGCGCCGGCCGACGTGGTGGCCGCCGAGCGGGGGAAGCAGGCCGACTACCAGGCCAAAGTCGACAAACTCACGCAGAGTCTGGAGCAGCTTCTCGGATGGTAGCCAGGAATAGAGACGCCGGCCGAAGGGTCTGGAACTTGCGCTTTCGGGAGACCCGAAAGGCCGGGATGTGTATAATGATTGGGGCCCAAAGGGGGATTTCACCAATGAAGAAGGGTTGGGCGATCGCGCTGGGCGTGTGTCTCCCATGGGCGCAGGCGTCGGCCGACGTCGCGGTGACCGTGTACAATCAGGGACTGGGACTGGTCACGGAGACGCGGACGTTCAGCGTGAAATCTGGCCTGCAACACCTCGAAGTCACGGACGTGGCCTCGCAGATGATTCCCACGTCTGTCCGCATCGACTTTCCGGCGGGCGGAGTGGATCTTCACGAACAGAACTTTCACTACGATCTGGTGAACACGCAGGCCATCCTGCAACGCTATCTCGACTCACCGGTGCGCCTGGTGGGCAAGGAGGGCGCGGTGTACGAAGGCACGCTGCTTTCGGCGGCGGGCCAGTACGTGATCTCCACGAAGAGCGGTTTGCAGTTGATCGACCCCGGCGACATTCTCCACGTGGATCTGGCGGAACTGCCGGCGGGCTTCTATACCCGCCCCACGCTCGACTGGCTGGTGGCGGGCGAGAGGGCCGGGTCCACCGACGCCGTGGTCTCGTATCTTACCAACGGCATCAGCTGGCACGCGGAGTACGTAGCACACCTCAACGCCGACGACACGAGAATCCAGCTTTCAGGCTGGTCGTCCATCGACAACCAGTCGGGCGCCACCTACGCCGACGCGAAGCTCAAGCTCATCGCCGGCGACATTCACAGACCGCCGGCTCCCATGGACGACGCGCGTTCATGGAGAGGTGCCGAAGTGGCCATGATGGCGCCGAAGGCCGGGTTCGAAGAACGGGCGTTCTTCGAATACCACCTCTACGACCTGCCGCGCCGCACCACGATCGCCAACCGCGAAACCAAGCAGATCGCGCTCTTCGAACCGGCGGCGGCGTCCGTCACCAAGAAGTATCTCTACCGCTCGTGGAAGGTGCAGGACAAAATCGCCGTGGTTGTGGAATTTGTTAACAGCAAGACCAACGGTCTGGGCATGCCGCTGCCGGCCGGGCTGGTGCGCGTCACCAAGGCCGATATCGACGGCTCGACGCAGCTATTGGGCGAAGACCGGATCGACCACACGCCCAAAGACGAAACCGTGACCCTGGAAGTGGGCAACGCCTTCGACGTGATGCCCGAGTACACCGTCCTGGAACAGCGCCGGATCTCCAAGACCGTCTCGGAGACCGACGTGAAGATCGTGCTGCGCAATCACAAGACGTCTCGCGTGACCGTGGAAGTGGAAGAGCAGGCATCGCGCTGGAGTACCTGGACCATCACCACATCGTCGGTGCCCTACGAAAAGAAAGACGTCAATACCTTCGTGTTCAAAGTGGATGTTCCGGTGGATGGCGAGGTCGTTGTGACTTACACCATTCGCACCGGTGTGTGATACCAAAAGGGGAGTTCAGAATGTTCCGATATGCCGTGGTTCTGGTGGTGGCGCTCGCCGCAGGCTCCGCCTGGGCAGAGACCCCGTCCGACTGCCAGCCCCTGGACGTGTACATGCGTTCGGCCAAAATCTACATGGGCGCTCAGCAGAAGATTCCCGACTTCAAGGCGGCTCAGAAGCAGCTCGACAAGGCGATCGAGTGCTATCCCGGGGCCGTGGAAGCACGCTTCCTCCTGGCGAAGATCATGTGGAACAAGCGCCTCCTGCCGGAGTTCCTGGCGCTGGCCCTGGCCCTCGATACGCTGGATGTGCATCGCCAGTTTCTCGACACCGTGTGGCAGATGCGCCGCGCCGCCTGGGGCAACCTGTTCAACAAGGGGGTGGACAGCCTGAAGGCGTCGAACCAGGTCGATTCGATGCGCGCCATAGAGCAGAAGGCCGCCAACACCGCCGGGTACGACTCGCTCACCAACGTGGGGCGGGGCTACCTCGAAAGCGCCAAGGGGCTGTTTCTGGCAGCACTCGAAATGGATTCGAGCCGCTCCGAGCCCTACCAGAACCTGGGCGTGATCGACGTGCGGCTTCAGAACTGGGACGACGCTCTTACCTGGTATCGAAAGTCGCTCGAAGCCAAGCCCGACGATCCCGACATCATGCGCAACATGGTGAGCCTCAACCTGAGGGAGAATCAGATCGATTCGGCGCGACTCTATATCGACCACCTGCTCAAGATCAACCCCGACGACCTCGAGCAGCTCACCAATCTGGCGGGCCTCTATTCCAGCACCGGGTTCGCCGACTCCGCGAATCTCGTGTTCAGGACGATCATCGAGAAGGATCCCGAGAACAAGAACGTGCTCTTCAACCTGGGGATCGCCGCGGAGCAGTCGGCGCAGAAGGAAACGGAAAACGTTGCACGCTACGTGAAGGATGCCAATGCGTACGCGGCCGAGTACAACAAGCTGGCGCCCGCGGGTCCGTCCAAGAAGCTCGACGAGGTGAAGCGCAAAAGCAACGACGCCATGAAGAGCCTCGAGGAGTCGCAGTCCACGTCCAAGGAGTCGTGGGCGCAGGCGGCGGGGATGTTCGAACGGCTTTCCCATCTGGATGCCGCCGATTCGGAAGCCCGCTTCCACTGGGGCGTGGCGCTCTTCTGGCAGCAGAAGTACGACTCGGCCCTGGTGCCTCTGGCCGAAGCCGTGCAGATCCGGCCCGACTACTGCGACGCCTGGCAGGTGTACTATTTCTCGGCGGCGCGCGCCAACAAGACCGAACTGGCTACGGAGGCCAAGGCAAAGCTCGACGCCTGCGGGAAGTGATCGCTTTACGCGGAAGAGAAAAGGCAGCGGTGCACGCTGCCTTTTTTGTGCCCGGGGCGCTCCGCCTTCGCCATCTTCTCAGCACATGAAACCACGCTTCGCCGACGTGGCCCTGCGCGCGCCAGCGCAGCTTCTCACCTACGAGGTGCCGGCTACGCTATTGCCCCTGGTGGAGCGCGGTGCGCGCGTGTTGGTGCCCGTGCGGCGCACGCGGCAGGCGGCGGTGGTGTGGCGGCTGCACGATAAGGCGCCTCTGGAGAGTGCGCGTGAAATCCTGGACGTGCTCGACGCCACACCCCTGTTCGGCGAACCGCTTCTGGAACTGGCCGAATGGCTGAGTGCGTACTACCACGCGGGCCTGGGGGAGACCCTGTTCGCCATGCTGCCCGCAGGGCTGAAGCCCGAGATCGACACACAGTATCGCCACTATCCCGAGCGAGTGCCTACCGGTCGACTCACGCCGTCGGAGAAGAAGCTCTGCTTTTTCATCGCGGAGAATCCGGGAGCCACGCGCCGGGAACTCATGTCGCAGTTTCCGGCCACCGACACTTCCCGCCGCCTTGAGAAACTGGTGGCCGCCGGTACGGTGGTGCCGGTGCAGAAGTTTCGCGCCACCAAATCCACGGGCCTGGCCACGGCGGTGCAGTGGAATGAGGCGGGCACGGATCCCGAGCCGTCGCCGCTCTCCCTGTATCTGCGCTCGGAGGCACGGCCGGTGTTCACGTGGGAGTTGGAGTCGCGGTTTCCGGGCTCGGCGCGGCAGGTGTTGAAGCTCGCTCGTCGTCGGCTGGTGTCGCGCGTAAGGCTGCCTGCGCCGTATCGGCCCACGCTCTCGCAGGCGCCGGCCGCGGAGCCTTTGAAGCTCTCAGCCGCACAGGACGAAGCGGTGAAGGCGATCACCCGGAGTTTTGGCACGCATCGCACGTTCCTGTTGTACGGCATCACCGGGTCGGGCAAAACCGAAGTGTACATTCGCTGCATTTCCGAAGTTCTGGAGCGCGGGCAGTCGGTGCTGTTCCTCGTGCCCGAGATCGGGCTGGCCGATCACCTGCTGGGTCGGCTCGCGCCGCACTTCGAGTCGCAGGTGGTGCTCCTGCACTCCGGGCTCTCGGATGCGCAGCGCGCACAGGCGTGGAGAGCGGCGGCCAGCGGCACGCGCCGGCTGGTGGTGGGCACGCGCTCGGCGTCGCTTGTGCCGATCGCCAACCTGGGCCTCGTGGT
This sequence comes from Candidatus Zixiibacteriota bacterium, assembly GCA_036745245.1. Classification (GTDB taxonomy): domain Bacteria; phylum Zixibacteria; class MSB-5A5; order JAUVRN01; family JAUVRN01; genus DAIOGN01. The sequence goes on from DAIOGN010000016.1 coordinate 21,318, forward strand.
GGTGGATGAAGAACAGGATCCGTCGCTCAAACAGGCCGAACCCGCCCCGCGCTATCACGGCAGGGACGTGGCGATCTGGCGGGCGCACCAGAGCTCGGCCGTGTGTGTGCTGGGTTCGGCCACGCCAAGTCTGGAGAGCTGGCACAATGCGCACACCGGAAAGTACGACCTACTGCGACTGCCCGAGCGCATCGGCGGCGGGCGGCTTCCGAGTCTCGAGCTGATCGACAGGCGCCACTCGGCGCCGGCCGCGCCCGGAGGCACGGTCACGGGTGTCCTTGCAGCGCACATCCGCTCGGCTCTGGCGCGCGGCGAGCAGTGCATTCTCTTTCTCAACCGCCGGGGCTTTTCGGGATCGCTGCGCTGCGCGGCCTGCGGTACGTCTCCGGAGTGCCCCGACTGCTCCGTTTCCTTCACGTTTCACCGCGAGCGGCGCCAGTTGCGCTGTCACTATTGCGGCCGCACCGAGCCCGCCCCCTCCGTGTGTGCCGGGTGCGGCGCCAGCACTCACACCTATCCTCGTGCCGGCACGCAGCAGGTGGAAAGCGAACTCTCGGCGCTGTTTCCCACGGCGCGCATTGCGCGGCTCGACCTCGACACCGCGGCGGCCGGCGGCTCGCAGAAGCTTCTGGCGGAGTTCGGCCGTCACGAAATCGACATTCTCCTGGGCACGCAGATGGTCACCAAGGGATTGCATTTTCCGAGAGTGTCGCTCGTAGGCATCCTTAACACCGACATGGCGCTCGACCGCCCCGACTTTCGCGCCGCCGAGCGCACGCTCCAGCAGATGCTCCAGGTGGCAGGCCGGGCCGGCCGCGGCGACGTGCCCGGCTCGGTGTATGCGCAAACGTTCAGCCCGGAGTCGCCTCTCTTGCAGGAAGCGCGGCGGCACGACTACGAGACGTTTGCCAAAGGCGAGCTGACCACACGCGAGACCCTGGGCTTTCCGCCCTTTTCGCGCGCCATCGTGGTGTGGGTGGAGGCCGAAGACGAGGCGCAGGCCGAAGCTCAGGCCACGGAGCTGGCGCAACGTATTCGCACGGCCGGCACCAAGGGGTTCCGACTGCTGGGCCCCGCACCCGCGCCCATCCGCAAACTGCGGCGCCGTTACCGCTGGCACTTCCTCCTGCTCACGGGCCGAGTGACACAGACGCTGTCAACCCTCGACCGCGCACTCGAGGCAGGCGTGCCGCGTCAGGTGCGTGTGTACGCCGACGTGGATCCGGTGCACGTGGCATGACGCACACCGACTCCACGCGCGCGCAGTGGCTGGCGGTGGCCGGAGGCCTGGCCATGGCGCTGGCCATGCCGCCCTTGCCACTCGGCTTCCTCGCCCCCGTGGGCGTGGCGCTCCTGCTGGCGGCGCTCGAACGCACGTCGCGACCATTCCGCACCGGGCTGGTGTGGGGCATCTGCTACGGCACCGCGTCGATCTTCTGGATCGGCTGGGTCACGGTGCCGGGGACGCTCGCGCTCATTCTCATTTCCGCCGCCGAGTATGGGCTCTGGTCGGTGATCTATGTGCGCGCGCGAAAGCACTTCACCCCCTTCATCGCCGACCTCGGCTTCCCGTGCGTCCTGGTGTTGCTCGAATCGTTCCGCGCCTGGGGCGAGATCGGCTTCAACTGGCTCAACCTGGCGCACACGCAGCTCGACTATCTCTGGCTGTACCAGTTCGTGGAGTTCACCGGCGATGCCGCGCTCTCCTTCTGGGTCGTGGGTGCGGGATTGCTGCTCTACAGGCTGATGGGCGACAAAAGGCTGCTCCTTGCCGCCCTTCTGTGGGTGGCGATCCCCGTGGGGTGGGGAGCCTGGCGCGTGAACCATCTGCCGCCGGGGGGTCCCACCGTGGACATCGCCATTCTTCAGGGCGACATCGACACCTACCAGAAGTGGGACGACAACTACATCGATTCGTCCTTCCTTATATACGACTCGCTCACGCTTCTCGCCGCCCCCGGCACCGATCTCGTCATCTGGCCCGAAACCGCGGCTCCCACCTACCTGGCACAGCATGCCACACACAGAAAGTGGGCTCAGGCGCTGGCCGCACGTACGGGCGTTCCCATGCTCGTGGGCACGCTGAGTTTCGAGAAGGCAGGAGTTGAAGACCACATCTTCAACAGCGCCTACGAAGTGTCGCCCGAGGGCGTCTGGCAGGGGCCCTACAGCAAACGCCAGCTCGTGCCATTCGGCGAAATGATTCCGTTGTCCACGTACTTCCCGGCCCTCTCGAAAATCGATCTGGGCCAGGGCAATTTCAAACACGGGCCCGGCCCCGTGGTGTTCAACCAGGCAGGGGTGCCGCCGCATTCTGTGCTCATCTGCTACGAATCGGCCTTCTCGCCCCTCGCGCGCGACCAGGTGTTGCGCGGGGCGAAGTTTCTGGTGATCATCACGAACGACTCCTGGTACGGCCGCACGAGCGGCCCCGCGCAGCATGCGGCCATGGCCAGCCTGCGCGCCGCGGAGTTTCGGATGGGAGTGGCCCGTGCCGCCAATGGCGGCATCAGCCTCTGGACGGATCGAGCCGGAAGGCGGTTGAACAGCACGGAACTGTTCACCCGCACCACCATCACCTGCTCCCTTCCCGCGGGGGGAGAGCCAACCTTTTATGCGCGCAAGGGACCTGTGTTTGCGTGGGTGGCCGGAACGGCGGGGCTCCTGCTGAGTATTGCGGCCCTGTGGCCGAGGAGAAGATGATTCGAATTCGCTATGTGCTCTTCGCACTGATTCTGGCGGCCGCGCCGCAGGCGGACGCCTCATGGCAGGTGCACACCAACGTGATGACGGTGCGCCGCCTGCTGGCCGACTCCACGTCGGTGTGGGCCGTCACCTCCGGGGGGCTGTATCGCCACGACGATCTGGGCTCGGGCTTCGACATCATCAATTCCGGCGACGGCCTGGGCGATCACGATCTGTGGGCGGCGGCGCGATCGGGCGACAGCTTCTGGGTGGCCGGTGCGAACCGTGTGCTTTCGTTGTGGGTGGCAGGCACGGGAGAAACCGCGCGCTATCCTCTCGGCCTCGACATCACCCTCGTTGAAGCCCTCTGCAACATGGGTGACACGCTGTGGGTGGGCTGCGATCGCGGGGTGGGGATCTTCGTCAAATCCATGCAGGGGGGCCTGCTCAAGGAAGTGTATTCGCAGCTGGGGACGCTGCCTTTGGAAACGGGTGTGCGTGACCTCGAACTCTTTTCCGGAATGCTGTGGGCGTCAACGGAGGCGGGAATCGTCTCCGCCCTCCCCACCAGTGCCTCGCTCCATATCCCTTCGAGCTGGACCAACTACTCAGATCCCACCGGGGGACTCTCGGCCGCGCGCCGGCTGGAGGTGTACAACGACAGCCTCTATGTTGCCAGCGATTCGGGACTCTATGTGTTCACCGGAACTGCATTCGAAGCGCGCAGCACCCTGTACTCGGTGCGCGATCTCTCCGCCGACGGCGACACGCTGTGGGTGGCCTCCGATTCTGGAGCGCTCAGCTACGTGGGTGGCGCATTCGCCAACGTCCCCACCATCAATCTCCGCCCCGCCAACCTGTGGTCGGTGGTGGGCGTGCCCGGCGGCAACCTGTGGGTGGCGTTCCAGCGCGCGAACCTCTATGAATACGGCACGTTTATCCCCTGGTTCGTGGAGATTACAGTGAATCAGCCGCAGGGAAGCACGTTCTCCGGACTCGATCAGGCATACTCGCTGCTCTACTGCGCGCTGTGGGAGCAGGCCGCCACCTTCCTGCGCGGCGATGGACTGTGGTTTCCGTTGCCGGGCGCCACCACTTCCGCGGGCGCACCCACGCTCACGGTGCGTGCGCTCGAGCCGTATGTGTACGTCTGTGGTTCGGGTGCGGGTGTGTTCCTCACGTACGACCTCACCGACCAGGTCTCCTTCACGCAGTACAACTCCAGCAACTCATCGCTGGTGGGCGTGGTAGAGAACGCGAATTACACCGTGGTGACGGACGTGGCGCCGGATCCAGCCGGAGGCTTCTGGGCCGCCAATCGCCTGGCGGCGAATGGCCAGGCCATCGTGTTCTTCGGTCCCAACGCCACGCCGCAGGTGGTGTACGGTCCGGCCGACGGACTGCCAGCCAACGACATCAGCGCACTCCTCCTGTCGGGCGACCGGCTGTGGATCGCCTACAATGGCTCAGGGCTTGGTGTGCTGGAGTTTGCGGGCACGCCCACCAACCGGTCGGATGACACCTACACGCACTACACCAGCGCCGACATCCCGCTCCCCACCGACGTGATTACCTGTCTTCTGGAAGGCAGCGACTTCCACCTCTGGGCAGGCACACCGGCCGGGCTGGTGCGGCTGGGCGGCCTCGTCGTGCTGCTGATCGGCTTCGGGATCATCACGCCGCTGCTCACCCACCGCATCGAGGGTGCGGCGACACCGATCCGTATTGCCGGCCTGTGGCCAGGGCAACACGCCCAACTCGTCGGGCCCGTGGAAATCGCGACCGGG
>DAIOGN010000016.1:25799-35907 GCA_036745245.1 Candidatus Zixiibacteriota bacterium
CCGGGCTGGTGCGGCTCGACGCGGAGTTCTTTCCGTTTCTCTCCGTGGAGCCGGCCACCGTGGTGCCGGCCGACAACAACATCCTGTGTCTGGCGCAGGACGTGTCGGGGGCGATCTGGGCGGGCACATCCAACGGCCTGGCACGCCTGCCCAACGGCCAACTCGCACCCGACTCCACGTGGTTTGCGGGGTCGTCGCCCTTGCCGTCGAATCAGGTGAGGAGTCTCAAGCACGACGACTGGGCGCCGCGCATGTGGATCGGCACGCAGAACGGCCTGGCGCTTCTCGACCTCGTGGCGGCGCAGGTGTCGGACGCGCCCAACGTGTTTCCCAATCCGTTCGAGATTCGTTATTCGGGCGACCGTGCCACCTTTGAAGTGCCTGCAGGTTCGATCGTGGACATCTTCACCATCGCGGGTGATCGCGTCTCTACCCTCACGTCGAATTACCAGTGGGACGGCAACAACGAATCGGGTGAGCCTGTGGCGTCCGGGTTGTATCTCTTTCGCGTAAAATTCAACGACGGCTCCACCGCCCAGGGCCGCCTGGGCGTGGTCCGTTGAGTTCCTCATACACCGCGACCCACAATCCCTTCGGGCATCCAGCATTCGCCCGGGTGTGGGACGGCTGGCAGGGAAGGCAGCTGCACCAATTGGAAACGCGCCTTGGCAACCTGCACTACGTGTCGAAGCGCTGGGGGCCGTCGCGCACGATCGATGCGCTGCCGTTTGGCGTGCCGGTGCTGGCCTCCGATGCGGATCCCTCGGATCGCTCCTGCGTGGAGGCCTTCTTCCGACTTTCATCCATCCGCACATCGCTCTCCATGCTGGCGCGGCCTAAAGGCGTGTACCCCAAAGTAGAGTGGCACGAACAGATGCGTTCGGTGGTAGCGCTTTCGGCCGGCTGGGAAGACCGCGTGGATTCCGATGTGAAGCGCCGCACGGCCCGCGCGCAGAAGGATGGCTGGGAAGTGGCCGAGCTGGACGATTCGATGTGGCCGCAGGTGAACCTGGCCATTCATGCCACCGACAGCCGTCACGGCGCCGATCCGCGCTTCGATGCCGACTTTTTCCAGAAACTGAAGTCCCTCAGCCAGGGAGCCGACTGCCTGTACCTCCCGGCCGCGATCAAGTGCGGCCAGCTGGGCGCTCTCAACGTGGTGGCCGCCGCCGGCGGTTACGAAGTGAGCTGGTTTCTCTTTGCCAGCGATCAGGCGCGCGCCGATGGCGTGGTGCCGCTGTTGTGGTTTGAGTGGATGGAGCAGGCCACGGGCCGTCGCGCGCAACACGCCGACCTGGGCGCCTCGCCAACGGCCAGTGTGCAGCGCTTCAAGGGAAGCTTCGGCGCGCAGATGGTGCCGTACTATTCCGGCACGCGGCGCTGGTCGTTATTCAGCGGGCGGTAATGCGCATTCTCATGCTGGGCGATGCGCGCACCGAGCACCTGGCGCGCTGGGCACGCCATTTTCGCAAGCGCGGCGACCTTGTGCTGGTGGCCTCCGCCGAAGGCGGCCCGGCCGACGTTCACTTCAAGCTCCCCGTCCGCTGGCAAGCCCTGGGCTATCCCATGCTCACCGCCACGCTCAAGCGGCTGGTCACGGAGTGGCGCCCCGACATTATCGTAGCCCACTACCTCCCCAACTACGGGCTGCTCGCGGTGCTCTCGAAGTTCAAGCCCACCGTAGCCGTGGGCTGGGGCAGTGATCTCCTGGTACTCCCCCATCGCAACTTTCTCCAGCGCTCGCGTCTCCATTACGTGGCCACGCACGCCTCGGCCTTCCTCGTGGACGCCCAGATGCTGGTGGAGCCTTTGGTAACCCTCGGTGCCCCTGTGGAACACGTGTACGTGTGCCCCTTCGGCACCGACGATGACGTGTTCGAACTCACACCCACCCGAACCACCCACGAGCCACTCACCATCCTCAGCACTCGCCGCCTCGACCGCCGCTACCGCGTGGACATCCTCATCGAGGCACTCACTCACGTCACCACGCCCTGCAACGCCCTCATCGCCAACGACGGCACCCACAAGATCGAGCTTCAGTCCCAGGCCGCCCGTCTCAACCTGACGGATCGAATCACCTTCCCAGGCTCACTCGACCGCCCGGGCTATCTTCACAACCTCCAGCAAGCGCACATCTACGTGTCCACGTCGCCAACGGATTCCACATCGGTGTCGCTCCTCGAAGCCATGGCCGCGGGCCTGGCCTGCGTGGTGCCCGACATCCCCGGCAATCGGGAGTGGCTCACGCATGAGAAGGATGGCCTGCTGTACCGCTCGCTCGACCCACGCGACCTGGCGGCGAAACTCGAATCTCTGCTCCACAATCCCGAACACGCCACAAGGCTTGGCGCCAGAGCACGCCATGTCGTTCAGGCACGGGGAAGGTGGGGACTCACCATCCGCCGCGCAGAGCTGCTCTTCGACCAGCTTGTGAACACCCAGCCATGCCCCGCGTCCTGATCGTCGCCCATCATTTTCCACCCACAGGCACCGGTGGGGTTGGCCGCGCGCTGGGCTGGGCCAGGCACCTGCCCGACCTGGGTTGGGACGTAACGATTCTGGCGGCCACGCCCACCCCCAACTGGCCGCAGGATGAGGCGCTCACCCGCCAGATTCACGCCAACGTCACGGTGCATCGGGTCGCCTCCGCCGACCCGCGCCCCGACAGCTTTCGAGGGCTGGGCCACCGGGAACTCTCCTTCCTCTGGTACCGCCCGGCCCTGAAGTTCGCGCGGGCGCTTTTGGCCAAAGAAAAGTTCGACGTGATGCTGGCCACCTCGCCGCCCCCCACATCTCTTAAACTGGCCGCCCAGCTGGGGCAGGAGTTCAAGCTCCCCTGGGTAGCGGATTTCAGAGACCCGTGGGCCGTGCGCGAACCCGGGCCCTGGTGCCGCCGGCGCCGCCGCGTCTACACGAAGCTGGCCAAAGCGATCATAGCCGTGAACCCCACCCTCGCCGCGCACCTGAAGGAATCGCTGAATCGTAAAGTCACCGTTGTCCATAACGGCTTCGAGCCCGACGAAATCCTCACCAACGTAGACCGCGTCCCGCGCCGCGCTGTGTTTCTCGGCACGCTGCCAGCACTCGACACCATGGCGCCCTTCTTCAAGGCCCTGGCCCGAGGGAACGGTGAATTTCTCCACGTCGGCCATCCCAGCACCGACCTGGCCGCCGTCGTCGCAGCCGAAGGACTCAAGAAGGTAGAGCAGGCCGGCTACCTCCCGCGCACCGAAGCTCTTCGCAAAGCCGCCACAGGCTCTGTGTTCGTCACAGCGCTCGCACCCGACCTGAACCTCACGTTGCCCACCAAGGTGTTCGACTACATCGGCTTGGGCGGGCCCATTCTGCATCTGGGCGACAAGGGGGCGACCACCGAGTTCATCGCGCAGCACAAGCTGGGCGAGTCGGTGTCGCCCTTGCAGGTGGCGGCCATCGCCACCACGCTGGAGCGAATCTGGAGCCGCCCGGACCTCTACTCCGAAGATCTAAAATACCAGTTCGAACGCCGTCGCCAGGCCGAATGGACCGCCGCCATCCTCATGGACGTGGTGAAGGGTCGCGCCACGTGAAGACCGCCGTGCTCATTGTGAATTACAACACCCGGGACGACCTGCGCGCCTGCCTCCAGAGCCTGCTCTCCACCGGCGCCCCGGCACAATCGATCTACGTGGCCGACAACGCCTCCACCGACGGCTCGTGGGAAATGCTCCAAGCGGAGTTCCCCCAGATCCGCAGCATCAGAAACTCCCGCAACCTCTACTATGCCGAGGCCAACAATCAGCTCTGGGACATCTCCGAGTCCGACTGGACCCTGCTCCTGAACCCCGACGTAGTGTGCAACTTCACCGACCTCCTGACCCTCCCGGCCAGGTGGGACGCCGACCCCAAGTGTGCCGCGGTGGCGCCGCAACTGCGGTACTTCGACGGCCGCATCCAGCCCTCCTGTCGCCGTCTGCCCGATGCCCTCACCGTCTGGCGGGAAGCCTGGAGCACCCTCACGGGGAAGCCCTCCCTCTGGAAGATGGGCGATTTCGACCATCGATCCCCCCGCGCCGTCTGGCAGCCGATGTTTTCGTGCATCTGGATCCGTCGTTCGGCCTGGCAGAAGGTGGGAGACCTGGACCCCGGTTACCCGTTGTTTTTCAACGATGTGGATTGGTGCCGCCGTGCGCACGGCCAAGGCTTCGAAATTCAATTTGATTCGTCCGTTGCGGTGCTCCATAGGCACGGTGGATCAACCGCCAGGCAGCCCGTCCGCAAGCTGCTTTCGTCTAATCTGGCATTTGCCCGATACCTCACGCACACGCCTGGCACGACCATGGCCAAGATCTCTGGACTGCTTGGCATGGCGATGTCGTTCGTACTCAGGGTTCCTCATGCCTTGATTCGTTCTGCAGCGGACTGAGTATTTGACGTGATGGGCCCTGCTCCTGTATCCTCACTCCAATTCGCATAAACCCGCTGATTCAGGAGGCCACGAGCATGAATCCGAATTCTTTTTACATGCCCGTGCAAGACGGTAACCCGCAGCGCGTGAGGATCTTCTCGCTCGGACCGTCTAATTGCTGTTGGGCCGCTTGAATAACTCTGTCGCGAGGTGAGATATGTGGAACAGAAACCAAAGTCATGGACCTGGCGGCGGACTTTCGGTCGGCCCAGGTGGAGGCATGTCGGTTGGTCCCGGTGGAGGTGCTTCCGTCGGGCCTCGTGGTGGTCTCTCAGTTGGGCCGGGCGGAGGCATGTCAGTTGGGCCGGGTGGCGGACTCTCGGTTGGGCCAGGAGGCGGACTGTCTGTCGGACCGGGTGGCGGCCTCTCGGTAGGTCCTGGCGGCGGGTTGTCTGTGGGCCCCGGCGGCGGCCTTTCCGTAGGGCCGGGAGGTGGCATGTCAGCCGGGCCAGAGCCTTACATGAGCAATATCCCGCCGTGGCCGATTTTCATCCAAGAACTCCGAAAGCGCGGAATGCATCAGTACGCCGATCTTATCGAGCAGCATCTTCCTCGGTAGCGGCCTAACGGTTCAGTCGGCCGATTATGAGGAGCCCTGTGCCCGAATCGAAGTCTGTTCGACGTATTCTGTGGGGAGGCGTCGTGATCATGCTGACGGGTACCGCGTTTTCAGAACTGCTTCCAGTGGTACTCGGGGTTGGTGGTAGGGCCAAGGCAGATTGGGGCTTTGTGTACGTCACGCTCCACTTTGTCCTCCTCCCGGCCCTTGCAGTCATGTTGATTTTAGCGGGTGGTTGGTCAGCCATCTCGGCGATGCATCGCAACCATAAGCCACTGTTGGCACCGACCCTGTCAGCCTTCATCGTTTCGCTCTTGTATGTGACAGCGCTGGCGCTAGATCCCGAACTTTGGTCACGGGGTCTCATCAAGTGAACTGCTTCATCCAACCGAGTACGCGTGGGCAACGGCCTAACAACGCATGCAGCAGACAGTCCGGCCCGTTACGCCCTTTGCCTTCGCAATGGTCGCACACGGCCGTCCCGCAGCTGACGCTTGAATGTTAGGGCATCTTGATGCTCCTTAGTGACGATCTCGCTAGGAAATCGGTTCATGCAGCTGTCGCAGCGATTGAGGTCTATAACAAGCCAAACTTTCTGTACCGGGAAGAAGCGTTCTCGCTTCTGATGACCAATGCATGGGAACTGCTGCTGAAAGCAAAGTGGACTGTAGACCACGGCGAGGCACTTGAGTCTCTGTACGAGTTAGTAGATGACGGTGCGGGAAACCGAGTCCCAAAGACCAATCGAAGCGGCAACCCCCTTTCACATAGCGCCACATTTCTTGCGGCAAAGTTGCTAGAAGACAAGAGCTCTGGCCTTGCAAGGAATTGCCACGACAATATCCTCGCACTCATTGAGATTCGAGATAATGCCGCACACTTCCTCAGCAAGGACCTCTGCCTTGGTCGGAGGGTACTTGAAGTCGGCACCGCATCTCTTCGCAACTACCTCTTGCTGGCTACGGAGTGGTTCCAGCTGGACTTTTCCGGCTACAACTTCTTCCTCATGCCAATATCGTTCTATCATGGATTCGAAACGGCGGAACCAGCTTCGCGAGCTCAATACCCCGAACAAATACAAAAACTCCTTGCCTATTTGGATTTCCTAACTGAAGCCGAACCTGATGACGGCTGCAAACAGCACGTTGCGCTTAGACTTGAGACTAAAATCATACGGGGTAAGGACACCGCGGCCGTCAGTTTCCGCTGGACCGACGACCCAACGGCGCCTGCGTTGACAGTGAGGGAGGAAGATATCCTCAAGAACTATCCAATGACGTACAACGACCTAACCGAGACCATGCGTCGAAGGTATGACAACTTTCTCGTGAACGACAAATTCCATAGACTTCGGAAGAAACTCGAGACGGAAACAAAGTATGTGATTGTGCGGTCTCTGCATCCAACAAATCCGACGACTTCAAAGCAACGGTTCTACAATGCGAACATTCTGCAGGAGTTCGACAAAAGCTATGAGCGAAGGAAGAAGTCCTAACAACCGCATTCAGAAGACGGTCCGGCCCGGCACGTTCGTTGCGGGGCATCGGCCGCGCCAGTCCGCCCAGCAGCTGAGGCTCGGACGTTAGGCTGGAAGATATGAGCGATTTCGCGCCATTCAAAGCCTACTACAAGGAGCTACACGCAGTCGCCCAGCAGGGTGACGCGCGCGAAGAGAGTTTTTACCCCGCGCTCGCCGAAATGCTCAAAGCGACAGCACATGACGTGGGACGGAAGCACATCCGCGTCACGACGCTGCCGAAATCTACGGACGCAGGGAATCCCGACTTCCGCTTGTGGAACGGCAAAGACAGGATTGTCGGTTACGTCGAGGCGAAGAAGCCAACGGAGGAACGGCTCGACGTGATCGAGGAGTCCGAACAACTCACGCGGTACCGGAGCACCTTCCCAAACCTGATCCTGACGAACTTCTTCGAGTTTCGGCTCTACCGGAACGGAGAACGGGTACAGACGGTCTTGGCTGCGCGCCCTTTTGTGCTCACGAGGTTGCATACAACACCCTTACTCGAAAGGGCCGACGACCTTCACGCCCTTCTTGACCGGTTCTTCGGTTTCTCCCTCCCGAAATCGTTCACGGCCGAATCCCTGGCCGTAGAACTCGCGAAGCGCACGCGGTTCTTGCGCGACGTGGTCGGCAAACAACTCGTGGAGGAGAAGGACTCTCCTGGCGTCCTGTCAGGTTTCTTCGAGGCTTTCCAAGCCTACTTGATCGGCACGTTGACGCCCGAGGACTTCGCAGACCTCTTCGCGCAGACCATCACCTACGGACTTTTCGCCGCCCGCACCCGCGCCGGAGACAATTTCAGCCGTCGCGCAGCCTTCGACAGCATTCCGCACACCATCGGTGTGTTGCGCGACCTGTTCCGCTTTATCTCGCTAGGCGACCTGCCGGAGCAGCTCGCATGGTGCGTGGACGACATCGCCGAAGTCCTCGCCGTGGCCGACGTCCCCGGCATCCTCGACCGCTACTACCACGAGGGCAAGGGAAGCGATCCTATCGTCCACTTCTACGAGACTTTCCTTGCGCAGTACGATCCTGCCGAACGCGAGCGACGCGGCGTATACTACACCCCGGAACCGGTCGTCGGTTACATCGTTCGTTCGCTGCACGACATCCTCAAGACTGACTTCGGCAAGCGCGACGGCCTCGCCTCCGACGGCGTGACCCTGCTCGACCCGGCCGCCGGCACCATGACTTTCATTGCCCGCGCCGCCGAGCAGGCCGTTGCCGAGTTCGATTCCAAGTACGGCAAAGGCGGTCGCGAGGATTTCATCCGCCGCCACATCCTCAAGAACTTCTTCGCCTTTGAGCTGATGATGGCCCCCTACGCCGTGGGCCACCTCAAGATGAGTTTCTTCCTCGAAGAACTCGGCCACCGCCTCGCTGACAACGAGCGCATGCCCTTCTACCTCACCAACACCCTCGACAACGAGGAACTCGAGCAAAGCCGGCTGCCTGGCTTCTCCGCCCTCGCGGAGGAGTCCCGCCTTGCCGGTGCGGTCAAGAAACAGACCCCCATCCTCGTCATCCTCGGCAATCCGCCGTATTCCGGGCATTCGAACAACCCAAGTGAGAAGGCATGCAGCATCAAGAAGGGCTCCCCATACGTCATTGGCTTTCATCCGAAAGTAGGTGGTGGCGCTGTTCCTGCTGAACGAAGGGCAGCTAGGGATCTGGAGGGGGTTCTACAGCCAACATTCATCGGGCGATTGATACGGGACTATTTTTTCGTGGACGAAAGTCCGCTCGGCGAGAAGAACCCAAAATGGCTCCAGGACGACTACGTCAAGTTCCTGCGCTTTGCGCAGTGGAAGATTGAGCAGGCCGGGCGAGGCGTCATCGGCATGATCACCAACCACTCTTACCTAGACAACCCGACCTTCCGCGGAATGCGCCAGAGCCTGATGCGCACGTTCGACAACATCTACATCCTCGACCTGCACGGCAACCTGCTCAAGAAGGAGACGTGCCCAGACGGCACCGCAGATAAGAATGTTTTCGACATCCGGCAAGGCGTGGCAATCGCCTTCTTCGTCAAGCGCCTGCCTGCCGGCAAGGCAGACAGCGGCAAGACCAAAGCGGATGCCGTGGTGTGCCACGCCGAAATATACGGAATCCAGGAGGGGAAGTACGACTGGCTGAACGAACACGACCGCGCGAAGACGGACTGGTGCGAGCTGCAGCCCACTTCGCCGTTCTATTTGTTTGTGCGGAGAGATGTCACGTTTGAGGCTGGCTACCGGCGCTATCCCAGCGTGCCCGAGGTTTTCCCACTGACGAGCGTAGGGATCGTGACTGCCCGAGACGGCTTGACGATCAAATGGTCGAAAGAGGAGGTCTGGAAGACGGTGACGGTCTTTTCGGGGATGGATCCAGAGCTCGCCCGGCAGGCATATTCACTTGGCAAGGATTCCCAGGATTGGAAAGTGACGCTTGCCCAAAAAGACCTTCAGGACTCCGGCCCAACCCGTGAAAAGGTTGCGCCAATACTCTACCGGCCCTTCGACGTGCGCCATACTTACTACACTGGGCAGTCGCAAGGATTCATATGTCGGCCCCGTCCCGAAATCATGCGGCACATGCTGGCGGGGGAGAATTTAGCGCTTGTGACGCCGAAACAGCACAAAGACGAATTCGGCGTTCTGGCGACTGATTGCATTGGCGCGCATAAATCGGTTGCGGCGTACGACATCAACTACTACTTCCCGCTCTACCTCTACGCGACCGGCGACAAGGAAGATCTTTTTACTCGTCACGAGACCTCCGAGCGCAAGACGAACCTGAGCCCGGCTATTCCGGCCGCGCTGGCGGCAGCTTTCGGCGAGGCCCCGACGCCGGAGGCAATCTTCCACTACATCTACGCCGTACTCCACGCGCCCGCATACCGGACCAAGTTCGCAGAGTTCCTAAAGATGGACTTTCCGCGCATACCGTTCACGGCGGACGTCAACCTCTTCGAGAAGCTTGTCGCGCTGGGGGAGAAGCTAGTTGGCCTGCACCTCTTGAAATCGCCCGATCTCGACCCGCCGGCCTGCCGCTTTGAGGGCCAAGGCCTAAACCGAGTGGAAAAGGACCGCAGAACCGGCCTGCGCTATGATGCCGACGCAGAGCGGGTGTACATCAACGCAGCGCAACACTTCGTGCCTGTGCCGGGAACTCTCTGGAGATATCAGGTCGGCGGCTATCAGGTGTGCGAGAGATGGCTCGAGGATCGCAAGGAACGCAACCTCGAACTAGACGACATCCGGATCTACTGCCGAATCGTCACCGCCCTTGGCCGCACCATCGAGTTACAACAACGGATAGACGCCCTCTTCACCGACGTCGAGCGAGAAACGATTTCGGTCCTGGAGAAATTGTGAATCAACCAGGCAAGCCCAACACTTATGAGGCCTCCGTTCGGCAAGGGCAAAGTTTAGCCTTTCGCAGTCGTTGACGCGGACTGCCGGGGCGGTTGGAGCACGAACGCCGTTGCGCGAAGCGGGTTTCAATCTGAGGTGTCGGGCACGGGGCCCGCACCAAACACTTATCGAGGGTCAGGCACTGCGGGCCGCTGGCAGCAGCCGTTGCAGTGCGGCGG
>DAIOGN010000017.1:0-299 GCA_036745245.1 Candidatus Zixiibacteriota bacterium
GTGATGTGGCCAGGGAGCGGGAACTCGACTGGCGCACCGCGGCCTACATCGTGGCGCTTTCACGTTTGCAGTCGGTGTACCGCGAGCGGGGCATCTTTCCGTAAGCGGACGCCGACTCGATTTCACGGAGTGCGGGCGGCCGTTCTCGTCTGTTGAGCCCTGACGCGAAGGCAGATTCGAAACGCCTCCTGCGGCAGCCCGCACTCCACTTTTTCTGATCGCGGCGCACACGCTTCCACGGCGCCTCGGTCACTCACAGCCAGAATCCGCTGGACAGCCGCTTCGGCCCGCCCCTATAT
>DAIOGN010000017.1:309-11413 GCA_036745245.1 Candidatus Zixiibacteriota bacterium
CGAACAGGTTGCCACACTCGAGCGGCGCGGACCCGCGGCGAGTGACGCAACCGACGCAGGCTCACCCACACGTACGGAGACCCCCTTGGCACTCGCAGTCGGCTCACGGCTCGGCCCCTATGAAATCGTCAGTGTTGCCGGCGCCGGCGGCATGGGCGAAGTGTATCGCGCCAAAGACACGAGGCTCGATCGCACGGTGGCCATCAAAGTTCTTCCCACCGGAGCCACCGATAACGCCGATCTCAGGCAGCGTCTCGAACGTGAGGCCAAGGCGGTGTCCAGCCTGAATCATCCGCACATCTGCACGCTGTACGACGTGGGGCACCAGGACGGCACCGACTTCCTGGTGATGGAATACATCGAGGGCGAGACGCTGGCCGCCCGTCTGGAGAAAGGGCCGCTGTCCACGCAGGAGTTGTTGAAGTACGCGATTCAGATCGCGGATGGACTGGACAAGGCACACAAACAAGGCCTGGTGCACCGCGACCTGAAGCCGGGAAACATCATGCTCACGAAGTCGGGAGCGAAGCTGCTCGATTTCGGCCTCGCCAAGCTCGCGGAGTCGGGGGACGTGATCCAGGGTGTGTCAGGCGTAACGCGCACCACGCCGCTTACGGGCGCCGGCACCATTCTCGGCACCCTTCATTACATGCCGCCCGAGCAACTGGAAGGGAAGGAGGCCGACGCGCGCAGTGACATCTTCGCGTTCGGCTGCGTGCTGTACGAAATGGCCACGGGCAAGCGCGCCTTCGAAGGCAAGAGCCAGGCCAGCCTGATCGCATCCATTCTCAAAGAACAACCGCGCAGCATCGCGGAACTTACACCCCTGTCGCCTCCCATGCTGGAACGCGTGATCCGTCAGTGCATGGAAAAGGAGCCAGACGACCGCTGGAACTCCGCCGGCGATGTGAAGCGCGCCCTGGAGTGGATCGTCGAGGGGGGGTCGCAGGTGGGCTTGCCGGCGGTGGTCTCAACGCGGCGGAGAGTCCGTGAACGCGTGCTGTGGATTGCGGTGGCAGTGCTCGGCCTTGCGGTGACCGCGTTGACGGCGCGCGAGCTGGCGCGCGAGGAGCCGCAACCCCTGGTGACACGATTCTCGATTCCCGCGGATCCCAGGCTCTCGGCGATCACCTGGCCACGCCTCTCCCCGGACGGCAGAACCCTGGCGTTCACTGCTGTGGACTCGTCGGGTCGCAATGGTATCTGGATTCGCCCGATGAACTCGCTGGATGCTCATATGCTGGTGTACATCTCTGGCGCATCCACCGGCAATCCCACGCGCCCCTTCTGGTCGCCCGACAGCAAACAACTGGCCTACTTCGAGGGGGGTCAGCTGAAAAAGGTATCCATCGCTGGCGGCCTGGCTCAGCTGGTGTGCGACGCCGGCAACGGGTCCGACGGAGCCTGGGGCAGGGACGGAATCATCGTGTTTGATGGGAGTGCCACAGACTCCATCCGTCAGGTCCCGGCGGTCGGCGGAACACCGTCGGCGGGCTCTGTGATCCACCGGGACAGCGGAGAATCCGGCGCGGCATGGCCCGCCTTCCTGCCCGACGGCGAGCACTTCCTCTACCTGGCGTTCGTGGATACACTGGGATCGCGGTCTTTGCTCAAGGTGGGTTCCGTCCGGTCGCTGGAATCCACTACGCTTACCATCGTCGATGGTCGTGCCGAGTACAGTACGACAGGCCACATCCTGTATCTACGAGGGAACCTGCTGGTGGCTCAGCCCTTCGACGCCGGCACATTGAAGCTCACAGGCGAACCCGTGCCGGTGGCCAGCAACGTGTCCACGTCTGCTGAGCGAACCCACTTCGCCGTTTCAGATAATGGTTTCCTCACGTACCAGCGAGGTCAGGTGGCGGGATCGGCGAGAATTGTGTGGCTGGACCGCAAAGGCGACTCCCTTGCCGCCGTGGGTCGCATGGAAGCGCTTTCAAATGTTGCACTGTCCCCCGATGGCACCCGGCTGGCCTATGAAATCTCGGCGGACGGAGGCAATGCTTCGGACGTCTGGGTGCGAGACCTCAAACGCGATGTCACCTCCCGCCTCACATTTGGGCCCACCGTGAACGCCTGGCCCGTGTGGAGTCCGGATGGTGCGAAGGTGTTCTTCTGCTCCAACCGGGTCGCGGGTAAGTTCCGAGTGTATTCGCACAACGCCAATGGCACGGGCTCGGATGAGGAGGTGGTGGCCAGCGACTCCATGGATCTGGCCGCTGTGGATGCTTCGATGGACGGGTCGATGCTGATCATGTTTTCAAGCCAAGGGGGAGAAACCGATCTCCTGGCGTATCGGTTTGCGGAGAAAACCCTCGAGCCCCTGGTCGCCACTCCGTTTGCAGAGGTGCGGGGGGTGCTCTCGCCCGATGGCCGGTATCTGGCTTACCAGAGCAACGAGTCGGGCAGCTTCGAAATCTACGTCCGCGAGCTGACCCCCACGGGTGGAAAGTGGCAGATCTCGGCCAGTCGCGGGCGGGCACCGTTGTGGCGCCTGGACGGTAAGGAGTTGTACTACCTGACCTTCGAAAATGAAGTGATGGCCGTACCCATTGATTACTCGTCCGGGTTCGAGATCGGCACTCCAGAACGGCTCTTCACCCGGCGTCATTCCTGGTCTGGCAATGCCACCCTGCGGCCCTACCAGGCTTCGGCCGATGGCCAGCGCTTTCTGATGGTGATTCCGGGCGATCAGTCGGCTCTTTCGGACTTCGTGCTGGTGCAGAACTGGGCAGCCGAATTAGGCCAGTGATGCATGGCGCCTTGACCCTTCGGATCAGGACGTAGGGATCATGTTCAAGCTTTCGGGTGCGGCCGGCACACGGTTGCACACCTTCGAGCTGACCCCCGGCACCCATCGAGTAGGTCGGGTGCAGGAGGTCCCGGTGTGCATCCCCGATGCCACGGTGTCCCGCTCACACGCGGAGTTCGAAGTCACGCCCTCAGGCGACCAGTGCTTCCTCACCGACCTCGGCAGCCACAACGGCACGCGCGTGAACGGCGACAAGGTCGGTCCGCGCAGGGAAGTGCGGTCGGGCGACGTCATCCAGTTTGGCAAGACGGAGTTCACGCTCCAGGGCGAAGGGCAGAGTTCACCCGCGCCCCGCACTCAGATTCGCACCGTGATTTCGCCCCAGGGACCCTCCACATCGGTCCTCTTACCCATTCGCGAAGCGCTGTCGAAGCTGCCGCGCAAGGTCACCGAGAACCCTGAGTTCGTGCCGGCGATCTCGGAGATGGCACGCCTCCTGGTGGCCACGGAGGCGCAGGAGATCATGCTCGAAAAGTCACTGGAGCTGGTGTCGAAAGTGGTTCGAGCGGACCGGCTCCTGGTCATCTTCATGGAGGGTGACACAGCCCGCGTGGGTGCGAATCGAATCACGTCCGCCCGCCACGAAGGCGAGATCACGCTCTCGAAGACCATCGTGCACGAAATCATGACCAACAAGAACTCCGTCCTCATCAGCGATCCGGGAAGCGACCCACGCTTTCTCAAGCAGGAGTCCATCGTGCAATCCGCCATGAAATCGGCCATGGCCGTGCCGCTGTTCGACGAGGACAAGGTGCTGGGCATCCTCTACGCCGACACCGCCGACCCGCGCACACGCTACGACCACGATCAATTGCGGACCCTGGCCACGTTCGGCCACATCATCGCTTCGCGGCTGGCGAACTATCAGTTGTTGACGGAGCGGCTGGCGAAGCGCGAGATGGAGACCGAACTGGAGGGCGCCGCCGCCATCCAGAAAAACCTCCTTCTGAACCGCCTTCCGGAGGTGACCGGGTATGCGCTCGACGCATTCCAGGAGCCGTCCCGGGCGGTCGGCGGCGATCTCTACGATGCATGCAAACTGGCCGACGGCCGCCTGTTCTTCGTGGTGGCCGACGTGAGCGGCAAGGGCATGGGCGCGGCGCTGCTCATGTCCAACATCCTGGCCTGTTTCCGGGTGATGTACGGCGAAGCGAACTTTCAGCTCGCCCGGGCAGTGGAACGCGTGTCGGCGCAGATGTTCACTTACAGCGCTCCTGGGCAGTTCGCCACCCTGTTTTGTGGACTGCTGCAGCCCGACACCGGGACGATCCGCTACGTGAACGCGGGCCACAATGCACCTCTGGTGGTGAGAAAAAACGGTGGCATCGACCCTCTGGGATCCACGGGACTCATGGTGGGCGCATTCGACTTCGCACGTTGGGAGGAGGCCGAATGCGAACTGGCCCCCGGGGACCTGATCCTGGTGTACTCCGACGGGGTGACGGAGGCGAACAACCCCGCGCAGGAGGAGTTCGGCGAAGAACGGCTGAGACGCGTCCTGCTTTCCAGCCAGAAGGCAGGCGTGCAGGAACTCATTGCGAGCCTGCGACAGGACATCAAGGACTTCGCCGCCGGAGCGTCGGCCTCCGATGACGCCACGCTTCTGGTACTCCATAGACAGGGCTGACGGTGGCTGCGAACCGTGGGGGTGAAGTGCGCGTGACACCCTCTCGTTTGTGAAGAATCGCTCGGGATTCCCGGCACTCTGAAATTCGCGGCTTCTGCTCCGGGGGGGTCCGGGGTATACTAGTTGTCATGATTCCCAGGACATGCATTGGCGGGCTCAAGAGCCTGCTCCGCCTTGGGTTGGCAGCACTGGTTCTGGCGGTTGGCCCAACGGCCTGCAGCAATTCCGAGAGCCAGTCCGGAGGGGGTGGCCCCGCGCCTCTTACCGTGGACATCGCCGTGGTGATGCCCCAGGCCCTGGAGAACAAGATTCAAAGTACCGGGACCCTTCTGGCGAACGAGGAAGTGGAGCTCCGGCCCGAAATCTCCGGCCGGGTCACTGAAGTTCACTTCGACGAGGGGAGCCGGATACGGCAGGGCGAACTCCTCCTCAAGATCAACGACCGTGAGCTTCAGGCCGAGTTCAAGCGCAAGTCGCTGGAAGAGAAGCTGGCATCCGGCGAGGAAGCACGTCGGCGAAGCCTTCTGGAGAAGAATGGGATCAGCCAGGAGGAGTACGACCGCTCCCTGACGGCTCTTCAGCTGGTGCAGGCCGAGCGCGAGGTCATCGAGTCTCAATTGGCGCAGACCGAAATCATCGCGCCCATGCCGGGTGTGGTGGGCCTGCGTTACGTGAGCGTGGGCACGTATGTCACGCCCACGCGGCTGGTGGCCACGCTGCAGCGCATCGACAGCATGAAGGTGGAGTTCTCCGTTCCTGAGAAATACGTGGGCCGGCTCACTGCGGGCATCGCGGTGAAAGTCACGGTGGGAGACCCGCCCACCGAACAGTTGGGCAGGATCTTCGCCGTGGAGTCGAAAGTCGACCTCACCACGCGCACGCTGAAGGCGCGGGCGCGGCTGCCCAATCCGGGGGAACGCCTGATTCCCGGCTCGTTTGCGCGCGTGGAGATCACGCTGGAGCACATCGCCGACGCACTCGTAATTCCCGCCTCCGCCATCCTGCCGCAGCTGGACGGCCAGCGGGTGTTCCTGTGCGAAAATGGAAAAGCGCGCTCGGTGCCGGTGACCACGGGCATTCGCACCGACCGCTCGGTACAGATCACAAGCGGCCTGGCACCCGGTGACACCCTGATTCTCACGGGACTCTTGCAGGTGGGCGAGGGCACGATGGTGCGAGTTCGCGAGGCCTCCGTGCCGTGAGTTTATCCTCCGTCTGCATCGAGCGGCCGGTGCTGGCCACCGTGCTGTCCATTCTCATCGTTCTGTTCGGCGCCATCGGCTTCCTGTTCCTGGGCGTCCGCGAGTACCCCAGCGTGGATCCGCCGGTGGTGACCGTGAGCACATCCTACACGGGCGCCAATGCCGACATCATCGAGTCGCAGATCACGGAGCCGCTCGAAGAGTCCATCAACGGCGTGTCGGGCATCCGGTCGCTCACCTCCATCTCGCGCGACGGGCGCAGCACCATCACCGTGGAGTTCGAGCTCGGCGTGGACATGGAGGCCGCGGCCAACGATGTGCGCGACCGCGTCTCGAGAATACAGAACAACCTCCCCCCCGACGCCGATCCGCCGCAGGTGGCCAAATCCGACGCCGATGCCACCAACATTCTGGCCATTACCCTGCAGAGCGACCGCCGCACGCTTCTGGAGCTTTCGGCCATCGCCAACGACGTGTTCAAGGAGCGGCTGCAGACCATTCCCGGCGTAAGCGAAATCCGCATCTGGGGCGAAAAGAAATACTCGATGAAGCTCCTCATCGATCCCGCCCGGCTCGCAGCCCACGGGCTGGTACCGCTCGACGTACGCAATGCGCTCAACCGGGAAAACGTGGAATTGCCATCGGGGATCATTGAAGGCCGCGCCACGGAGCTGTCCATACGCACGTTTGGTCGCATGACCTCCCCCGAGGAGTTCAACGATCTGATCATCAAGGAAACCTCGGGCAACGTGGTGAAGCTGCGAGACGTGGGCCAGGCCGTCCTGGCGCCCGAAAACGAGCGCTCGCTTCTGCGTGGAGACGGCGGTCTGCCGATGGTGGGCGTGGCCGTGACGCCGCAGCCGGGGGCCAATCACATCAGTATCGCCGACGAGTTTCACAGGCGCGTGGCCCTGATTCAGCGCGATCTGCCCGAAGATCTGCGCCTCAAGCTCAACACCGACGTCACGGTGAACATCCGCAAGGCCATCAGCGAAGTGGAAGAGACTCTGATCATGGCCTTCCTGCTCGTGCTCCTGGTGATCTTTGTGTTTCTGCGCCACTGGCGCACCACGCTCATTCCCATGGTCGCCATTCCGATTTCGCTGGTCGGAACGTTTTTCATCATGTACACGGCGGGCTTCACGATCAACATCCTCACGTTGCTCGGCATCGTGCTCTCCACCGGCATCGTGGTGGACGACGCCATCGTGGTGCTGGAGAACATCTACTCCAAAATCGAACGCGGCCAGTCGCCCCTGGAGGCGGCACACCATGGATCGCGGGAGATTTTCTTTGCCATCGTTTCCACCACGGTGACTCTCGCGGCCGTGTTTCTCCCCATCATTTTTCTGTCGGGGCTCACGGGCCGCCTGTTCCGCGAATTCGGCATCGTGGTGGCCGGTTCGGTACTGATCTCCGCGTTTGTGTCGCTCACTCTCACACCTATGATGAGCGCTTACCTCCTGCACAAGAGCACGCATGAGAACCGCGTGTTCGAGTGGAGCGAGAGGATGTTCAACCGGATCACGGCCGGGTATCGCCGCAGGCTGGAAGGGTTTATCCGCCGGCGCGTCTGGGCCCTGGGAATCATGCTGGTGTCGGCGGCCATGATCGTGGTATTCCAGGCGACCCTTCCTTCGGAGCTGGCCCCGCTCGAGGATAAAGGCCGTCTCACGATCAACAGCACGGCGCCCGAGGGGACTTCGTACGATGTGATGCGCGACTACATGGGGGGGATCATCGCCATTTTGGATACCCTGCCCGAGAAATACGACATCTTTTCGGTGACGGCGCCCGGATTTGGCGGGTCGGGCTCCATCAACAGCGGCTTCGTGCGATTGAGTATGGTGGCGCCCGACCAGCGCGAGCGCACGCAGCAGGAACTCGCCGACGTCTTGTCGCGCCGACTGAGGCAGGAGTCCTTTGCGCGCTCCTTCGTGGTGCAGGAGCAAACCATTGGAGGCAGTCGACGGGCGGGGTTGCCACTCGAGTTTGTGATCCAGGCACCCACCATGGACAAACTGCGCGACGTACTCCCCCGGTTCATGGAACGCGCCCAGGCCGATCCGGCGTTCCAGGTGGTCGACTTGAACCTGCGGTTTTCCAAGCCCGAACTCACCATTCAGATCGACCGCGACCGGGCCCGCGCACTGGGCATCACGGTGCGCGACATCGCCGAGACGCTCCAGCTGTACTTCAGCGGTCAGCGGTATGGTTACTTCATTTACAATGGCAAGCAGTACTCCGTAATCGCGCAGGCCAGCCGCGAGAACCGCGACGAGCCGCTCGACTTGAGTTCAATCTATGTGCGCAGCGCCTCGGGTGAGCTGATCCAGCTCGACAACGTGGTGACCATGGCGTACCGCAGCAGTCCGCCGCAGCTCTACCGCTACAATCGATACGTGAGCGCCACGGTGAGCGCCTCGCCTGCGCCCGGACACACCCTGGGGTCGTCCATCGAAGCCATGCAGATCATCGCCTCGGAGGTTCTGGACGAGTCGTTTGCCACCAGCCTGTCGGGAACGGCCAAGGAGTTTGCCGAAAGCTCCAATACGCTGCTGTTCGCTTTCGTGCTGGCGCTCGTCCTGGTGTATCTCATTCTGGCCGCGCAGTTCGAGAGTTTCCGCGACCCGCTGGTCATCATGTTCACGGTGCCCCTGGCGTTGGCGGGAGCCCTTCTGGCCCTCTGGGCATTCGGGCAGACGCTTAACATCTTCAGCCAGATCGGAATCATCGCGCTGGTGGGAATCGTCACCAAGAACGGCATTCTGATTGTCGAGTTCGCCAATCAATGCCGTGCACGGGGCATGGACGTGCGCGAGGCCGTGATCGAAGCCTCGGTACAGCGCTTCCGCCCCATCCTCATGACCAGCCTCGCCACCGTGTTCGGCGTGCTGCCCATCGCGCTGGCCCTGGGCGCCGCTTCGCGCAGCCGCATCTCCATGGGAATCGTGATCATCGGGGGCCTGTTGTTCTCGCTGGGCCTCACGCTGGCGGTGATTCCGGCCCTGTACACATATCTTACGTCGAAGCGGGTGAAGATGGTAACCATCACCGAGCCCGTGGTGGCCGGAGAGTCGGTGCAGGCCGGTCGGCCGGGCTGACGCGTCACAGGACGATTCGCGTGCACAACTTCTGAAGGATCTTCGTCGTGAATCAACCCACTCAATCATCGCCCAGGGGCCACCTGGTGCTCGGGGTGTTGCTGTTCGCCGGCCTGGCCGTGCTCGGCCTGTCCCTGCGCTCCGGAATTATCCGCTTCAAGGAATTCGAGCGTACGGTATCCGTGAAAGGGCTGTCCGAACGCGATCTGCCCGCCGACATCGCGCTGTGGCCCATCCGGTACACCAGTGCCCACGACGAATTGGGGGCACTGTACTCCAAGCTCGAAGCCGACACGCGCGAGATTCTGACCTTCCTGGAGCGTCAGGGCTTCGACTCCTCCGAAATCACGGTGTCGGCGCCCGCCATCACCGACAAACTGGCTCAGCAGTACGGCAACCCGGCCGAGGTGGGGCTGCGATACGTGGCCAGTCAAAGCGTCACGGTCTATTCTCCCAGGGTGGAAACCGTTCGCCTTTCGATCAACCGTTTGGCGGAACTGGGGAAGAAGGGTGTCGTGCTCTCGGGCCAGGAGTTCCAGGGGCAGACCGAATACCTCTTCACCAAGCTCAACGACGTGAAGCCCGAGATGATCGAAGAGGCCACCCGCGCCGCGCGCGAGGTGGCGGAAAAGTTTGCCAAGGACTCGCAGAGCAAACTGGGGAAGATCAAGACCGCCAACCAGGGCCAGTTCACCATCACCGACCGCGACAGCAACACGCCGCACATCAAGAAGGTGCGCGTGGTGGCGACCGTGGAGTACTACCTCTCGGACTAGGTCAGCTTCTGTCGCGCCTTCGACACCCACTCGGGCGCAGAGTCGGTGGTTTGCCTCAATAGCACATTGAGCTGAGCGGCATGATGCTGCACGTGTCGCATGTTGTACATCCACAGTTCCATCACGCTCATGTCGCGCCGGGCGAAGCCCGAATCGCTGGCGGCCTCAGAGTCGGTGAGCGCGGCCAGCCGACTCCTCGCCTTGTCCCGGCCGTGCTCGAGATACGTCAGGAGTTCCTCCTGAGAGTAGACGCGGTCGGGCATCAATCCCGAGGGGTCGAGTTCACTCAGTGTGAACGGCGCAGGCGGTGCGAACTCTGACTGAGATTCGGCCAGGTAGTAGTCCAGGAAAAACAGGGTGTGGTAGGCCACGTACCAGAATTCGGGCTTGAGGGTGCGGTCGCCCCAGACCGCCGGCGGGCACGCCTTGATGGCATTCTCCAGCATGTCGATGGCGGCACCCAGCTGCTGCCACATCATTCTGTTCCACGACGATTCCATAGGTGCGTTCTCCTCGCTACGATGCGGTCACCCAGAAGCTTCTTGACTATGGCCGCCCGTTCGGTTCCCCATAATACAGCCATCGCGTCGGGCTGTCCTTCCATTTGACTCTCTATCAAAACCACCTTGCCCCAGCGGGCCACGCAAACCTCATTCACTCGTGCGGGGCGTCCCGCCCGTTCTTCCAGAAGGCTCGTGATCGGTTCTCCCGATACGCGACTCTGCGGTACACGTACCACAGTCAGGATTGGTGTTAGCGGTCCGTTAGCAAGGACACAAGCGACATTGGCGGCATCGGGTGACGTTTCTGCTCCCGGCAGCCGAAGGGTCAACGTCCGGTAACGAGTTCAAGTTTGCGTTGTTCATAGGAACCCATGCACTCATCAGGCCGGCGCGATGGCAGAATCCGCGTCAGGGAGGACACCTTGGCAATTCAAGTTTGCAGCAGCTCTCATTTCGAACCCTTCGGACATTTAGCGCGCCTCGCTACGCGGAAACCTCACCTCGGCCTACTGAGCTTGCTGGTGGCGTTGACTCTTCATCCGGCGCAAGGGCGGGCCGCCTGCCTAGGCGTGTGCGGCGACGTCAACAACTTGGGCACGGTCACCTCCCTCGACATCATCGAGCTCATTGACTACATTTATTCCGAGGGCGCCAGCCCGGTCCCAGACTGCGCCGACGTGGATGACTATCTACTTACATCCGCCCGCGACATAGTTTGGATGATCAATTACGTCTTTAAGGCCGGGCCGCCACCGGACTGCGCCCCGCAGTTCCCTCCTTTAACGGCTAATCCGAACAACGCCTACATAGTGAGTTGTTCACCCAATTTCCCAGCGAACACGATAGACCCCAACACGACGTTTCCCGTGGAGGTATTCCTTCTGGCTACACTCCCCACGCATGCTCTCACCCTGCCGCTTTTGATCTCTGTCGGTGGCAGTCCGGCGGCCAGTCTGGGTGCAATTTCGCTGGGATCCGACTTCACTACCGCCACAAGCAAAGTAGCGGCCTATGGCTCCCCGCCGAACTCGGTGCTTTTCGGATACGTCAGCAATGGGTCATTGGGGGGCGGTTTGTACA
>DAIOGN010000017.1:11453-28589 GCA_036745245.1 Candidatus Zixiibacteriota bacterium
CCACCATCGACGTCACCATGCCGTCCTCCGCCGTGATGCGCCCAATCACGATCGATTACACCACGATGCCGCCTTTCGAGGGTGGTATGCACATCAACTATCCCCTGCTCGTCGACAACACGATGATCACCCCACCAACGTCTGCCGGACTACAGTCGGACCCAACGCAGGGCGCCGCCATTTTGAATGCATGGGAGCCGGTACTTATCGACTGCCCCATTCTGGTGAAAGGAGATATCAACGTTTCGGGCACGGTGACCTCTGCCGACATCATCCTGCTTGTGAACTACGTGTTCAAAAGCGGGCCCGAGCCTGAGCCTATCGTGGAAGCGGGCGACATCAATTGCAACGGCACCATCACATCGGCCGACATCATTGCGCTCGTGAACTTTGTGTTCAAGAGCGGTCCGGCTCCATGCAATCCGTGCACTGATATGATCTAACGAACCGATAGGCCCTGACGGGCCTACCGACCTGCCTTGCGCCCGCAGGACCGCCGCTATCTCTTCACAATGGAGGAAGACATGACACCTTGTAATTCTACTTCGCCCAGACGCGTAGTGGCGGTCAGGCGACTCCCATGGATTCCACGAATCCTGGCCGTGTTCGTAATGTCCATCGTGCTTGGGCTGCTGGTGCCCAGGTTCAGTTGGGCCCAGTGTTCTGGAATGTGCGGAGATGTGAACTCCAGCAGCACCATCACCTCAGCCGATATCATCTACCTGATCAATTATCTGTACGTCGAGGGCCCTGCTCCCCCTGAGGCCTGCGGAGACGTGGATAATTTTCAACTCACGACGATCCGAGATGTATTCCGGCTCGTGTATTTTATCTTTAAGGGTGGCCCCGGTCCAATATGCCCACCGGCGAACGGCCCCTATGTTTCGCAACCCACGTTGGACTATAGCCTAAGCTATAACAACGTCTTTCCGGCCAATCAGACAAGCGTACTGCTGGATCTGGACATGAGTGCCCTCAAACAGACCCACGGCATGACCCTGCCCTTCATGATCACGGTGGATGGCGTGGCCCCGTCGTTTGGGACGGTGACGTTTGACCCCGCGTGGCTAAATACGTCTAGCAACCCGAACCCCACCGGAGGACCGGCCGGAAGCATCCTCCTGGGCTTCGTGCAGATTAATTCACCCAACCCGGCGGGCAATTACGAGTTGGCGGATATCGAGCTGATCATGCCCATGTCGGGCTCGGCCCGGCCCATCGTTCTCAGCTGGATTGACCTGCCCCCAGTCGAGTCGGGCCAGCCCGTGAATTATCCCATGCTGGTGGATGATTCGCTGTACGCCTGGCAGCCGTTTCTGCCCGGCGCGCCGGTCGGTGATGGCTCCATCTCTGGAGTCAAGTTCCGTGACGATGACGCAGACTGCGATCAGGGGCTCCTCGAGCCCGGCATTGAAGGATTCCTGATGTACCTTCAGCCTTTGAACTGGATTGCCACGACTGATGACACCGGAGGCTACCGATTCGATTTTGTTCCAGCCGGCAGCTATACGCTCCAGGAAGTACAGCAGCCATGGCATACACAAACCTGTCCGGTGGGTCCACCCACCTATACTGTGGTGCTGGGAGCCGGAGACGACGTGACGGGCTATGACTTCGGAAACCAGATTCAAATCGTAGAGGATCTGGCGGTTCAAGTGGCCGGTTCCCGCGCGCGCCCCGGATTCGATAAGACGTATGGCGTGAGCTGCCAGAATGTAGGCAGCGTGCCGTTGGCCGCAGATGTTAAGCTCTCGCTTCCCGCGGAAGTTACGTATTTGTCGAGTACAGGTGGCGGCACCTATTCAGTCGGACCGCACGAGGTGAACTGGAGCCTGGGCCCGCTGGCCCCTGGTTCGACGACACTATTGCAGGTGTCTGTTCAGGTGTCCGTCAGCACGCCCCTGGGCACTTTCATTTGTGCCACAGCCACGATCGCCACCAATCCGCCGTTGCTGGATGACGACGTCTCGAATAACGTCGACACCGAGTGTCAGGAAGTGCGCGGCTCGTGGGATCCAAACGAGAAGCACGTGACCCCTCCGGGAGCGGGCCCGAGCGGCTTCGTATTTCGAGAAGACACGCTGCGGTACCACATCGACTTCCAGAATACGGGCACTGACACGGCGTTTACCGTAGTGGTCCGGGATACCGTGGACGACGACATCGACCTCACAACGATTCAGCCTGGAGCGTCGAGTCATCCTTATGTTCTCACCATCTCCAACCGTGAACTGAAGTGGACGTTCAACAATATCATGCTTCCCGACAGCGTGATTGATGAACCGGGAAGCCATGGATTCGTTGAATACACGCTCGAACCCTCGAACGTGGCTCCGGACGGTGCCGACATTCCCAACGCAGCGGGCATTTACTTCGACTTCAACCCCCCGGTGATCACGAATAGTGTGCTCAACACGATCTGTCCGATCCTCGTGCCTGGCGACCTGAACAGCAGCGGCACGTCAACGTCGGCGGATATCATTCTGCTGGTGAACTATGTGTTCAAGAGCGGGCCGGAGCCGGAACCTGCCGTGGAGGCCGGCGACATCAACTGCAACGGCTCCATCAGCTCGGCCGACATTATCCTGCTTGTGAACTTCTGTTTCAAGGGCGGCCCCGCGCCGTGCGACCCATGCACTGAACTGTAGTTTGAACCACGGTTCACGCCAGACGGCCCCGCCTCACAGACGGGGCCGTTTGCTTTTTGGGGCGGCGCCCGCCGGACCGCAACATGCTTCCGGCTGGGCTCCAGCCTCGCGGCACTGTATCTTCACGGGCCGATGCTGGCTCACTCTGCGTCTCTTGCCACGGCTTCCCCAACATCCAACCGCACAGCCGTGTGGCGCGACGCCGGTTTGCTCACGGCGGTGGCCCTCTTGCTTCGCCTTCTATACCTCTGGCTCGGAACCCGGGAACAGAGTCTCGCAAGCATGTGCATGTGGGCCAACGACACAAAGAACTACCTGAGCGTCGCGAACTTCTGGCAGTCGGGCGATCCCGCTGGAGCGCAGGCCATGCTCCTGGCTGGCCCGGGATACGGGCTGGTCTTGGCGGCTCTTCAGGCGATGTTCGCGGGCAGCATGCTGTGGCCCGCACTGCTGCTCAATCTTCTCTTCGGCTGCGCCGCGCCCGTCGTCGTGTATCTGCTCGCCCTGGAACTGACAGGTCGTCGTAGCGTGGCCCTGGGGGCGGGGCTCATCTCCGCCGCGAGCGTGACCAGCCTGTCGGTGAGCACATCCATTCTCTCGGACCAACCGTTCTTCACGCTGCATGCGTTGTCGATTCTCTGGTTCGTGATGGGTTGGAAGTCGGGCCGCACGCGCTGGTTTGTGCTGGCCGGTTTCACCGCCGGTGTCGCTACGTGGATTCGGGTCATGGGGCAGGTCTGGCCGCTGATGTTCGCCTTC
Organism: Candidatus Zixiibacteriota bacterium; assembly: GCA_036745245.1. Lineage (GTDB taxonomy): Bacteria > Zixibacteria > MSB-5A5 > JAUVRN01 > JAUVRN01 > DAIOGN01. The sequence goes on from DAIOGN010000017.1 coordinate 14,861, forward strand.
ATCGCCACGATTCTGATCCTGCTGGAGCCCTCCCCACGCTCCTGGTTCCGCTGGGGACGATCACTGTGGACGCCCACGATACTCCTGGTCTTCGTTCTGAGCTGGTCGGCTTATAACTACGCTCACCACGGTCTCTTCACGCTCACGTCCAACGGGGCGCGTTCGGCCTGGCTGTACCTCGGGGCGCGTGCGCTGGCCATGAACACCCCCGGGCTCGATACGGAAACGGCACGCGACCAGATCACGGCCGAACTCGAGAGGCAGGCCGGGCTCTCTCGAAGCGAAGTGGACATGTATCGCTACAGCGCTCAACGGATCACGGAACTGGCCCGCGAGCACCCGGGCTGGGTGGCGCGCGCTTTCGTGCACAACGTGAAGGAGAACCTTCAGGAATCGAACTACGACCTGTACCGTCAACTGCCGCAGTGTAAGTCGGCGCTCGACCTGTTCACTCGCCAGGCGCGCGATCACTTGAATGAGTGGATCCTCCTTGGATCCTTGCTCGGGCTGACTCTGCTCATGAAGGAGAAAAACCATCTCGCCTGGGTGACCCTGGGGTGCACACTTGCGGTCTTCACGCTCGTGACGGGCTTCAGTTTCTGGCAGGGATCCCGTTTGCATTACCCGGCTGAGATGGCTTGGTCGATCCTGTTGTCCTATTGTTTGATTTCAGCGGCGCAGTGGTTTCGCCGGCGCGTGCAGGGCCGTCACAGGGCAGAGGCCGCATGACATCCGGCGATACATCGTCGGCCGCTCCCTGGCCCGTCCGACGGGATCTGCTGGCCCTGGCACTTCTGGCGCTTGCGGTGCGGCTCACGTTCCTCTGGGCCGGACTGGCATCGCAGAACCTGTCGGCCCTGGCCATGGTGGCCCCGGATTCGAGCGTCTACGCGCAGCTCACAGAGCACGTTCGCACGGGGCTGCCTGTGGAGGAGCGGCTGTTGCTCGTGGCCACTCCCGGCTACCCGGCGCTTCTGGCCGGACTGGCATCGGTGTTCGGCGACTTTCTGTGGCCGGCCGTCATGTTGAACATCCTGCTTGGAGCCATGGCGCCCGTCGCCGTGTACCTGATCGCGGCCGCATTGATCCAGCAGCGCACGGTGGCTGTGCTCTCGGGACTATGGGTGACACTCTCTTTCACCGGACTGTCCATGTCCACGTCGCTGCTCACCGACCAGCCCTTCTACACGCTGCATGCGTTCGGCTTGCTCTTCTTTCTGTGGGGGCTCCGCACGGGCCGCACGCGCTGGTTCGTCGCCGCGGGTGTGGTGTCGACGGTGGCCACTGCGATCCGTCCTCTGGGCCAGTTGTGGGTGTGGGTGTACCCGATGCTTGGCGCTGGTTGGGTGCTTGCGGACACCGGCCGCCGAAACTGGCGCGTGTTCGTCCGGTCGCTCTGGGTGCCCGGGCTCATGCTGGCCTTCGTACTGGCCTGGTCCATGCACAACGCAGATCGCCACGGCATCTTTACCTTCACCACCAACGGAGTGCGTGCAAGCTGGGCCTACCTCGCGGCTACGGCGGTGGCCGATCACACTCCAGGCGCCACCTTCGACTCGGTGAGAAATGCGTGGTCGGACCAGGTCCACTCATCGCACGACGGACAACCGCTCTCTCAGGCGACGGTTCACGCGCGCATGAAATCGCAGGTGATGTCGGTGTTGAGTGAACACCCCGGCTGGATGCTGGATTCGTTCACCGGCATCGTCCGGCAGAATCTGCGGGCGTCGAACCACTTTGCAGAAGCGCAGGTGCCCCGCTGGTCGAGATTCTGGGCTGCGCTGCGCAATCTGAGCCACGACTGGATCAACCCGTTGATCGTGTGGCTTTCGGCGCTGGGCTGGATTCTACTGATTCGAGCGCACCTGTGGCGTGCAGCTCTGGTGCTTGGGATAACCTACGCCTACTTTTCGCTGACGGCCGGGTTCAGCTTCTGGCAGGGGTCCAGGCTGCATTTCCCGGCGGAAATGGCCTGGGCGATTCTGGTTTCGTATGTGCTGGTGCGCGCCGGGGAGCGCTGGCGAGGCTCTCGCTACGTGCGAGACGAAGTGGTATCCGCGTGAGGGCGACCCTGACCGGACTCGTCGAACCAGCGCAGGGTGCGTCGTAATCCCTCTTCCAGGCCCACCTGCGGCAGCCAGCGTAGTCGGGTGCGGATCTTCTCGATATTGAGCACACGCCGCCGGATGTTGTCGATGTCGCGGCGATCCACGTGCACAGGCTCGAACTCGGAGTGCATGAGCTGGCCGATGAGACGGGCCAGCTGGTTGATGGAGGTCTCGATACCGGTGCCCAGATTGAACACACTGCCCTCCGCCTTGGGGGAGAGCATGGCCACGAGCGTGGCGTCCACCGCATCGTCCACGTAGGTAAAGTCTCGCGTCTGCTCGCCGTCTCCGTGGATCTGCGGGCGCCGGCTCTGGGCGTACGCTTCCATGAACTTGGACACCACGCCGCAGTACGGATTGGCGGGATCCTGCTTGGGGCCGTACACGTTGGAGTAGCGCACCGACGCGACGCGCACACCATAGGTTTCGTAAAAGGCGCGACAGTAATTCTCGCCGGCAAGTTTCGACACCGAGTACGGCGAGAAGGTCTTGGTGCGCTCGTACTCGCTGATGGGCAGGTGCTGGGGATTGCCGTACACGGACGCCGACGACGTGTACACCACCTGCTTCGTGTCGTGTTCACGCGCCGCCAGGAGCACGTTGAGCGTGCCGCCGATGTTCACTTCGAAGTCGGAACGTGGATTGGCCGTGGACACGATGATGTTGCGGGCCGCCAGGTGCGCCACGTAGTCGGACTCTGCCACCAGCTTCGATACCAAGGCGGCGTCTGTCACCGATCCGGGTACGAGCCGGTACGACAGGCCGGCGTCGATATTCTCGGGCCGCCCCACGGTCATGTCGTCCAGCACCGTGACGCGCGCGCCGGCACGGATGGAGCGCTCCGCGAGATTGGCCCCCACAAAGCCCAGTCCACCCGTGATGAGAAGCCGTTTGCCTTCGAGTTCGAGTGCCGTCATAGGGAAGCGCCCAGCGTGAACGTATCAAAAACCTACGATTGGCGGGGCCCTTAGTCAACATTTGATCCTGCGCGTTCCCGGGCCTACTTTGCCCCCATGCCCAGGGCCGATTCAGCCCGACCGGAACTCTCCGTGGTGGTGCCGCTGCACAATGAAGCCGCGAACGTGGCTCCACTGTGCGAAGAGCTTGCGCGAGTGCTCGAAGCGCTCGGCGGCGGCGAAGTGATTCTGGTGGACGACGGTTCCACCGACGCCACGTGGAGTGCGATCGTTGCCGAGGCGGCCCGGCGGCCGGGTTTCTGTGGCCTGTCCTTTGCACGCAATTTCGGCCATCAGCGGGCGCTTCTCGCCGGCCTGCAATGTGCGCGCGGGCGGGCGGTGATCACCATGGACGGCGACCTGCAGCATCCGCCGGCCGTAATCCGTGAACTCGTGGCCGCGTGGAAGTCGGGACATCGCATCGTCTTCACACGACGACAGGATGCCGCCGTGGCGGGCCCGTTCAAGCGCGCCACCTCCAGCCTGTTTTATCGCGCGTTCTCGGCCCTCTCCGGCATTCCCATGTCGCCCGGCAGCTCAGATTTCAGACTCGTGGATCGTTCAGTGCTGGAGGCGCTCGAACCCGTGCGCGACGCCGGCAGTTTTCTGCGCGGCCTTGTGCAATGGACAGGTTTCAGTTCCACCACGATCGACTTCACGGCGCAGAAGCGGCACGCCGAACAGACCAAGTACTCGCTCGGCCGCATGCTCAGATTCGCAGGCTCGGCCACGTTGTCGTTTTCCACGATCCCGCTCAACATCGGCATCTGGATCGGCCTGGTGACCAGCGTTCTCGCCTTCGCCGAAATCGCATACGTGGTGGCGTGTTACCTTGCAGGGCGGACGGTGCCCGGCTGGGCCAGTCTGGCAGGAATCATCTCGCTGGGATTCGGAATTCTGTTCATTCTGATAGGAATTCTCGGAGCCTACCTGGGCCGCATCTTCGAGATCCTTCAGAACCGACCGCCGTACCTCATCGAGCGTACGACGGGCATGAATGATTCCTGACGGCGGCCGCACCAGCCCCTGGCGATGGGCCATCGTGCTGGCCGCCGGGGTGATGTTGTCGCTGCGGTTCGGATTCAACTTCGGCATCGGCAACCACAACACCTACCTCCTGCACGCGCTGCGCCGCGTTCATCCCGAGCTACTCTCAGCCGACTGGCTGGCTTCATTCACCCAGGACTACCATCCGGTGTTCACTCACTTCGCCGCACTGCTTCTGCGCCTGGACGAATCGGGCTGGCTGTTCGCTCTGATGAACGTGTTGTGCATCACGCTCTCTGCAGTGCTCGTGTATCTCATCCTCCGCGAGCTTGTGTCAGCCCGGTTGGCTCTGCCCGTGTTCCTGCTCACGGCGGCCTTCATGGGTGTGGGAGCTACGTACTCGGTCTCCGGATCGTATCTGTTCTCCGCCACGTTTCAGCCATCCACGGTGGCGGTGATGGGATGCCTGTTGGCCATGCTCTGGTTCGTCCGAGAGCGCACCCTGGCATCGGGCCTCTGTCTGGCGGTGGCCGGGGCGTTTCACGCAAACTTCGCGGTTCTGGTGGTCCCCTGGTTCGGGCTTTCGCACCTGCTTCTCGGATGGAAGGGATGTGGTCGACGCCTCGTTCTGCAGCTGGCCCCCGTCGGGGCCACGCTGGCACTGCTTTCCCCGCTTCTCCTGGGCCAGGCCGGTTCACCACACGCTGAAGCGGCGCGCACCATCTTCCAGCAGGTGCTGGCGCCACAGCACTACGTGCCGAGCAGCTACTGGACTGAGTTCGTGGTGTACTTCGCGTGGTGCGCTTTGGGCTGGATGGCGGGTCGATCTGTTCTCTTCGGTGCAGGGAATCGTCGCCCCGGTGCACTCTGGCTCTCGTCGCTTCTCCTGGTGTCGATCGCGACACTTCTGACAACCGTTGTGTTCATTCCCACTGTGTCGCAACTCTACTTCTGGAGGCTGGCGCCCTTCACCGTGTTGCTCTCGCAGATCGCCGCCGGCGCAGGGCTTCTGACGCTGCTCGACGACGCGACGACCTCTGCCCCTGGCAAGCGCAGGCCGTTATTGTTCGTCGCCGGTGTGATCTCGATCTGGCTTCTGTTCCGCTACCACTACGGCGAGTTCCGCTTTCTGCAGTACGGGCTGCTGATCGCGCTGGCCGCGGTCCTTGCCCTCCGGCCCTGGCTCGCCGTGCGACTGGGCCCGCGGATTCGAGTGGCATCGTGGTCGGCGTGGAACGTGTGGATCGTGGCGGCCGCCTTTCCGCTCGTCTCGCTTTCCGCTCGATCCAGCCTGCTGCACGGTCTGCCGCAGCATGAAGCCGAACTCTATGAATGGGCGGCTACCACGCCCCAAGAGTCCGTGTTCCTCATTCCGCCGCAGCTTGAAAACTTCCGCTTGAATGCACGGCGGGCGGTTGTCGCCGACCTGAAGTCCACCCCCGTGGAGCCCGGGCAGCTGCTCGAGTGGTACCGCCGCATCGGGCTGATCTGCGGCCAGGATTCGGTGCGGAGCGTCATATCCGCGGCGGCCGGGTACGCCACGCTCGATTCGTCCCGACTGGCCACCATCGCGGCACAACTTCCGATCGACTACGTGGTCGTTGCCGGAAGTCAGCCATTCACGGGGACCACAGAGTGGCAGCTGGCGATCGAGTCCTCAGGCTTCAGGGCGTACGTTCGGGCTCGCGACCCGCTTCGATGATCGATCATAGCGGGACCTGACGAACCCGAACGTCTTCTGCGGAAGCTCCGGAATCAGCTCGCCGCATCGCCCGGCTCGAACACGTCTTCGATTTTGCACTCGAACAGGGACGCGATCTTGAAGGCCAGTGGAAGGCTGGGATCGTAGCGTCCCCGCTCGAGCGAATTCACAGTCTGCCGCGACACGCTGAGGCGATCGGCCAACTCGGCCTGCGACCATCCAAGGCGCGCACGCAAAAGCACGATCTGGTTTTTCAACTGTAGCGCCGCCATGCGAGGGCCACTCCCAGGGCCGTGAGTACGGCCGGCGCCATGAGGATATCCGGCGGATCGAGACGCGGTACCCACACGCCTGCCGTCCTGAGGTTCACGTACAGGGCGGATAGCGGAACGTAAACAATGAGCGCGAACGCCAGTGCCTCCAGAACGATGCGCTGAACCAGCTCATCCAGGTTTCGCCTGAGGAGCTTCCAGAACAGGCCGGCCGCCACGAACAGTGGCAGGGCCGTGAGGGCTCCGATGACACCTACCGTCACCGAGCCCGAGCCGAACCATCCGGCCTCCATGCCCACCCTCATTCCCAGGTTCCCCAGGCCGCTCACGGCCAGGGCCACGATGTACATTCCGTAAAGCGTTGATCCCGTGCTGGTTGCGTCTGTCTTACGGTCGACTTCCGACGCTGGATTGACTGCAGAGTTCATTGTAAATCTCCTTTCCTGACAGCGACCAATGTAAAGCGTCCTTTCCAAAATGTCAAGCATATTTTACATCGTCAGGGAAGGCCCCGGGCTTGAGCCGGCAGGTCGTAAGTCTTGCCGTCGGCCGGCTACCAATAGCTAATGAAGTGAAATGGGAATCCAATCCTGCGAGCCGTGCCCGAATTGACCGACCGGGCCACAGACGAAGCCGCCTTCGCACGGCTTCTCGAGAGCCATGGTGCGGCTCTGCGCCGCATCTCCCGCGCTTACGCCCGGACAGCGGCGGACCAGGAGGACCTGCATCAGGAGATCTGCCTCCAACTCTGGCGGAGCCTGCCGTCATTTCAGGGCAAGTCCGCGATCGGCACGTGGCTCTATCGCGTGGCTCTGAATACCGCGCTGTCCTGGCAGCGCACATCCCGCCGCAGGAAACAACATGATGAGGCGCTGGCACACGAACCCTCACCCTCCTCAACCGGCGAAACTCCGCGCGACGAGAAGTCTATTCTCGAGGAGTTCCTATCGGCGCTCGCACCGGTGGATCGCATCGTGTTGGTGCTGTACATGGAAGCCCTGACGATCGAGGAGATCGCGGACGTGGCCGGCGTCTCGCCCGGTGCCGTCAGCGTGCGACTGCACCGCATCCGCAAGCATTTCACCGACCGGTATCTCAATGGCTAGTGCGATGGACTTCGAGCACCTGGGAGAGACCTGGCGGAACCGATCAGCGGATGTGTCGAGCGATTCGACGAGTCTGCTGATTTCGCGGATACGCCAGCGGGCCCTCGAACTCGAGACGATCGTAAAGCGCCGTGATCGGATCGAGACATGGAGCGCGTTGATCGTGTTTCCGGTCTTCACCTGGGTGAGCGTGGTGGGTCGATTCACCGTTTCACGCATCGGCTCGGGGATCCTTGCGGCGGCCTGCCTCTTCATTCCGATCTGGCTACTCCTCGCCCGTCGGCCGGCGCCGGATCCGAGCCTTCCGCTCTGCACAGCTCTGGCCATGGAGCGCGCGCGAGTGGAGGGGCAGGTTCGCCTTCTGAAAAACGTGGTCTGGTGGTACCTCCTGCCGCTGGGGCTGGGAGTGGTGCTGTTTCTTGCCGGCCCGTGGAGTTCGCCGTGGCAACTCACCGCTATCATCCTCAGCGTGGGTGCACTGTACGGATGGATCTACCGGCTGAACATGCGCGCCGTGCGCCTGGAATTGCTGCCCCGGCTGCAGGAGCTGGATCAGGCCATCGCGTCGTTTCAAAACGAAACCTGAAGGAGCAGACAGATGACAAAGCCACTCCCTGAATCGATCGGCTCCGCCTGGCGGCGGATGTGCGGCATGGCCCTCCTCTGGGCGAGTCTGGCGGCGCTCGTTCATGTGGCCACGTCCGACGGAACGCAGCACAGCACGATCGTGGCGCTCCTGGGATTCATCGCCTTCGTACTCGGCATGAGCTGGTACTCCGAGAGCATGAAGCGCGATCTGGTGGACCGCCTGCGGGCTGGCTCCAGCACCCATCAGAGCTGATCCTGACTCGGCCCCAGCCCGGCACGGTTTCCCGGCCGCGTTGACCCCGGAACCTCTCGCGCATAGGTTGGGAACGTGGGAGCCACGGCCTGGCCGGCATCACCGACCCCCCCTCCGGCTCCCGCAACCGACACTCTTTCACCGGAGGCACGTATGGACACACGTCGAGATGACTTCACTTCGCGGACCCTGGTTGGTTTCACTCTTTCGGCGTTGCTGCTCTTCATCGGTGGCCCGGTCGCCCACGCCGACGACACCAAGGAACCCGACGCCAAAATCGGATCACAGGATCTGTCCCGTGTGCCGCCCGAGGTTGCGAAGGCGTTCGAAGCACGTTTCCCCGGGGCCAAAATTAAGAAGTGGACGCAGGAAACCGAAAACGGGGTCGTCATCTACGATTTCGAGTTCTCGAAGAGCGGGAAGAAGCTCGAAGCCGACCTGCGAGCCGACGGCACGATCCAGAACTGGGAAGAGCAACTGAAGGTGGGAGAGGTGCCCGAGAAGGCGCGCGCGGCCGTGGAGACCAGCTGTCCCGGTGCCGTGTGGCATGAAGTCATGCGAGTCAACACGGTGAAAGAGGGGAAGGACGCGCTCGTTGGGTACGAGATCCTGATGGAGATGCTGGACTCCACGAACGTCGAAGTCATGGTCAGTCCGGAAGGTAAGATTCTCGAGGATTCGCGGAAGGGCGACTAGCGCCGGCGCCATCCCACACCCGGTCACGAACGCTTGCCGGGTGGAAACGAAATAAATCGCCGTCAGGAACCGGCGCATCCGGCGTGATGGCCGGCGTGTTTTCAGATTACATATTGCCGCTGTCCGATTCGTGCTCAGTTCGAATTCAGGGTCAATCCAACGCTTCAGTGCATCCGATAGCTCCCTACAGGAGGCTACTCAATGCACAATCTACCTCTTCGCTCGGACCGTGCCCGTCAGCTGGCGCGGATGTTTTGCCGCTGTGTTGGCACGTATCTATTCGCCTTCGTACTGATCGCCCCGGTCGCGCAGGCGGGCCCGCTGCTTCTGGAGTATCACGACTGCCTGATGGACAAGACCGGTCACCAGCTCCCGGATGGTTCGTACAGCATGAGATTCAAAATCTACTCCGATCCAACACGACTTGCGCCGTTGTGGGAATCGGATGGAGCTGTCGATGTACAGGTGACCTCGGGCTGCTTCAGATACGTGCTGGGGAAGGACAAGCCCCTGCCCAAGCCGATGCGCGACTATGTGGCCGTGTGGGTGGGCGTCACGATGCAATCGGGCCGGGAACTCTCGCCCCGCACTCCGCTCAATCTGGAAGAGTCGCAAACCACATCCATCCATGACCCAGGCGCCGTGGTGTCGTCCTCGACCGCCGCGAAAAATGTAAACCCGTACCGGAACGAGAAGGTGTTTCCGGATCTGTACTTCCACGCCGAGCTCTCGGTCGGCCTGGGAAGTTCCAGCCCCGGGGAAGCGTACGAACAGTACATCACCGGCTGGCAAACCGGCACGGGCTTCGGGTACGGGCTGGGTCTGGGCGTCGGGTTCCGGAACATCGTGCAGTTCCAGTACCGGCCGCGCATCGTCACGTCGAGTGATCTGAACCGGGTGCAGCAGGACAGCGTGATCCCTCTCGACTACCACGTCGACAACGAGTTCGTCGGCAAGGTCAACGCGCTGTGCTTTCGGAAACCCACGTCGGGCAAGGTGCCGGTCTTGTTTCTCACGTACGGCATCGCCCCCACCGGGTCTGTGCGTCAGGTGGACAATGTTGGGACGGGCTTCGTGGAGGGATCGTCCACGATGATCGGCCTGGAGGCAGGGATACTCACCAAGATGACCGGCGTGGGCGTGCACATCGAACGGCGCGCCACGAAGTTTCGCAGCTTTTACTGGCAGCCCGTGGGCACCGTGGAGGACGTAGTGGACGCCACATTCTGGACGTTCGGCTTCCACGTCTCCGTAGGTACCGGGATGTTCTTCTAGCTAACAACGAAACGGGCCCGCTCCGGCGGGCCCGTTTGCATCACGATCCTCGGATCAGGCGAACAGTCGCCAGATCTGCGCCACCAGAAAACACACCGCCAGGCCCATGATCACGGGCAGAACGCTGGCCACCGTGGTCCACTTCGCCGAGTGGGTTTCCTTCCAGATAGTATAGATCGTGGTGCTGCACGGGTTGTGTAGGAGGCTGAAGAGCATGAGGTTGATGCCTGTGAGCAGGGTCCAGCCGCCTGCTTTGAGCACAGCGGCGCTGTCGAGGGCCGATTCCAGCTCGAACATCACGCCGGCCCCTTCGCCCACGCCGGTTACGCTCTGGGCCGTCATCGCCGTGAGCATCAGCACGGTGGGAATGATGATCTCATTGGCCGGAATGGCCAGGATGTAGGCGAGCAGGATCACGCCGTTGAGGCCGATCAGCAGGCCGAACGGATTCATGGATGACACCAGGTGTCCTGAGATGCTGTCGCCGCTCACCTGGATATTGCTGAGCAGCCAGATCAGCGCACCGGAGGGCAGGGCGAAGAGAACGGCGCGCCACAGCACGATGACCGTGCGGTCAATCAACGAAGTGTACAGGGTTCGCAGAAAGCGTGGCGGACGGTAGGGCGGCAGCTCGAGACTGAACGACGACGGTTCGCCCCGCAGCACGGTCCTCGACAGCGCCCACGAAATGGCGAAGGTCAGGAACACACCCAACCCGGCCACTGCAGCCACGGCCCCCGCGGAGACCAAACCGCTGAGGTGGGCGGGCACCAGCGCGCCCACGAAAATCGTGGCGATGAGAATCTGCGTGGGCCAGCGCCCGTTGCAGAGAGCGAAGTTGTTGGTGATGATGGCGATCAGTCGTTCGCGTGGACTGTCGATGATGCGGGTGGCCACCACGCCGGCCGCATTGCAGCCGAAGCCCATGCTCATTGTGAGCGCCTGCTTCCCGTGCGCGCCCACGCGTTTGAACAGGCCGTCGAGGTTGAACGACACGCGCGCCAGGTACCCGAAGTCTTCGAGGATGGTGAACAGAGGGAAAAAGATCGCCATCGGCGGGAGCATTACGGAGATCACCCAGGCCGTGGCGAGATACACACCGTCAAACAGGAATCCCGACAGCCACCAGGGGAACCCAAGGCTCGCTCCCAGCTGGTGAAGCATGGGATGCACGGTGTCGAGCAGAAGCGAGGCGATCATGGCGGAGGGCACGTTGGCTCCGGCGATGGTGAGCCAGAAGATCACGGTGAGGAGGCCGGCCATGAGTGGAAGGCCCGTCCACTTGCCGGTGGCGATGCGGTCGATCCAGGCATCCCAGGTGAACTTCCGCTTTCCGTCCACGGCGGTGCACGCTTCGGAGATGCCGGCGGCTTCCTTGTACAGCGACTCGGTCAGTTGGTCGCTGAAGTCCATGCCCAGTTCAAAGGAAAGGGCCCGGGCTCTGCCGATGAGCTTCTGGGCCGACTCCGATGCCTTCGGCACAGGCTCTACGCCTGCTCCCGGTGCGAGCTCGAGAAGTTCTCCAGAGGCGAGCGTCTGCTCCACCTTGCGATCGCCGTCGAGCAATCGCACCGCCACCCACTCGGGATTGGGAAGCTGCGGCCACTCGGCGGAAATCGAGGCGGTCAACTCTCTCACGAAGCGCTCGGCCCGGCCCCCCAGATCGATGCCGCGCCGGGGTCGGCCCACGAGCTTGCCGTTGGCCACCTCCGCAATGGTGCTGAACAGGGCAGGGATCCCCTCGCTCGAGCGCGCCACGGTGGGCACCACGGGAACGCCCAGGCGGCGGGCCAGAGCGCGATCGTCCACCACTCGCCCATGTCTGGCCGCTTCGTCCATGAGGTTGAGGCACACCACGACACGAGGAGTGATGTCGAGGATTTGCAGAAGCAGGAGCAGGTTCCGCTCGAGGTGATTGGCATCCACCACCACCACCGTAACGTCGGGCTGACCGAAGAGGATAAAATTACGGGCCACTTCTTCATCGAGGCTCGTGGCCGAGAGTGAATAGGTGCCGGGCAGGTCCACCAGCTTGTAGCGGTGATCGCCCAGCGCGAACGCGCCCTCGGCGCGCGTCACGGTTTTGCCGGGCCAGTTGCCTGTGTGCTGACGAAGGCCCGTGAGCGCGTTGAATACAGTGCTCTTGCCCGTGTTGGGATTGCCGGCCAGCGCCACGACAAAGTCGAAGCGTGTCATGTCCACGCCCAGCTTCACGAGATTGCCGGCGTGGTGAATGGGGCAGGCGGCGCACGATTCTGCCGCTGTTGTGCCTGGACGGACGGATTCGCTCATGAGACTTCCTGTTCCTTCTGACGAATGGCGACGAGACGCGCCTGCTCGTCGCGCAGCGCGATCCGGGTGCCGCGCACTACATATGAAGTGAGACCTCCGGTCAAGCCGCGGCGGTCGTATCCCACGCGTGTCCCGGGCAGAATTCCCAGGTCCATGAGGCGACGACGTTCCAGGCCCCGGCACGCGGGACTGATGCGTGCCACAAGGGCCGTTTCGCCCGCGTGCAGTTCGGCCAGAGTTTCACGCGCATCCCGGAGCTGTATCGCCTCTTCGTCGCCGATGCGCGACACCGCCACGTTGCCGGCGGTGAGCTGTGACATCTCGAGTGTGCGTCCCTCCGATTCGAGCGCGATGCGCTCGGAAGATCTGCCCGCCACGCGAAACTCCATGCCGGGATATACGCCGAGCGCGATGAGCTGGGCGTACACCGCATCCGGCTCGTCCTCCACGTGCACCACACGGCCCAGGTCTCCTTCTGCAAGCCGGGAGAGGGGCACAGCCGGCTCCAGCGGCATTTCGCCATCCGCAGTGGGGATGGGGTCGCCGTGCGGATCGAAGCGGGGATTGCCGAGTCGTTTGGCCAGCTCTTCCGCTTGCCCCGGCGTGAGCGCGTGCTCCCGCCGATCGGCCAGAGCGTGCCAGCGAACGGGATCCACACCGGTCTCGTCGGCGAGGTAGCGTTCCCAGAGCCGGTGAGCGCGAATGATTTCGAGCGCGTAGGTGAGCCCCTGGCTCGACAGGAGCAGTCGGCCATCGGCCACGTCCAGAAGGCCTGCGCGCTGCATGCGTTCCACCAGGGCCATGGCCCGACGTGGGCTGATGCGCAGTGCGTCGGCGAGATGGGCCAGTCCGGCTGTGGTGCCGTGGCCCTCGCGATCGTACAGATACTTAAGCGCATCTTCCACGCGGATGCGCTCGAGGTCGCGGCGATAGTTGCGCGCAAGGTCGAGGAATCCGATGCGCGGCACGAACAGGAGCGCGAGCACCAGGAGTGAGGCCACGAACAGAACCAGATTACCGGCAGGTGTCATGAATGCCTCGCCTTGTCCTACGCCGCCGCCGACACGCGGATTTCGCCTGCGGCGCGTCGCCCAAGGGAGAACTCGCGGCCGTCCAGTTTCAACAGAAGCGGACCATCAAAGGGTTCCACCGCCGCCACCTGCACCACGGCTCCAGGATAGAGCCGCAGTTTGCCCAGGTAGATCAGCAGATCCGAATCGCGATCGTCCACTTCCACGACCGTCACCGTCTCGCCTGCGTCCACGGTGGACAGACGCCGCGTCCTGGGCCTGCGGATTTCCCCCTCACGGGTGGGAATGGGCGAGCCGTGCGGATCCACGTCCGGATGGTCGAGCATTGTGGCGATGCGTTCCTCAAGGTCTTCAGAGAGGGCGTGCTCCAGCTTTTCTGCTTCGTCGTGAACCCGCTCCCAGGGAACCCCGAGCGCTTCGGAGAGGTAGCGTTCGAGGAGCCGGTGGTGACGGATAATCTCGA
>DAIOGN010000017.1:28599-35511 GCA_036745245.1 Candidatus Zixiibacteriota bacterium
CGCATGACTGAATCGCACGCCCTGATACGGCTCGTGTGTAATGAGCTTGAGGCCGGAGAGCTTCTTGATCATGGCGGTGACCGAAGCCGGCGCTACGCTCATGCGCTGGGCGATGGCTGACGTTGTAGCCCTGTCTTCCTGTTCCAGGATCACGAAGATCGCCTTCAGGTAGTCCTGCATGGCGGAGGACAAAAGCTCCACGGGCCTCTGGAGCGACTCTTCACTCATATCTAAATTATAAATTAGACACGTCAAAATTTCCAGTCAATTAACTCATTGACCTGAATCCGGCATTCTATTCTATTGCAACTCTGTAGGTTAGGCGATTTGATCTGTTCGGATTCAGTCGGTCTGAGGTAACGGGCGGAGGGTTCATTTGATGGCTGCGAGAATCGGACTGCGGGGACTCGTTCTGCTTGGCGCGCTGGTTTGTGTGGCAGCGACGGCTTTCGGCGACACGCTGGTCTTGAAAGACGGTACGGCGGTTCAGGGCAGTTACATGGGTGGCTCGGCCCAGGAGGTCCAGTTTGAGTCGGGCGGCGTTACAAAGTCGTACCCCCTCCACGCTGTAACTACGCTCACGCTGGCACCCCGTCCGGCACCGCCGACCGCCGTGACTTCGGCTGCCGCTCCCGCGGTCGCCGCCGCCGTGGCCGCTGCGCCTCTCACCGGACCCGTTGAAGTTCCCGCCGGGACGAAGCTGATGATCAACTTTGTCAAACCGGTGAGCACTGCATCGCACCCGAAGGGTTCCACATTCGAAGTTGTGCTGGAGCAGAATCTCGTGGTGAGCGGCCAGGTGGCCGCCGCGAAGGGCACGCCCGTGTACGGCCAGGTGCTGGAGGCGCGGGGCGGCAAGAAACTGGGTGCACAGTATCTCAGCCTCACCCTCACCGGCCTGAGTATCAATGATGCGAAGGTCCCCATTACGACGGAGGGTTTCGGCGTAGAGGGTGGCCGAGGAGAAACGGCCAAGACCGTGGGCGCGGGTGCCCTCGTGGGAGCCGCGATCGACGGCGGCAGTGGTGCGGCCACAGGTGCCGCCATTGCGGGCGCCGTAGTGTTGCTCGCCCCCGGTGCGCACGTACAGTTTCCTGCCGGCACGATTCTGGAAGTGCCGCTCAAGGCCGCCGTCACCATCGCTCCTTGACGCAGCTTATGAGTCGCCTGCCCCATCGGCACGACACTGGAGTATGACGTGAATCAACGGGCCGCTCAGGATGCCTACCCCGACGACATGGCGCAGTGCTATGGCTGCGGCCGTCTTAACGCTGAAGGCTACCAGCTCAAGACGCGCTGGGACGGCGAAGGGACCCTCACGATATTCACGCCCAGACCCTACCACACAGCGATGCCTGGTTACGTGTATGGGGGTCTCCTGGCTTCGCTCATCGACTGTCACGGCACGGGCTCGGGGGCGCTTGCTGCCTATCGAGCAGAAGGTCGCGAGGTGGGTACCGAACCCGCCTTCCGGTTTGTCACCGCAGCCCTCAAAGTGGACTATCTCAAACCCACTCCGCTGGGTCCACCGCTCGAAATCCGCGGAACCATCGCGGAGGTGAAAGGGCGCAAAGTCGTGGTGAACGTGACGCTGTCTGCCGCCGGCGTGGTTTGCGTCCGCGGGGAGGTTGTGACAGTCCAGGTGCCGGCCAACATGTTTCAGCCTCCAGGCTGAGCCTGTCGCCGGCCTGCTAAGAGCAGCTACCCCACAACTCAGCCAGCACGGCGCACACGTCACAGGGGGGCGGCCCGCCCTTGAACACATGGTTCACCATGTAGATGACGTCGGCCGAGGTTACCGTTCCGTTGCAACCCACGTCACCGGCGGCCTCGCACGGCAACGGCGGCGCACCGCTTTTGAACACATAGTTCACCAGTGCGATGATGTCCGCCGAAGTGAGCGAGCCTGACAGATTCACGTCACCGGTCATACCCACGGAGCACTCCGCGCACGTAGCCGGTTCTGAAGTGCTCAGGTCCTTGATGCAGAAGGACGTCCCTCCCATGACATCGAATCCGGGGTCGTAGAACACACCAGGAACTCCTGCCGTCAGCAAGAGGAGCGAGCCCTGGGCCAACTCCACAGGCGGGCCCGTGAGTATCGGGAGGATCGGATCCGGAGGATACAGCACCATCAGAGTGGATCCCGACGCGTCAGCCGGAAGCTCCGCGCGCGGTACCCTGACCTCCATGCCGTCGCAGAAGGAGATGAACACGGGGGAGTTGGGCGGGCCCGGCTGTGCTGCGACGAAGTCAACCACCGCGTGACCATCCGGGTGCGTGATGTCGAAGATCACCACCGGACTCACATCGGGGTGACTGATTCCGAGAATCTGTGCTCCGATGGAGACACCCAGCACGGGACCATCGCCTTGAGGGATGGGCGCCAGATCAGCGATGGGCTGGCCCATCAGATCCTCGATCGTGCCATCGAAGGTAAGCCCGGCGACTTCGGGCCCGAGGAACCTCACAATGACACCGCTCTGTGTACCCACATACAGCCGCGCAAGGCCGTCGCCGAACGGGCTCCCTGGAAGTTCGGTGACAGCGCAGGCCGGGCCCAGGTCGGGAGCGATCGGATCGGGGGGATAGCAGATCTCCTCTCCCGCCACTGGCGTGCCGTCGGGAAGAATGGAAATGGGGAAAGCCACCACGCCCATGTCGTCGCCCAGCACCAGAACATGTCCGGGAAGGAAGTGCTCGGAGTACAGAACCTTGCATGGATTGGGTGGATAACAGGGGTTGGGGGGCCAGATGACGTCTACCGGAGGCCCAAGAGGCGCAGCGGTGGTGGCGGCCAGTGTTGTTGCGCGAACAAACCAGTCGCCGGGACCTGACACCATGAGCACTAGCGGCGTACTGGCCAGAATCTGCGGCGTTTCGCGGCCGGACGCGAGCGCCCCGAGATCGGTGTGGATCAAGTCGATGGCCACCGGCTGAGGCTGTGCCAGGGCGGGCGCAGCACAAAGGGCGAGACACAGCAACCATCCGGCGGTCTGGGACGTATGTCTGTATCGAACGGGCATGGAGATGTCCTCCGGGATCATGTGCAGTGTAAAGTATCGACCGGGCCAATATAAGAGATGGCCTGACCGGGGAGCGTGAGAATTCGGACGCGGTAGGGCTACAAAGCTGGTATGCAGTTCGACTGCGGCGAGCCGACCACCGCGGTGACCGAGTGTGTTTCGTCCGATTGCAAAGGCGGCTCAGTCTAATCGACGGGACACCTCAGCTGGCCGGCAAAATCTGTGGACGACGGGGAGGACGTGTAACTACCTTCCCCGTAGTGTCAACGGCCTCCGTTGGACTGCGATGCACCACCGCACACCGGATGCCGGGATGCACCAGCCAGTGGCCACTGGAAAGGGATGCTGCCATGAGTTTTCAAAGATTCGCCGTAGCGGTAGTTCTACTAGCGCTCGCCATTGTGCACAGCGACTCTGCAGCCACCGAGCCTGCGGGTGCCGTTGCGGATCCGTACCTCTGGCTCGAAGAGCGTGAGAGCGACCGCGCCCTCGACTGGGTGCGGGCGCACGACTCAGTCACGTTGGGTGAGTTGATGGCGGATTCCAACTTCGTACGGTTCCGCAGCGACGTGCTCGCCATCGTGAACGCCAAGGACAAGATCCCGTACGTCAGCCTCCAGGGTCCCTATGTCTACAATCTCTGGCAGGACGCGGAACACGTGCGCGGCATCTTTCGGCGAACGACACGGGAGGACTACGCCCGTCCGCAACCCGCCTGGGAGACCGTGCTCGACATCGACAGCCTCAACCGCGCCGAAGGCAAAAGCTGGGTATTCAAGGGGATCAGCATGTTACCGCCCGACTTCCGGCTGGGTCTGGTGGACCTGTCGGATGGCGGCAAGGACGCCACCGTGGTGCGCGAATTCAATCTGGAGACAAAGACGTTCGTAGCGGGCGGGTTCGAGCTGCCGGAAGCCAAGAGCGTGACCTCCTGGTACGACGAGAACACTCTGGTGGTCGGCACCGACTTTGGACCGAACTCACTGACCGAATCGGGCTATCCGCGCATCGCCAAGCTGTGGAGACGCGGCACGCCATTGTCGGAGGCTGTACCCGTGATGGAGGGCGAGGTCACCGACGTATGGGCAGGCGGATACGTGGACTTTCGACCCGAGGGCCGGACCTTTGCCGTGGGACGGGCCATGAGTTTCTGGGAGTCGGAGTGGTCCACTGTGGATCCGCAGTCGCAACTGGTGCCCATTCCGTTCCCGCGCGATGCACGGATCGTATCGTTCTTCAAGGGGTACGTGGTGGGACAGCTGAACTCGGACTGGCTCGACATTCCCCAGGGCTCCGTGGTGGCTCTGAAACAATCCAATCTGAAGTCGACCGATCTCAAGGCGAATGTCGAGGTGTTGTATCAGCCCGACGACCGAAGCACGGTGAACGAAGTGTCCGCCACGAAGGACTACCTGCTGGTGTCGATTCTGCGGAATGTGAAAGGGGCGATCCTCTGTCTGCAACTGTCGGATGAGGACGGCCCGTGGACCACCACCGAACTGGAGTTGCCGAAACAGGGTTCCGTGTCGCTCGATTCGGTGGACAAATACTCCAATGAGTTTCTGGTGCAGTTCAAGGACTTCATCACGCCGACGAAGTTGCTCAGGTTTGCCGACGCCGCTTCAGCGCCAGTCGAGATCAAGTCGCTTCCTGCTCGATTCGACGCCACCGGCCTGGCGATCAGCCAGGGTGAAGCCAAAAGCGATGACGGGACAGCGATTCCGTACTTTCTGGTAGCGCAAGAGCACGTGAAGCTCGACGGCACCAATCCCACTTTGCTCTATGGCTACGGCGGATTCCGATCTTCCGAAACTCCGTTTTACTCCGGGAGCGTCGGCAAATGCTGGCTGGAGCGGGGGGGCGTGTACGTGCTCGCCAACATTCGAGGAGGCGGAGAATTCGGCCCCCGCTGGCACAAGGCGGCCTTGCTCGAGAACCGGCAGAAGTCATTCGACGATTTTGTGGCCGTGGCCCGCAGCCTAATCGAACGAGGAATCACGACCCCTGCGCACCTGGGCATCATGGGTGGGAGCAATGGCGGACTGCTGGTGGGCGTGGCCTTCACGCAGCACCCCGAGTTGTTCAAGGCCGTGGTCTGCCAGGTGCCGCTTCTGGACATGCTCCGCTACACCAAGCTGCCACCCGGCGCATCCTGGGCAGGAGAGTACGGCGATCCCGACTCGGCTCACATGCGCCCGTACATCGCGGCCTACTCTCCTTATCAGAACGTCAAGCCGGGCGTGAAGTACCCGGAAGTGTTGTTTGTCACCTCCACAGCCGACGATCGTGTGCACCCGGGCCATGCGCGCAAGATGACGGCGCGCCTGGAGGAACTGGGCAACAAGGTGTACTACTATGAGGA
Source organism: Candidatus Zixiibacteriota bacterium (assembly GCA_036745245.1). Taxonomy (GTDB): domain Bacteria; phylum Zixibacteria; class MSB-5A5; order JAUVRN01; family JAUVRN01; genus DAIOGN01. Next base: position 33,988 of record DAIOGN010000017.1, read on the forward strand.
AACCGAAGGGGGGCACGCCGCCTCGGCCGATCTGTCCTTCGTGGCCAAACGCGTGGCACTGGAGTACACGTATCTCTGGAAGATGTTGAAGTGAAGCTGGGGTGGGGCGGTCCATCGCCCCACTGCGGCCTACTTGATTAAGAGAAGTTTCCGGACTTCGGACTGACCGCCGGATGCCAGGCTGACCAGGTACACTCCGGAGCCCACCGCACGCCCGGCACGGTCCCTCCCGTCCCACGTGAAGGTGTGACGCCCCGCCGGCTGCGGGCCGTCCACAAGCGTCGCCACCAGCCGGCCGAGCACGTCGTGAATCACCAGACGGGTGTGCGCTGCCTGCGGGAGTGCATAGGCGAGCTGCGTTGATGCGTTGAACGGATTCGGGTGATTCGGTTCGAGCGCGAATTCACCCGGCCTGTGTCCCCCCGTGGGGTCTTGTACCCCCACCGGCTTCTGGTACTCGAACGCGCCGATGTCGATGCGACCGCCACCTCCGGGCGGGACCGGCATGGCCGGATCGCCGGCGTCGATACAGGGGGAGTCTTCGGTGAGTTCGAAATTCTCATCATAGAGCGGATCGGCTTCCATAAAGCCGGGGCCGGGCGTGAGACCATAGATTCCCGGGGACCATTGGCCGTACACGTTGTTGTACTCGTTGTAAATCCCCACAGGGCCGCCGATGACGGCGATGCCATACCGGCCCTGGTTGAAGCTCACCAGGTTGTTCCGCAGGTCTACGGAACTGCAGGCACTCACCGCTATGCCGGCCCCTATTGCGTCAAAGTTCAGAGCCTGGTTCTCGCACACCGTGTTGTTGAGCACCAACAGATGCCCCGCCCCCGACACATACACCGGGCCGCCGACGCCGTCGGCGTAGGTGTTTCGGAAAATCAGGTTGCGAGTAATCTCAACACGGCCGCTGTTTGTGACGACGATCGCGGACCCGGCATCCACGGACGAATTGTCATGGAATATGCAGCTGTCAATTCTCACGTCATCGGTTCCGACAGCGTAGACCCCTCCGCCCCTGTTGGAGGCGGAGTTGTTGCTGAATTCACAGCCATAGACCGTGATGCTGTCGGAGTCGAAATACAGTCCTCCGCCGGTCGAAGTTGCATGGCCCACGAGAGAACAGTATTCAAGGCGCAGCCCCGCACCCCTGCGTACGAGAATGCCGCTGGCATTCTGGGCCCCCGCAATGGTGAGATGCGAAATGGTGCTGTGACTTGTAAACCCGGCCGCGAACTCTATGACAGGCCGCCCGGCCACGGCGGCCTCCAGTGTGGTTACGTCGGCTCCGCTCCAGGAGGTAAGCATCACGGTGCGTTCGAGTTTGAGGTGGTCTCTATAAGTTCCTGGATGGAGCACGATGGTGTCCTCGGGGATGGAACAAACATAGGCCGTGCCCACAGTCCGGAACGGCTCTGCCAATGAGCCCGAGCCGCTGTCATCACTGCCCGCCGTGGAGACATGGAGGGTGCCGGCAGATCGGTAGGGGATGTACGCGCCGATGTCAGCCCGCGAGCC
>DAIOGN010000018.1:0-12302 GCA_036745245.1 Candidatus Zixiibacteriota bacterium
CGGAACATGACTGCGCATGGCGCCGCTTTGTGCGTGGCCGGCAATCACGACGTTGAGCGTCAAGGCCGCGGGATCGAGCACGCGAGTTGTGTAGCCCTGGGCCGACAGAAAACTGGAGAGCCACCGCCCCATGCGGCCGGCACCTCCCACCACCACGGCCGTCTGTCCCGTGCCGACGCCTGCATACCGCAAACCGTCGTCATCCTGGGCCCTCACCGAGGCACGGATCAGACCCGACAGCAGTTCCTCCGCTACCTCCGGACGGAGGCCACGGGCCTGAGCTGCCGCTCGGGCGCGTTCCATGACCAGTCGTTCCTGAGAATAGTCAACGGTGGGCAGATCCTGCCGGCGCTTGAGTTCTCCCACCTGCCGTGCCAGTTCCACGCGTTCAGCGGCCTTCGCCACCAGGTCCAGGTCGATCTGGCCGATGCGTTCGCGCAGGCTGTCGAGACTCTGCGGCGCTTCGTCCACTAGCCGCTCACTTGTCCTGAGGTTGCGACTGTGCTCGCTTGGCTTCCGCCGCCATGGCCTGGGCTTCCGGGGTCGAGAACGGAAAGTAATCCAGAACGTCGTACTCCCAGACGTTGGTCGGGAAGATGACGACGAGTTCCGCAACCTCATTGTCCAGATTCTGAAACGAGTGAGGCACGCCTGGAGGAATGTTGACGATGTAGGGTCCCTCCTTGACGAAGATCTTGTCTCCCAGAGCGTAGAGAATCTTCTGCCCTTTCAGCAGGACATGAGATTCCTCGCCTTGATGCGTGTGCATCGGAGGGGCTCCGCCGGGAGCCGTATACGTGATGCCGATCGTCAGGTTCTGGTAGCCATGTCTCTGACCTTCCATGACATGAACAAACTCGCCGGGCCCCGGATTGATCACGTCGAGATCACTCTTTGAAAGCGCGAAGTCGTTGACGTCCTTCATCGCAGGCGTCTGGAACGGCCCGGGAACCCTTCGAGTTTCCAGGACCTTGTACGAATGGTGCTGAGCATGCAGTTTCTGCTTGGCATCATCGACACCGAGGATGAGTTCGCCGTGCTGTATCGTCTGACCAGGCTGTGCATCAGCGGGCGAATGATTCACCACGGGTTCCGGTGGCAGAGCTCCACTCTTCTTCGTTTCATCTGTCGAATCAGCCCATAACAGGGCTCCTCCCAAAAGAACGAGCGCGGAACTGAGCGCTCCGACCATTCCTCGTGACCGCTGGATCATCTTCCTCCGTCTCCTTTGTCTTTGGTTGTTCTTACGCGGCGCAGCTGCCCGGACTGTCGCGTTCGCATGGCGCAACTTGCCGAGAATCAATGGCTTGCCTGAGAGTCAGTCAAGGCCCTGTCGACGTCGGTTTGGGCGGGGGACGGTCAATATTGCCCGCCCTGCCGATGCGTTTGTGAACGTTCTTTTTATGTGTCTTTCTGCGTCCAGAACGGAGTCACTACAACCTTGACCTGCCCTCCTTCCCTGTCTAAACTCCGCGTTTGCACCGGCCCGCTAAGTTATTGGAGGAGTTTGTGATGATCCACAAGTTCAAAGTCGGCCTGGCCACAGGGAGCCTGGCCGCAGCCTGCATACTCACCCTGCTTGCAGCCCCGAAAGCCAACGCGTTCGACATCACCAGCATTGAGCAGAGAGTCACCGAGTTCGCTCTCCCCAACGGCCTGCGAGTGATCGTGCTCGAGGACCACACGGCACCCGTGGTGAGCTGTGTCACCTGGGCCGACGTGGGCGACGCCGACGACCCCAAGGGCGCTACCGGCCTGGCCCACGTGTTCGAACACATGGCGTTCAAGGGCACCTCTGAAATCGGCACCAACAATGCCAAGTCCGAGGCCAAGGCACTGGAGGCGGTGGACGCGGCCTTCGGCAAGTGGCGCACCGAAACGCTCAAGGCTCACCTGGCCGACACAGCGCTCATCCGAGCGTACCGGGAAGAGATGCTCAAGGCGCAGGAGGCCGCAGGCGCCTTCGTGGTCACCAACGAGTTCGGCAAGATCGTGGAAGAGAATGGCGGCGTGGGGTTGAACGCCGGCACGGGCTACGATCAGACCGTGTACTTCTTCTCCCTCCCCTCCAACCGTGTGGAGCTGTGGTTCGCCCTCGAGTCGAGCCGCTTCCACGATCCGGTGATTCGCGAATTCTATAAGGAAGTGGACGTGGTGAAGGAAGAGCGGCGCATGCGTATCGAGTCATCGCCGTTCGGCAAGCTCATGGAGGAGTTTCTCGGCGTGGCGTTCAAGGCGCACCCGTACGGCGTGTCGGGTGTAGGCCACATGTCCGATCTGAACATGCTGACGCGCGAGGAGGCCATCAAATTCTTCAAAACGTACTACGGCCCGTCCAACCTCGTGATCTGCATTGCAGGCGACGTACAGGTGGAACAGATCAAGAAACTCTCCGAGACCTACTTTGGTCGCCTGAAGTCCGCCCCGAAACCGCAGCGCCTGAGCACGGTGGAACCGCCGCAGCTCGGCGAACGCCGCGTGGAAGTGGAAGATGCCTCCCAGCCGATCCTCATGATCGGTTACCATCGCCCGGCCGAGACGCATGCCGACAACGCAGCCCTCTCCGCCATGGCCGACATACTGGGTCAGGGCCGTACTTCGCGCATCTACAAGCGACTGGTGAAGCAGGACAAGATCGCGGTGCAGGCCGGTGCGTTCCCGTCGTTCCCCGCGTCGAAGTATCCCAACCTGTTCATGGCCTATGCCATCCCGTCGCCCGGCGTCACCGCGGCCGACTGCGAGAAGGTCATTCTCGAAGAAATCGAGAAGTTCAAGAACGAACTCCTCACGGCAGACGAACTGAGCCAGATCAAGGCGCGCAAGAAGGCCGAACTGGTGAACCAGCTCAATTCTCTGCAGGGGATGGCCATTCAACTGGTCGGCTATGAAACCGCCTACGGCGACTGGCGCCATCTCTTCAAGGAGCTGGACCTGATCAATGCCGTCACGGCCGAAGACATCCAACGCGTGGCGAAGGAGGTTCTCACCGGCACCAACCGCACGGTGGGCTCTGTCCGCACCACGGAGGCAAGCTAACATGAAAACGCTCGCGATTCGACTGACCGCGCTCGTCGCTCTGTGCGCCCTGGCGCTGGCGGGGCCGGTGTGGGCCCAGAAGAAGGTGAAGGACATCGCCTATCCGCCGTTGAACCAGATGTCCCCTCCACAGCCGGAGAAGGTGACACTTGAGAACGGCATGACCTTGTACCTGCTCGAAGATCACACTCTGCCGCTGGTGAACTTCCAGGCGTTGCTCAACTGCGGCGCGTACCTGGAGCCCCCCACCAAGGTGGGGTTGGCCGAAATCACCGGCTCTGTCATGCGCACGGGCGGCACCGTGCGCGCCACCGGCGACCAGATCGACGAGCAGTTGGAGTCCATCGGCGCCTCGGTGGAGACGGAGATCGGACTCACCACGGGCTCGGCGTCTGCCAATGCGCTCACGGAACACGCGGAGACCATTCTGTCGATTCTGGCCGACGTGCTCCGCAACCCGGTGTTCGAAGAGGACAAGCTCGATCTGGCCAAGACCGAGCAGAAGGCCGGCATCGCGCGCCGCAACGACGATCCGTTCGACGTGAACAACCGCGAATTCCGCAAGCTGATCTACGGCAACGAGTCGCCGTACGCCCGACACGCGGAATATGCCACCATCGACGCCATCACGCGCGAGGACATGGTGAAGTTTCACCGCGACTTCGTGCAGCCGCAGTCCATTCAGCTGGCCGTGTGGGGCGATTTCTCGTCGGCCGACATGAAGGCGGCGCTACAGGCACGTTTCGCCGACTGGCCGCGCGGTGAACAGCCTGCACCCGCACCGCCGGAGGTGACGTACGACTTCAAACCGTCGCTCAACTACGCCGAGAAGACCGACATCAACCAGTCGAACATCTTCATCGGCCACATCGGCGGCAAGATGGGCGACCCCGACTATCCGGCCACGATCGTGATGAACGCTGTCTTGTCGGGATTCGGCGGCAGGCTGTTCGGCGAGGTGCGCACGAAGCTGGGGCTGGCCTACGCCGTGTCGGGCTCCTACACCTTCGGATTCGACCAGCCCGGCGTCTTTTACGTGTTCACATCCACCAAGTCGGAGACGACGGTGGATGCCATCGAGGCGTGCAAGAAGCAGATCGCGCGCATGAAAACCGAACCCCCCACGGCGGACGAGATGAAGCGCGCCAAGGACGGCTGGCTCAATGCCTTTGTGTTTAACTTCGACACCAAAGGCGAAGTACTGGGCCGGCTCATGACGTACGACCGCAAGGGCTTCCCCGCCGATTACCTGCAGCAGATCAAGGCGGGTGTCGAGAAGGTCACGCCTCAGGACGTGGTGGCCGTGGCGCAGCGCAAGCTCAACGACGGTGCGCTCCAGATCATGGTCACGGGCAACGGGCCCGAGTTCGGCAAGCCACTGTCCGACCTGGGCGAAGTGAACGTGATCGACATCACCATTCCCGGCGCCGCGGCGGCTGCCTTCACGGCCACGCCCGAAGAGCTGGCGCGCGGCAAGGAACTGGTGCTCAAGTCGGCCGAGGCCTGTGGCGGCGTGGCGCAGTTCAAGAAGACCGAGGCCATGCAGCGCGTGGCCAAGGTGACGCTCACCATGCCGCAGGGGGCCATGGAACTGGGCCTGACCTCACTGAACGTGTTCCCCGCGTCGTCCAGGCAGGTGATCAAGACGCCCATGGGCGAGCAGATCATGGTCTTCAACGGCACCGAAGGCTGGATGGAGATGATGGGGCAGACGAAACTCATGCCGTCGGACGAAAAGACGGACATGGTAAAGGACCTCGAACGCAACCTGGTGCGCTTGTTCCAGACTGCGGAGGCGCCCGACTACCAGGCGGCGGCCAAGGGCCAGGACACCTTCAACGGCAAGCCGGTGGAGAAGCTCATGTTCCAGACCGCTTCCGGCGGGCAGTTTACCATGTTCCTCGATGCGAAGACGTTCCGTCCGGCGGGCGTACACTTCACAGGCAACACGCCGGCGGGCCCGGGTGAGATCACGGAGACCATCTTCGAGTACGCGGCCGCCGGGAAGCTCTGGCTGCCCTCCAGGGTGCATCGCGAAGAGGCTGGGATGACCATGGACATCGTGTACACGTCCACCGATCTCAAGCCGAAGTACAGCGAGGTGGAGTTCCAGAAGCCCGACAGTCTGTAGGCTACGGCCGAGTTCGACAGAAGAAGGGCCCCGCCATCGCGGGGCCTTTTCTTTTGGCGTGCGTGGGAACGATCAGCCCATGTTCGACACCAGCGCCTCACCGAATTCGGCGGTGCCCAGCTTGGTGGCGCCGGACATGAGGCGGTGCAGATCGTAGGTGACGCGTTTCTGTTCGATCGTGCGCTCGAGGGCCTGGTAGATCAGCGTGGCCGCCTGGTTCCAGCCCAGGTATTCGAGCATGAGACATCCGGAAAGAATCACCGAGCCGGGATTCGCCATGTTCATGTCGGTGTACTTGGGAGCCGTGCCGTGCGTGGCTTCGAACACGCCCATCACGTCACCGATGTTGGCGCCCGGAGCCATCCCCAGCCCGCCCACCTGCGCCGCGCACGCGTCGGACAGATAGTCGCCGTTGAGATTGGGCGTGGCCACCACGCCGTACTCTTCGGGCCGCAGGAGGACCTGCTGGAACATGGAGTCGGCGATGCGGTCTTTCATAACCAGCCGCCCCGTCGGCGCCTTCCCGTTGTGTTTAGAGGTGACTTCTTCTTCCGTCACGGTGTGCGACTTGAATTCCTTGGCGGCCAGCTCGTAGCCCCAGTCGCGGAACGCACCCTCGGTGTACTTCATGATGTTGCCCTTGTGCACGAGGGTCACGCTCGTGCGCCCCTGTTCCAGCGCATACTGGATCGCCTTGCGGATGAGGCGCTGGGAGCCGGTTTTCGACATGGGCTTGATCCCGATCCCCGAGTCGGCGCGCACCTTCTGCTTCATGGTCTTTTCCAGGAAGTGGATTACCTTCTTCGCTTCCTTGGAGCCGCGCTTCCACTCGATGCCTGCATACACGTCTTCCGTGTTCTCACGGAAGATCACGATGTTCATCTTCTCCGGCTCGCGCACAGGCGACGGGATGCCCTTGAAGTACCGCACCGGCCGCACGCAGGCGTACAGGTTGAGTTCCTGACGAAGGGTGACGTTGAGTGACCGGAACCCACCGCCCACCGGAGTGGTGAGCGGGCCCTTGATGGCCACCAGGTAGTGCTGAATCGCTTTGAGGGTGTCTTTGGGCAGCCACTCCCCGTACACCTCCTGCGCCTTTTCGCCCGCGTACACGTCGAGCCACACAATCCGTTTCTTGCCGCCGAAGGATTTGGCCACGGCGGCGTCGAGCACGCCTCTGGCGGCCTTCATGATGTCGCGTCCGATGCCGTCGCCCTCGATCACCGGGATCACCGGGTTGTCGGGCACGACGAGTTTGCCTCCCTTGTCGGCCCGGATCAGCCCGCCATCCGGCGGCTGAAGCTTCTTGAATTTGGGAGCTTTATCTTTACCCGCCATACCAATCGTCCTTTCTAATAGCCCAGAATCGCCAGTGACTCCTTGTAGATCTTCCCGGAGTTTTGCAGCTCGGCCAGCTCGTCTTTGGTGAGATCCAGTTCCAGAATCTGTTCGGTTCCCTGCGGCCCCAGGATGCACGGCACGCCGATGTACAGGTCTTTCATGCCATACTGACCCGTGAGATAGGCAGACATGGGCAGCACGCGCCGGCGGCCCAGGAGCACCGCTTCCGCCATCTGCACGGTGGCTGCCGCGGGAGCGTAGAAGGCGCTGCCCGTCTTGAGCAGTCGCACAATCTCGCCGCCACCGTCGCGCGCGCGCGCGGCGATCTCCTCCAGCCGTTCTTTTTTTACGAAGTGCTGAATCGGCACACCGTTGACGGTGGTGTAGCGCAGAAGCGGCACCATGGAGTCGCCGTGACCGCCCAGCACCAGGGTTTGAATATCCTGGGCCGACACCTTGAGCTCCATGGCCAGAAACGCGCGGAACCGCATGGAATCGAGCACGCCGGCCTGGCCGAACACCTTCCGGTGCGGAAACCCCGTCTCGCGCTGCATATGAAAGGTCATGATGTCGAGCGGATTGGAGACCACGAGCACGAACGCATCCGATGCATGCTGTTTCACGTGTTTGGCCACATCCGTGATGATGGCGGCATTGCTCTTGAGCAGATCTTCCCGCGTCATCCCCGGCTTGCGCGGCAAACCGGCCGTGACGATCACCAGATCGGCGCCACGGATCTGTGAGTAATCGTTGGTTCCCTCGACGAACGTGTCGTACCCGCGCACCGGCGCCGCCTCCGTCAGGTCGAGACTCTTGCCCTGCGGCACGCCCTCCACGATGTCCACTACCACGATGTCGGCGATGTCCCGTTCCGCGAGATACAGCGCGCAGGTCGCTCCGACGTTTCCCCCGCCGACGATGGCCACTTTCTTTGCCATGAACTACTCCTTACCAACAGCCCCCGTTGAAGACGGACGCACGGTGGACACCGTCCGATCCGCCCGTTCCACCACACCCACGGCCCGGGCTCGCTCACACCGATGGGAAAGCCACACCGGCAGATCGGCCACGGGCTCCAGATAGACACTTCGCACCACGTCTTCGGGCAACTGGGAGGTGAGAAAAAGCTCGCAGCGCTCCCGGGCGGCTGCGGTGCGGTACAGTTTGTGCAGTCCCAGGCTGTAGCTCTGAGTCTCCCAGGGCGGCAGCCGCCTGAAATCTGGATATGCGTGCGCGAGACGGCCGAAGAAGTTGTTGCCCACGCCGTCGGCGCACGCCGACACGAGAAGAATCCAGCCCCCGTCGCGCACCGCGTTCAGGTGGTTTTCGAACCCCTTCTGCAATTGATAGAGATTGCGGTCGAGAGGGCTGCCCATGACCACGATCAGACCGTCCTGCGGCTCCTCCCAGGTGAGTTCCGCCACCGACCGGGCGCGATGCGCGGCCCGGGTGAACGTGTCGGGCTCGCTTCCGTGAAACGATTCCCAGCCGCCCGGGCGTGCCGCGCGCATGCCCGCCATCTGCGCGTTGTTTGAGCCACAGGATTGCCTTCGAGCTGCAGGGGCCGGCACATCGGCTACACCGCGTGACGGTGGTTGGCCTCGATGGCGGCCCGGCTGGCCAGACCGGGCAGAATCTGCTTGAGTCCCCCCGTGAACCCCGCAAAAAAGTGCGGTTCCACGGAGCCCACGAGCAGGATGGTCTCCGCCCACTCGAGGAGCGAGTTCAGTTCGAGCCGCGTCCCGTCGGTCAGGGTACCAAAGTCGGTCAACGGCGAGGCTTCACTGTGAGCAAAAACGGCGAAGGATGCCGCGTGCGGCCCCAGCAGACGTTCGATCTCTGCCGCAGAAGGAGGCGGGTGCATGCCCGTGGCCACCACGAAGCGCACCTCTGCACAGTCCGCAAGCGCGCCAGTGAAAGGGGAGAGAAGTTCCTGCGTGGGGGTGGGACGAAAGCCGTCGTTCACCACCACGAGCAGGCGACGTGCCCCCGCGATGCGGGCGGCGAACTCAGTCGGATCCGCTTCGACAGGCTCAGGCGACGGATCGATCCGAGCGCGCGATCGCGAGAGCCGGGCGTCGGGCACTGCGAAGGAGAGGCGCCCACCGCCGTACGGCACGTCGAAGCGGGCCACGACTTATCCCACCAGTTCCTCAGCAGAGAAGTGAAAGGCCACTTCCGAGCGGCCGTTCTCCACGGAGTCGGAGGCATGCACCGTGTTCTTGCCTTTGTCGAGCCCCCACACCGAGCGGATGGTGCCGCAGTCCGCCTGCGCCGGATCGGTGGCTCCCACCAGCGTGCGCAAGTCGGCGATCGCATTGCGCTTCTCCAGCGCCACCACGGTGACGGGCCCCGAGCACATGAATTCCACGAGGTCGGCCAGAAAGGGCTTCCCCTCATGCACCGCGTAGAACTTGCGTGCCCGCTCCGGCGTGAAGCGGATGAGTTTCAGGCCCAGAAGATGAAATCCCGATTCCTCCAGCCGTGACAGAATCCGTCCCGACAGCTGCCGTTCGGTGCCGTCGGGCTTTACCATCAACAGAGTTCTTTCCAAGACAGGTTCCTATCGTTTGGTGGTTTTCTTCTTGCGGCTCGTGGTGGTGCGGCGGGAGGCCGCGCGTGCGCGGGGCGCCGCCTTGGGCCGAATCTTGCGACGAGCGGCCGGAGTCGAACGCCTGGCCGCCGGCGGACGGCCAGACGAGATTTTTCCCGACGTGGACAGCCGCTTCCGGATCAGGCCGGGAATGTCGGCGGGCACTTCCGCCACAGGCACTTTGACCGCCTTGAACGCCGCGATCTTCTCTTCCGCCGTGCCCGTGCCTCCGGAAATGATGGCGCCGGCGTGGCCCATGCGCTTGCCGGGAGGCGCCGTGCGACCTGCGATGAACGCCACCACGGGCTTGGTCATGTGCGAGCGAATGAACTCGGCCGCCTGCTCCTCGTCGGTGCCGCCGATTTCTCCGATGAGCACGACGCCGTGTGTGTCCTTGTCTTTCTCGAACAGGGCCAGGCAATCGATGAAATTGGTTCCGATCACCGGATCGCCGCCAATGCCGATGCACGTGGACTGGCCCAGGCCCGCATTCGAGAGCTGGTAGACCACTTCATAGGTGAGCGTGCCCGAGCGGGACACCACGCCGATGTGTCCCGGCTTGTGGATGTGGCCGGGAAGGATGCCCACCTTGCACAGGCCGGGCGAGATCACGCCGGGGCAATTGGGGCCCAGAAGCCGCGTGCGCTTGCCCTCAAGATACCGGCTGACGCGCAGCATGTCGGAGGTGGGAATGCCTTCCGTAATGCACACCACCAGCTCCAGCTCCGCCTCCGCGGCCTCGAAGATGGCGTCCGCGGCGAACGGGGGTGGCACGTAGATCACCGAGGTGTTGGGGTCGGTGGCCTTGCATGCCTCCGCCAGGGTGTTGAACACGGGCACGCCGTGCAAGGTCTCGCCGGACTTGCCGGGGGTCACGCCGGCCACCACGCGTGTGCCGTACTCCAGCATCTGCTGTGTGTGAAAACTGCCGTCGCGCCCGGTGATTCCCTGCACGACGACACGGGTCTTTTTATCTACAAGTATGCTCATTCAGGTCTCCGGCCTCAGGACGGTCGTGATACGGCGATGGCTCTCTGCACGGCCTCGGACATGGACGAGGCCGCCTTCAGCCCCACCTCTTCGAGAATGTCGCGCGCGAGATCTTCGTTGGTGCCCGTGATGCGGATCACCAGCGGCACCTTCGGCTTCATGCGCTGCATCGCGGTCACCAGGCCGCGGGCCACGTCATCGCCTCGCGTAATGCCGCCGAAAATGTTGATGAGGATGGCCTTCACATGCGGGTTGCGCAGGATGATTTTCATGGCGGTCACCACCTTGTCGGGATTGGACGAGCCGCCGATGTCGAGGAAGTTGGCCGGCTGGGCGCCGTAGTACTTCACCAGGTCCATGGTGGCCATGGCCAGGCCCGCGCCGTTGACGATGCAGCCGATCGAGCCGTCGAGATTCACGAACGAGAGCCCCGCCTGCCGGGCTTCGCGCTCCGACTCGTCTTCGGCCTCGGGATCGCGCATCGACTCCGCGTTGGGATGCCGGTACAAGGCGCCGTCGTCGAAATTGATCTTGGCGTCGATGGCCCACACTTCGCCCGCCGGGTTGGTGATGAGAGGATTGATCTCCGCCAGGGAACAGTCCTCCTTCACGAAGCACTCCCACAATTGCACGAGTATCTTGCTGGCCTGGCGAACGGTGTCGATGTTGCGATACAGGGCGAAGGCGGCCTCGCGCGCCTGGTACGGCAGGAGACCCAGGAGCGGATCGATCGACACGCGCACGATCTTCTCGGGGGTCTTGCGCGCCACCTCTTCGATGTCGATTCCACCTGCCGCCGACACGATGAGCACGGGCCGCCGTGAGGCGCGGTCGATCGTGATGCCTACGTAGGCCTCGGTCTCGATGTCGGCCGCTTCGCTCACCAGCACCTTCTTCACGGTGAGCCCCTTGATGTCCATCCCCAGAATCTTCGAAGCGTGCTTGAAGGCCTCGGCCGGAGTGGGGGCGAACTTGATGCCGCCCGCCTTGCCGCGGCCGCCCACGTGCACCTGTGCCTTCACCATCACGGCCCGCCCGTACGTCTCGGCCACCTTGCGCACCTCTTCGGGCGAGGTGACCATCTGCCCGCGCGGCACGGGAATCCCGTACTCGGAGAACAGTTGGCGTGCCTGGTATTCGTGTATCTTCATCGTCATCCTCCCCGGAAGGCCAGGCCGAACACGGCGCAGGCCAGCAGTGCGCCTTCGAAATGCATGTATTCCCGCGCCCAGGCAAGCAGAGTTGCGCGGTCGTTGTTTTCGGGCTCGTCGAGCACGCGATCCAGCAGGAAATCGAGTAATTTTCCCAGCTGCGGACCGGGCGACAGACCCAGCTCCGCCATGAGCACCCCCCCGTCCACGGCCAGATCGGCGCGCGAAAACGGGCGACGGGCGAGAATCTCGGACTCCACGCGTTCCTGGAAGTGGTCCACATCGAGGGTGGGTGCCCCCATGCCCTGCCCCTGCACGTCGGCGCGCCGCAGGTCGAGCAGGTCCTGCATGTGGTCGGGCCCCACGGCCCGCATGAGCCGGCGCAGCCCCCGGTCCCCCATGTCGGTGTTGAACAGGTGGCGTTCCACGAGCACGGCAACGCGATCCACGAGGTCGCGACCGTACCGGAGCCTCGTCAGGACATGGCGCACCACGTCCGCTCCCAGATGTTCGTGATTGTAGAACGTGAGTTTGCCGTCCCTCACCTCGCGGGTCTCCGGCTTGCACGCGTCGTGCAAAAGGGCCGCCCAGCGTACTTCAAGGCGCCGCGGAGAGGCATCCACAGTGTGACACGTGTGCTCGAACACATCGTAGGCGTGATAGGGACCCGTCTGCTCGCAGCCCACCGTGTCGACCATTTCAGGAAGCAACACGCCCAGGATGCCGGTGTCGCGCATGAGCCGCAGCGCCACGGAGGGCCGATCGGCCTGCACGAAGAGCTTGGTCAATTCCTCCGCGATCCGCTCGGCCGATACTTCGGCAAGCAGCGGGGCGCATCGCACCAGGCCCACCTGGAGTTCGTCATCGGGCAGAAGTCCCATTCTGGCCGCAAGTCCAAGGGCGCGCAGAAGGCGAAGTGGATCTTCCTCGAAGGCCGCCGGGAACACCAGGCGCAGGCGGCCCGCTTCGAGATCCGCCCGGCCGCCGAACGGATCGAGCAAGGCGCCATCCGCCAGCCTCATGGCCATGGCATTCACGGTGAAGTCGCGGCGACCCAGAT
>DAIOGN010000018.1:12312-34285 GCA_036745245.1 Candidatus Zixiibacteriota bacterium
CCACGGGCAGGGTCGGATCGTACGTCACGTCGAAATCGCGATGGCCGGACCCCGTGGAGCGCTCGCTGCGCGGCAGCGCCACATCCACTGTGGTGCGCTCACCTCCGGGTGAATCGAACGTGAACTTGATCACGCCGAACGACCGGCCCACCCAGTCGGCGTGGCCGTGCGCACGCAGATGCTCCACAAGCGTCTCCAGCTCGATGCCGCGCACGAGATAGTCGTAGTCGAGGGGCGGTCTGCCCAGGCACCGGTCGCGCACCGAACCGCCCACTTCGTACACTTCACCGTGTGACTGAAGGAGAAGGACGACGGCCTTCGGGAGAGGAGTACTCACGGCACAATCCTCGTGCCGCCGCGTCCCGCCACTGCCTCTTCCATTCCGGGAATGGAGGTGATCAACACCTCTCGACCGCCCTGGCGGAGAAAGTCGAGTGCCGCTTCGATTTTGGGACCCATGCTGCCGGCCGGAAACTCGCCGTCCGCCATGTGTCGCTCGGCCTCCGCCGCCGTGAGTTGAGACAGCGGCCGGGCACGATCCGTGCCGAAGCCGAGGCACACCTGATCCACGGCCGTGAGGATGAGAAACAGATCGGCCTGAATTTGCGCCGCCAGAACGGCGGAGGCGCGGTCCTTGTCCACCACCGCGTCGAGCCCTTCGAGACGGCCGTCTTCCAGTTTAAAGACCGGAATCCCGCCCCCGCCGCAACAGATCACAATGATTCCCCGGTGTATCAGGTCGCGAATGATCTCGGACTCGACGATGGCTTTCGGCCTCGGCGATGGAACCACGCGCCGCCAACCCTGCTTGCCCTGGGCCTTCACGGTCCAGCCGTGATCGGCGGCCAGTTCGAGCGCTTTGGCCTTCGGATAGAACCGCCCGATGAACTTCGAGGGGTCGCTCACCGCGGGATCGTGCTCGTCCACCACCACCTGGGTGATCACGGTGGCCACGGGGCGGTCGACCTGCTGCACGAGCAGAGCGTTGAACAGCGACTGCTCGATCATGTAGCCCATGCCGCCCTCGGTGTCGGCCACGCAAATTCCCAGAGGCAGCACCGGCGCCTGGCTCCGGGCCAGTTCTACGCGAAGGATGGCGTTTCCCACCTGCGGCCCGTTGCCGTGGGTGATGGCCAGCCTGAAGCCCTGGCGTGCCAGGGCGACGACCCCTTCGAGACTCTGTCGTGTGTGGCGGAACTGGTTGGCGATCGTGTCGGGCACGCCCTCACGCGTGATGGCGTTCCCCCCGAGTGCCACCACGGCCGTGCGCGGTGCGCTCAATTACGTTCTCCGGCGCTTCAGTCCCCGGATCACCGACTTCAGATCGGGCTGGCCGATTTCCTGAAGATCGTAGCGGACGCGCGTGCAGGGCTTCCGGATCTTCACCAGCCGCCGCAGATCGATGGGCGTGGCGATCACCACGCTGTCGGCATCCGAAGCGTTGATCGTGGCCTCGAGATCCTTGATCTGCTCGGGCGAGTAGCCCATGGCCGGCAGAAGCGTTCCGATTTCGGGGTAGGTCTTGAACGTGTCTACCAGCGTGCCCTTGAGATACGGCCGCGGATCCACGAGCCCGGCGGCTCCGAACTTCTGCGCCGCCACCACGCCGGCGCCGAACGTCATGCCTCCGTGCGTAAGTGTGGGCCCGTCTTCCACCACCAGCACGCGCTTCCCGGAGATCACCTTTGGATCTTCCACCGTAATCGGTGAAGCGGCCTCCACCACGATCGCGTCGGGCCGCACCCGGCGGATGTTGTCGTACACCTCCGCCACGTCGTCCGGGTCGGCCGAGCCCAGCTTGTTCATCACCAGCACATCCGCCATGCGGAAGTTGGTCTCACCCGGATGGTACTGCATTTCGTGACCCGGTCGCAGCGGGTCCAGCACCACGATGTGCAGATCGGGACGGAAGAAGGGCGTGTCGTTGTTGCCACCGTCCCACACCACCACGTCGGCTTCCTTCTCCGCTTCCCTCAGGATGCGGGCGTAGTCGATCCCGGCATACACGATGGTGCCGCGGTCCAGATGCGGCTCGTACTCCTCGCGCTCCTCGATGGTGCAATGGTGTTTGTCGAGGTCCTTGTACGTGGCGAACCGCTGGCAGATCTGCTTGGAGAGGTTGCCATACGGCATCGGATGGCGCACCGCCACCACGCGTCGGCCTTCCTCCGTGAGGATTTCGCACACGCGCCGCGTGGTTTGCGACTTCCCCGCTCCGGTGCGCACGGCACACACGGCGATGACGGGCTTGCGGGACGCGAGCATGGTGCTTCTCGTGCCCACGGTCGTGAAGTGCGCCCCCGTGGCGTTGGCGATGGAGGCCATGTGCATGACGTGCTCGTGCGGCACATCGGAATACGAAAACACGACCGTGTCCACTTCGAATTTGCGAATCAAACGCGGCAGTTCCGCCTCTTCGAAAATGGGAACGCCCTTTGGATACAGCTTGCCGGCGAGCTGGGCGGGGTACTTACGCCCGTCGATGTCGGGGATTTGTGCGGCCGTGAACCCCACCACCTGATACGCGGCCTGATCGCGGAACAGGCAGTTGAAGTTGTGGAAGTCGCGGCCCGCGGCCCCCATAATGAGAATTCGCTGCTTTTTCATCTGCTCTCCCTGGAAATTGGTTCATGCTCGATCGCACCCACGCACTCAGGCGGGAGCGTTAGATCGAGGAGGAGAGCCAGCAGGTCTCGACCAGGTGAGAACAGGCCGGCACTCGGGCGGTTCGCAACGACAGACATACGACGGCCCTGAAGCGATCGTTCTGACGGGTGTTGCGAAAACAACCCGGAGCGTAGTGGAAGTGTGAACTCATGGGGCGCCTGACTTGCGTCAATCACTCAACTAACCACCGAAACCCTCTTTCGTCAAGGGCATTCGGACCACGTAAGAGTTTGCCATACAGCCTGTTAGGGGCTCATGGAGGGCCCGCCCAGGCCGCTGGGAACGAGGCTTGTAGTGCGATTGCGCGGGTTCGGAGGTTGCCGTGGGAGCGCGCGTGGCCTAGCTTGGCACCTCACCAAGGCAGGAGACCTATCGTGAAGATTTTCCGTGCGGGGTTTGGAATTGCGGTGGCGGTTATCCTGGTCGCCTCGGCCAGAGCCGAGCAGACTCTTCTGAAAGCGTACATGCCGGCCGACAGCGACGGATCGCGCGTCGTGCTGGTGATTGACTGGTCTCAAGCCAAAGCCCACGCTCCCACCTCCGAGTGGGTGATGCTCCGGAAGCGCCCCGACGGTCTGCCCACGGTGCCCGACACGCTGGCCATGCTGCCTGTCGACTCCTCCCGCTTCGTCGTGGAGGGCCTCGACCCGGCGGTCGCGTACCACTTTTTCGCGTCCTTCAAGGCAAAAGACAGCGTCACCGTGCAGTTCGGATCGGTTCCCGCGGTGGTGCACCTCGGTCCTGTTCACTCCCGACCGCACCCATAAGTTCGATGCCGAGATTCGGCGGCGCACGCTGGACACCGGTGGCGTGGCTTGTGTGGGCCGCGCCGGTGTGGGCGCAGGCGGAGGCGACGACTCCCCCCGGCTGGTTCAATACCGATCGCGTCAACGCGCTCGTGCTGCTTGTGGTCTTCTGCGCGGCACTCCTCCTCTACATCCGCAGCGCTGCCCGCGGTAAGTCCACCTACATTCGCCCCCTGCCGGGTCTGGAGGCAGTCGAGGACGGCGTAGGGCGCGCCACCGAGATGGGCCGGCCTGTGCTCTTCATCCCCGGAACGGGCGACGTGGACATGGCGGAAACCCTGGCCGGGCTGGCCGTTCTGGGACGCATCGCCGGCATCACCGCACGCTACGACACACCGCTCATGGTGCCATGCCTCTACCCCATGCCGCTGGCGGCCGCCGACGAAGTGGTGCGGCAGGCCTACACCGACGCCGGCAAGCCCGAAGCATTCAAGTCCGACATGGTGCGCTACATGGCGGGTGAGTCGTTTGGCTTCTCCGCCGCGGTGAACGGCTGGATGATGCGTGAGCGACCTGCCACCAACATTTTTCTGGGCGAGTTCACGGCGGAGTCCCTGCTCCTGGCCGAAACCGGGAATGCGGCAGGCGCAATTCAAATCGCGGGCACGGCGCGGCCCGAGCAGCTTCCCTTCTTCATCGCCGCCTGCGATTACACGCTGCTCGGTGAAGAGTTGTACGCCGCCTCGGCCTACCTTTCCAAGGAGCCGAAGTATCTGGGCTCGCTGAAAGCGCAGGACCTGTTCAAGGTCATACTCACCGTGGCCATTCTGACCGGGGCTCTGGCCGTGACCTTCGGTGCGTCGTGGGCCCCGGTGTTTCAGGGATGGTTTGAGGCCAGCTGATGCGCGGACCGCTTCCCCTTGCCGTGGCGTTTCTCGCCGGAATGTTCATGATCGTGAGCTTCTTCTCACCGCACCCGGCGGTGGAAAAAGCGTCGGGGGACTTCCTCAACTGGGTGAGCATTGTGTCGGGGTTCAGCATCCTCCTGGGCGTCGTCTCCATCGCGCAGAACAATCTTGCCAAGGTGAAACGCCGGCAAAAGGAGTGGCCCTACGCGGTGGTGCTCCTGGTGGCTCTGGCGGTGATGCTGGCCGGCGGCGTGCTCGAAGGGACCGACTCGGGCACGGTGTACGACGCGCTCTTCCAGAACGTGCAGGCGCCCATGATGACCACCATGTTTTCCATGCTGGCGTTCTTCATCGCCTCGGCGGCCTACCGGGCATTTCGCGCGCGCACGCTTCAGGCCACCCTGCTTTTGGGAACGGCGGTGATCGTGATGCTGGGACGCATCCCCGTGGGCCAGGCGATCTACGATGGACTTCCCGACCTGGCCAACTGGATCATGGCCGTGCCCAATACGGCGGTGCAGCGCGGCATCATCATCGGTGCTGCACTGGGGGGAGCGGCCACAGCGCTGCGCATTGTACTGGGACTCGAACGCACCTACATGGGGCGAGGCTGAGCCATGTCGCTGGCAAAACGACTCGAGTCGCTCGACCGCCGCTGGATCTTCCTGTTGATCGGCCTCTCGGTGGTGCTGCCCATGTTCCTGCCGATCACGTTCCCCGAGCGCATCACGAGCCAGACGCAGGCCCTCTATGACACGATGGAGAGCCTGCCGGAGGGATCGGTCATCATGGTGCCGTTCGAGGTATGGCCATCGACCCTGCCCGAGACCGAGCCCATCGCGCGCGCGGCCGTGCGGCATGCATTCCGCCGCCAAATGAAGATCGTGTCGCTCTCCAACGTGGGCGGCGGCGGCCCGTCCATCGCCGACCGTGTACTGCGTGAAGAGGGGAACGCCGCAGGCAAGTTGTACGGAATCGACTACGTAAACCTGGGCTATCGCGCCAACTACCTGGCGGTCCTGTCCGGCATGGGCACGTCCATTCGTTCCATCTACCAGACAGACTACTCCGGCACACCCGTCGATTCACTGCCGCTCATGCGTAACGTGGACAGCTACAAGGACGTGGCGTTCATCTTTGCGATCGCCGACAATGCCACGCTCGACTACTGGGTGTCCATCGTGGGCGAGCGGTTCGGCGCGAAGATCGGCGCGGGCGTGACGGCCGTGATGGCGCCCAAGATGTTCGCCTACATCGATGCGGGCCAGATGGTAGGGCTTTTGGGAGGCATGAAGGGCGGCGCCGAGTACGAGAAGCTCCTGGGGCTGCCCGACCAGTCCACCCGCGGTATGGGCGCGCAGTCGCTCATTCATCTCCTCATCATTGCATTCATCGTGCTGGGCAACGTGGGCTTCTTCCTTTCGCGCAGGAACGCGAGGCCTGCATGAGTTTCCTGGTGATGACGATCACGGCGCTCTTCACGCTGGCCCTGTACTCCTTCCTGTATAAGGACAACCCCGTGTACCGTTTCGCGGAGCACGTCTTCGCGGGGCTGTCGGCGGGGTACTACGCCGGCTTGATCTTTCAGACCGTGCTGGTGCAGCAGCTCTGGGTGCCCCTCTGGGGCGGCCAGGCGTGGCTGATCCTTCCCGCTCTCCTGGGCTCGCTCATGTTCGTGCGGCTCTCACCGAAACACGCATGGGTCTCGCGCGTGGCAATCGCGTTCGTCATTGGGGCCAACTCGGGCATCCTCGTGATGCAGCAATTGCACGGATTGGTGCTGCCCCAGGTGGCCAAGACGTTCGTCTCCATGGCCTCAGTCCAGGGGGTCCTGATCGTCGTGGGCGTGGTGTGCACTCTGATCTACTTCTATTTCTCCAAGCCGCACACCGGAGTGCTGGGCGGAGTCGCGACCCTGGGCATCTGGTTCATCATGATCTCCTTCGGCGCGCACTTCGGCTATACGGTGATGGCGCGGGTGTCTCTCCTGATCGGGCGCGTACAGTTCCTGGTGATCGACTGGCTGCACCTGACCAGCTAGGCGCACCCACCCTTCCCTGACCATGCGTATCGTCACCGCCGTCGACGAGCCGGCCCTGGTTCCCGCCATGCGAGAACTCGGCGGCTCGCCCTGGCACGAATTCCTGCTGCACAGCCGGGTCATGAACCGATTGTTCGGCAGGCTGTACGATATGCATCCCGAGCTTCAATTCGCCGGGCTGAGCGATGACGACGGCTCGCTTTTGGCCGTGGGGAATTGCGTTCCCGTTCACTGGCGTGACGGGTTGGAACGGCTGCCCGATTCCGGTGTGGAGTGGGCCATGATCGCGGGCTACGAAACCCCGGGCGCCGGGCCGGCCAATCTGCTCTCCGCAGTTCAGATCGTGGTGCAGAAGTCCCACCTGGGCAGCGGACTCTCCACTCCCATGGTGGCCGCCATGCGCGAGATTGCGCGCCGGAATGGTCTGTCGTCTCTCGTGGCCCCGGTGCGTCCTGTGTGGAAAGCCCGTTATCCGCTGGTACCCATGGAACAGTATGTGCAATGGACGCGTGCCGACGGACACCCCTACGATCCATGGATGCGCGTGCACACTAAACTCGGGGCCAGGATTCTGCGCGTGTGCCATGCCTCGCTTACCGTGGAAGGCACACGCGACGACTGGCAATCGTGGACCGGCCTCTGGCTGCCGGAGTCGGGCGACTACGTAGTGGATGGCGGGCTCGTGCCAGTACGATTCGATGTCGCAAAGAATCTCGGGCGCTACGTGGAGCCAAACGTCTGGATGCTGCACCCCTGAAATACAAACGGCCCGCGACAGGTTGCCGCGGGCCGCACACCAGAGAGGGGATTCCTTACGGGCGCTTGGTGTAGGTGCCCTTCATGTACACGGCCCAGGTCTTCCCCTGGTCCGTGGAGTGTTCCATCTGAAAGTCGAACTTGCCGTCCTTGGGTTCGCTTTCCGTGAGGCGCGTGTCCCACGTTTCTCCACCCATGATGTCCTTGCCGGTCATGACCAGCTTGCCGCCGGACTTGGTGCCCGTGTACACCGACGTCATCGCGCCCATGTTGTCGATCCACGTGGTGGTAAAATGCTTCAGGTCGCGGTGATAGGTGGTGAGACCGAGGCCCACAAACGGCATCCCCATCATGTTGCTTGAGTAGTCGCACTGCAGCGCCGCGCCGCCGGCCACCATGGAATACACCGCCACGCCCGGATTGGGCATGAACTCGGCATTCGGATCCATGCGCAGTTCCATGGCCGCATCCCACGTGCCCACCATTGACGACAGAGCCATGATCTCGGGCGGCGGGCCCATGGGCGGCATGTTTTCCGGCATTCCCGGAACCTTGGGCGTCGCCGGATCTTCGGCCAACGCCACGAGTGAAAACGACAATACTGTGATGGCCAGAACGGCCATGATCAACCGCTTACTCATGTACAGCCTCCATGTAGTTGAATGACTTTGCAGGTCTATGAAGCCCCGTGGCGATGAGCATAGGGCCCTCCCCGGGCCCCTGTCAAGCGCCAGGGCGCCCCTCACTATCACATTCAATTGGGGTCAGACCCCAATTTCGAGAAGTAGGGTCAGACTCGACTTTTGAAAAGTCGAGTCTGACCCTACTTTCTTTCTTTACAGGCTGGGGATGCTCTTGAACAACGCCTCGTTAGAGGAGTGCTTCTTCAGGAGATTGAGAAGCATCTCCAGGGCCTCTTTGGGAGACCGGTCGGCCAGGCCCCTCCGCAGAAGTGCGATGCGGTCGAGGGAATGCTGGTCGTACAGACGCTCCTCTTTTCGCGTACCGCTTTCCATGATGTTGATGGCCGGGTAGATGCGTTGCTCGGCCAGCTTGCGGTCGAGCACGATTTCGCAATTGCCGGTGCCCTTGAATTCCTGGAAGATCAGCTGGTCCATCTGCGACCCGGTATCGACCAGCGCCGTGGCGATGATGGTCACGGAACCGCCGCCTTCGATATTGCGCGCGAGGCCGAAGAGGCGCCGCGGAATCTCGAGCGCGCCTGCTTCGACGCCACCCGACATCGTGCGACCTGTGCCCGAACCGATCACGTTGAACGCGCGACCCACGCGCGTCAGGCTATCCACGAGCAGAGCGACGTCACGTCCGCACTCCAGCTCCACGCGCACCATGTCGAGCACGAGGTTCACCAGATCCACCTGCTCCTGCGGGTGCTGATCGTTGGTGCGCGCAAACACCTCCGCTTTCACGGAGCGCCGGAAGTGAGTCACCTCTTCGGGCCGTTCGTCCACCAGAAGCGCGATCACGCGCATGTCGGGGCAGTCGGCCAGCATGGCGTGGGCGAACGCCTCGAGGATCATGGTCTTCCCCGCCTTGGGCGGCGACACCACGAGGGCACGCGTACCCTTGCCGATGGGGGCCACCAGGTCGATCACGCGCATGGTGATGTTGCCGTCGCGCGACAAATTGATGCGCTCATGCGGATCCACCGGAACCAGTTCCTTGAATTTGCCGCGGCGGTTGAAGTCGTCGGGCGGTAAGTCGGAGATGCTCTCGATCTCCACCAACTCCTGGCGATCGCCTGCGCGCTGTGCCTGTCCCTTGATGGTGGCGCCCTGCACCAGTCGATACTGGCGGATCAGGTTCGGGCCCACGAATACGCCCGCCGTGGGATAGAGAATCGTGGGATCCACCAGCTCACCGCGTTCGCGGCCCGTAATCTTGAGCACGCCAAACACGGGCTCCGACGGACCGGACGGCCGCACCTTGGGCACCTGCGACTGCTGCTGCTGTTGCTGCATGCCCTGCGGATAGCCCTGCTGCCCCTGATTCGGACCGCGATGCCTCCCCGGCCG
The DNA here is from genome assembly GCA_036745245.1 of Candidatus Zixiibacteriota bacterium. Classification (GTDB taxonomy): domain Bacteria; phylum Zixibacteria; class MSB-5A5; order JAUVRN01; family JAUVRN01; genus DAIOGN01. Next base: position 21,467 of record DAIOGN010000018.1, read on the forward strand.
GCGATGCGGCCGCGTGCGAGTCATGCCGTTGTTGTTGCGTGGACGGGACGGGCCGCGTCCCCTATTTGATGGCATAGCCATAGGCTAGATACCTGCTCCCCTTTGGAATCACCGGCGTCAACACTCGATCGACCCGGCTCAATGCGCGCCTCTGCCATTCGCGGCGCCCGAAGGCGGCCAGCACACCGAAGGACACGAGGTGAACCCTGGAAAAGGCTGACATGAAACCCTTCATCTCAGCCAGGGACGGGTACCGACAATCATGCCCCCAAGCTACAAACCGGTCGCGACAGTAGGCGTGTACCGCCGAGCCGCGAGCATTCTCCGCGAAAAGAAGAACTCCCCCCGGTTTCAGTACCCGATAGGCTTCATCTAATACACTTTTTTGGCTGGGAAAGCCACCGAATTTTCCGACCGACGCCAGAAGCGACTTGAAGCCCACCAGATCGTAGCTTTCCGATCGCAGGGGCAACCGGGTCACGTTGGCCCGCACAAACGAGACGGCCTCCCCGATCTCGTGCCTTTTGAAGCGTTCAAGGGCTTCGGGGCGCGGTGCGGCAAAGTCACAATAGGTCACGCGGCAGCCCCGCAGCGCCAGGTACAGCGACAAGCCTCCGCCGCCGGCGCCAAGGTCGAGCGCGGAACGCGCCGACCAGTCGGCGGAGAGATCCTCGTCCCAGAGTGACAGCGCGCGGCCCCAGTTGGCCACGTCCCATTCGATGATTTCGTCCACAAGCTGCCGGTCCGAGGAGAGCATGCGAACAGGCGTGGTGGCCCCCAGAGCTTGGTTCATTAGAATCGGAACAGAGTATAGTGCCCGTCACCGGGCCCCACAACGCGAGAAGAAAGCCGGCCGTTCACTCCGACGGACAGCCGGGGCTCCTGCCGCCGCGCATCACGTAATTGACGATGGCCACCGCGTCCAGAGGATCGACGCGCGAGTCGCAGTTGGCGTCGCCCGAGTCGATGGTGGGCACAGGCGCGGGCCCTTTGGCAAACAGATAGTGGCTCACGTACACGGCGTCGGCCAACGTGATGACGCCATCGTTGTTGGCATCGCCCATGGCCGCCTGAGCGTCACCCGCCGACGCCAGCCCGATGGCTACCGCGGCAACCGCAGCGCGAAGTATTCCTGCTGGAACCCTATGATTCAAGGGGCACACCTTCTCTGGCCTGGTGAGCGGAGGGTAAGTACATGCCGACACCGGCTCCTTCAATATACACTCGAACGCCGGACCTGCCAAGGGGGCTGGGCCTAAAACGCGGCCCTGAAGAGCTTCACCAATCCCACCAGAATAAAGATCGGAAGCAGTACCAGGGCGAGGACGCCGAATACGGCGCCAAGAACTCCTGCAACCACACCGAAGATCGCACCCACGATTCCGAAGACCACCCCAACGGCCGCCGCGATTACAGCGAATACCGCGGCGAATACTCCGATTCCCAGGACCCAGTCGAGCGCTACGAACATGGTCCAGAGCAGCGCGGCGAGACCGAACACCAGGATCAGTTTCAACATCTCAAGCCTCCATGGCTGACGCGGTTGTGCGTCAGACCTATACTACGGAGGCGGCCACGGACGGTTGCGCGCGAACGGAACCGCCCGCCGGTGGCCGGCAGGTGCCTCGCCGTAGTCCAGAAATGGGCTGGGATCATCGACGGCCCGGGTTATCTTGCTGGCACCTCCCAGTGAGGGGAGCCGGTCCCTACCTGCGGGCGGCCTTCCCGTAACCTTCTTCCTTGGCGGTGCTGCCATGCAGAAATCGCTGCATTGGATCGCGTTGGGTGTGGCTCTGGCGGCAGGTGCGAATTCAGTCGCGATCGCCAGCAATGTGCCGCGCTATCGATTACGCAGGCTGCCTGTGCCATTGGACTCAAGGGCTGACCTGTCCCATCAGGCTCCAAGCTCCGGCCACCGGGTTCGCTTCAACGCCGTTTCGCCCGCCTACCTTCCGGCCGCCCAGATCGGCACCACCTACCATGATCTTCAGCACGTCGCCAGCACGGGTCGACAGGTGGATGAGCAGGGCGGCAAAGTGCAAGCCAGTTGGACAAAAGCTCCGGGACCGACTGCGGCCATCCGCACCGTGAATTGGTCCCGAGCCACTGTGCAAGGCAGTCCGCAGGACTACACGCTGAATGACGGGCGCGTGGTGAGGTACTTGTTCCTTGCTACGCTCATGATAGGCCAGGAGTTCACGGCTGTGCGGCCGGGCTTCACCAATCTGCGCAACCGACCGGGCGGCAAAACGGTGGTGATCTACCACGATGCTCCGTTGATGGGTGGAATACAGTTCAACGAGGCGCAACTCGACCTGACGAGTGCCAGCGGGATCTTCGCGGGTATGCCGTCGACCCTGCCGTCACGGCCATGCGATCAGCACGGCTGTGACGAGCCCATCTGGCCCAAGCAGGCGATCAGCGTGTGCGGGGCCGACATCGTTCACCACACCGTCGGCACCTACTCCGGGTATCCCGAAGAGGTCTGGTACTGGCGGGGAATCATCAACGACGGAGCCGGAAGCATCAGCTGGTCCAGCATGCCTGGGGGACTGCCCATGATGATCGATCCGATGTCCGCTGGCGTTTCCTCCGTGATCGAAACGCAGGGCGATACGGTGTACATCGTCATGGCCAAGACTGTGAACTCGTCCCTCAACGCCGACCTGGTGTACTATCGCTCCACGAATTGCGGCATCGCCTGGGGGAACATGGTCAATGTCACAGGCTTCACGGACGACGACCCCGAAGGCCTGTTATCGGAGTTGGGCGCCGTCATTGACGAAGATGGCGAACTCCATGTGATTTACAACACGGTGCCTGCGTCGGGCGCTGATGCCCCCGTGAATCTCTACCACTGGAGCCCATCTACCGGCATCCGGATGATCACAGCGGCCACATGGTCGGATAAGTGCACTGGCCTCTGGGATCCGTGCCTGATGTCCGGCATGGCCTGCCAGGCCCGGGAGCCTGTGCTCACAGAACCCAACCTGTCGGTGAAGCCGGCTGGCTTGCATGGCATCGGGGAAGAGTTGCACTTTGCCGTTTGGACGCAGTTCGGGCCCTCCGATTCCGACTGCGCTACGATCAATTCCCAAGGCACTCTCGGGGGACACCTGAATGGCGAGATCTACATGTCCGTCTCCTCCAACGGCGGGCTCACCTGGGACCGGCCACAAAACATCACGGGAAGCCACACTCCCGGGTGCCTTCCCGGAGACTGCTTGAGCGAGTCGTGGGTGTCTGCGGCCGCACAGGCTGACTCCGGCCTGTATCTATCGTATATGGAGGACAAGCACGCGGGGGCAGCTACGTCTGGATTCGGCGAGTGGTCAGAAGGCCCGTACATGCTCCTGGCTCCCGAGACACGATTGCCGGTGGCGGAGGCGAGAATCGCTGCGGCGCCGGTGCAGTTCATCGATCTCAACGCCAACCCGTTGTCGGGCACGCCCCAGACTGTAGAGGTGGTGATTCAGAACATCGGAACGGCTTCCCTTCAGTTTCAGGTGGTGGTGGCGCCGGATGAGTCGGGCCCGACCTACGTCACAGTAAATGGTGGCGCCAGCTATTCGAGCTCCATTGCGGCGGGCGGAGCACCCGAGGAGTTGCAGATTCAATTCCACACCCTGGGCCTGCCCGATCCATCCGAGCACAACTGGCGGTTGGAGGTCACGTCGAACGACCCCGAGAACGATCCGGGCCAGGGTGGCGCCGCCATCGACGTGAGTCTTCAGGTCTTTGCCGCCTCCGTCTGGCATGCCTGCACCTCCGACACACTTTCCACACTCATGCATCGCCTGCAGATTTCAAGCTGCCTGGAGTTAGGCGGCCAGGGCCACACCGGAACGGGTTTCTTCAATCTCGCCGACTCTTCGGAATGGCTGGCCTCCGGATCACCCGTCATCACGCTGAACATGGCGGGAGACTCTCTGGCCTACGACAATGCTTTCCTTACCCCCGCCGAGCGTACGCGCTCAGCCAACCGCTCGTTTCGTGCTCAATCGCCATTGTTTGTGGCGCGGGATACTGTGCTCTCCACCGGCTTCACGGGTGCGGAGCACCTGATGACGGCGGATCTCGCCTGGGGGTCGGCCACCACCACCGACTCCACCATCGGCCTGGAGTATAGATTCGTCCTGCCACGCAGCGCGGCACTCTCAGACGGAGCGTATCTCACCCTGGCCATGCACAACCGAACCGGCACACTCATCACCGGGCTATCCTTTGGGGCAATCGCCGACTTCGACGTGACCAGACCGTCCGAGAACGAGAATGACGGGGTGGCCTCCGCATTCAACGGTCTGGTGGCCGTGCGTGGCGGGGAGGCTGACACCTCCGGTAATTTCACCCCGAATACGAACTACATTGCCCTGTTTGCGTTGACGCCTGAGGGTGGTTGCTTTCACAACGGCCAGGGAGCCGGCCAGATTCTGGACAATGCGTTCTACCTGCAGCCCGCAGGTTTCTTCATCCCGGACTCTCTGAATGCCCTGTTTGATGAATTCGGCTCGCAGGATACCTGGCTATCTTCGCCGCACATCGACACCGGGCAGGAGTATGGGGACCTGTCGGCTATGCTGGTGTATTCGCACAACACTCAGCTCGGCGTAACCGACACCCTGCGGTGGGGATTTGGCATCACAACGTCCAAGCTCTCGTTCAACGACCTGAAGCTCAAGGTCAATGATCTCAGGCGGAGCGCCAACACCGATAGCATCGTCGCCTGCTGCGCCATCGTCGTCCCGGGCGACCTGGATCTCTCTAACTCCGTCACCTCGGCGGACATCATTCTGTCAATTAACTATTGCTTCAAGGGAGGCGCCCCGCCTCTCCCCTGCCACATCAACGGCGATGTGAACTGCACCGGAACGGTCACCTCCGCGGATATCATCTACCTGGTGGGCTACGTCTTCAAGGGTGGCGACGCCCCCTGCGACATCTGCACCGACAGCCCGGTGCCGTGCATACCGTGATACGCTCCGGCGGCTAGCCTTCGACCTTCTTCTCCGCCGCCTTCTTGAGCTTGTCGTTGGCGTAGATCGCCAGATCCACGCGGCGGTTCTGCGAACGACCGGTGGCCGTGGTGTTGGTCGCCACCGGCTGGTCGGGCCCATAGCCCATCTGCGTGATGCGCGACACCATGACCTGGTGGCCCGCCAGCAGATTGGCCACCGACTGGGAGCGACGGCGTGACAGATCCATGTTGAAGTCGCGCGTGCCCGTGGAGTCGGTGTGTCCCTCCACCAGGATCTCGGTGTCGGGGTACTTGTTGAGAATCCCGGCCAGTCGCGCGAGATTGTCCTGAGCGACCGGCTTCACGTCGTACTTGTTCACGTCGAACAGAAGCCCCGAATCGAACGTAATCTTGATCCCTTCGCCGATGCGCTCCACCTTGGCGCCCTCGATGTCGCGCTCGATCTCGGCCGCCTGCTTGTCCATGTAGTTGCCAATGAGAGCGCCTGCCGTGCCTCCCACGGCGGCCCCGATGATGGCACCCACCGCGGTGTTCCCCGCCGCATTACCAATCACACCCCCGATGACGGCCCCCGAGGCGGCTCCGATCACGGCGCCCTTCTCGGTGTTGCTCATCGAGGAGCAACCGGCGATCGCCAAAGAAAGTGCAAGGATGAATCCGATTCGCAGGAACTGCTTCATGATCCAGACTCCTTCATGGTTCGGCCCATGAACTAACGGGGTGCGCCGGTAGCGGGCGGGTACTCCGCCATGATCTTTTTCACGACTTCACGGATGGTGTTGTCGGTCTTGTCCTGATTGGGAGCGTTCACCACACCTGTGCTCCAGCCGCGCCACAGGAGCTCTTTCGTCTTGGCATCCACCAGGTCGATCACCAGCGTGCCACCTTTGAAGGTCTCCGGCGTTCCCTGCTGGTCTTTGTAATTCGCCTGCGGGGCGTAGGTATAGCCCCACACCCCGGGCTGGATGGAGTCCGTCTTTCCCGCGTAGTAGGCCACGAGAAGGTCGGGAGTCTGTTCATTGCGCATGAGCCCGCGGTTCTTCATGGCCCAATCCACGGCATCTTCGATGGACGTGCGATTGGCAGGATTCTGCGCCAGCGGACCGATGTCCTCGGCGCGTGGCTCGGGAAGCCAGTTCCAGCTGCGATAGTTCGACCACAGTCCGGAGAGGCTGTAGTCCATGAAGACCGCGGAGCTGGCACAGCCGCCCACAATCGCCACCGCCAGAAGCAGAGTTACAAGCCGCCAGGATTTCATGAGGAATCCTCCTTGATGTATTGGATGTATACAGAGACGATTCTACCGAAGTCCGCGTGGGTCAAGTCGGATCCGCCGCGGAGCTAGCGGGACGTGGCGCGGTGTGTACGCTCGTAGTGCCTGCGCGACTTGGCCCGATTGCCGCAGACCGACATGTCGCACCAAAGACGGCTGCCATTCTTGCTCTCGTCGATGAAGAGCCACGTGCACTTGTCGCCACCACACCGGCGCAGTCGCGCGCTCTGCGGATGGGTGAGCAGGCAGGCGGCCGAATACACGATGGGCCAGACCAGTCGGTCGGGAGACACCTCGTCCTGCCACGCCAGAACCACGCCCTGGGGAGTGGGCTGAAGCTCGAGGTGTGTCGTGGCCACCGCCAGTTGCAGGTTGAGGAACTCCAGGGCATCGGTCTCGGGAATCGCTCCGGCGGCGCGGGTGGAGAGCAGCCTGAAGATGCGCAGTCGCAGGGCCTTCGCAGATTCGAGGGCGAGTGCGGAAGCGGCGGGGTTTGTCGCCGCCCATGACAGGAGCCGCTCACGAAGCGGGCCCTCCACGACGCCATGCTTCGTGCTCCATTCCACCCAGCGCGGGAAGTCCACGAGGCTGTCGAGCTGCTGCTCCAGCCTGTAATTCTCCACTGTGTTGGAGAAGAGAAGGCAGAGCCATCTGCCTGAGGCCCTTGACCTTGTGATGTCGGTCATCTAATGGCGCTCCCCCTTGCGTGGAAGGCCCGCATAACTATCAAAATTCATATTGACAGTTAGGTGGCTGACTCGCATTGTATAACCACTATAACCAACATAGAAGGTTATGTGGGAATAGTCAAGGGTCGTCGCAGTCATACCCGTGCTGCCCGTCCCACACAATCACTCCTTTCGGCCGTCCCGCCCGGCAGGAGGTCCGTTTTGAAAACTTTGGTCCGCTTTCTGCCCTGTGCAGCTGTCTGTGTGCTGAGTTCACAGGCCGTCGCTGCCGTAATCAACGTGCCCCTGGACTTCCCCACCATCCAGCAGGCCGTCTCGGCTGCCGGTCTCCTCGACACGGTACTCGTGGCACCGGGAGTGTATCAGGAAAACGTGATGGTGCTGGGCAAGTCTATCACGCTGGCCAGCCACTACCTGCTCGATGGCAATCCGGCCCATGTGCTCAACACCGTGATCGACGCTTCGCAGCCGACACATCCCGACACGGCCAGCGCCGTGATCCTGGACCACTCCGCTTCCGGTGTGCTGTGTGGCTTCACGCTCACAGGTGGCACGGGCACTCGCTGGTTCGACGTGTCCGACGGAAACTTCTTTCGCGAAGGTGGCGGGGTGCTCACCGAGGGAGGCTCGCCCACCATTCGCGACAACGTCATCATCGGCAATCGTGCCACCGACAAGTCCACCACCACATCGGCCGGCGGCGGGGGCCTGCGTTCCGGCTTCGGACTGGGAGCCGGAGTCAGCATCGTCCACAATGTATTCGCATACAACGAGGGATTGTATGGCGGGGCCGTCGTCCTCTTCCACAACCCCGGATCGTTTCGCAACAACATCGTGTATCGGAACCGCGGCGGTCAGGACTTCGGCGGCGGCGGTGTATGGTACGCGGCCTCCGTGGGCACCAGCACCTTCTCCAACAACGATTACATCGACAACCACAGCACGACAGACGGCGGCGGCCTCCTGATCTGGAACGCCACGGCCATCGTGATTAACAGCATTGCGCGCGGCAATACGGCGATTACAGGTCCCCAGATCCGCCTGCGCTCGGGCGCGGCCGCCAGCACCGTGACCTACAGCGACGTGCAGGGCGGATTCACCGGCACGGGCAATATCGATATAGATCCGCTGTTCGACGGGCCGCTCTTCTATCTCCAGGGGGCTTCACCCTGCATCGACACGGGCGATCCTGCGCCTGCGCTCAACGATCCGGAAGACACGGGCAACCCGGGAATGGCGTTGCCTCCGGCCCTCGGCACGGTGCACAGCGACATGGGAGCTGCGGGCGGTCCCGACGCGGCGCCCTTCCCCGACTTCAACTCGCCACAGGGCTATCTCGAACCGGACACGCTCAACTTTGACACGGTGGCCGTAGATTCTGCCGGGCTCCTCCAGGCGGTTCTGGGCAAGCTCCAATTCGGGATCGTTCCGGTGGACAGTGTGCGCTTTGCGGGAGACGCATCGCTCTCCGCCCTGGACATCCCGGACCTCATTGGGCCGCTGGGCTCGGGCCCGTTGGACTCCTTTTCGGTGCAGTGGGTTCCGGTCACCTACGGTCCTCTGGCGGCCACACTCCTGTTGTATCACGGCGACGTATCGGCGACCAATCCTCTGACGGCGGTGGTCCGTGGCCACGCCCCCGGCAAGACCGGTGACACCAACTTCGACGGCGTGATCACCTCCGCCGACATCATCCACCTGGTGAACTATGTCTTCAAAGGCGGGTTGCCGCCCCGCCCCGTGCCCCGTTCGGGCGACGTGGACTGCTCGGGGACCATCACCTCGGCCGACATCATCGTGCTGGTCAATTACGTGTTCAAGGGAGGAGCCGCCCCCTGCATCTGAAACCCCGCGCCCCACAAGGCCTTCCGGGGGTCTCAACCCCGGGGCCGCCCGTGTCGATAACGGCACTATAGGGAGGCGTATGCCATGGCGCAGGCCAAGTTGACACGCAAGCCGGTGAAGATGAGAGTGCTCAAGCTCGATTCGCACCGCATCAACGATTCGGAGCGGCTGGACAACTGGGACACCATCTGGGCGAAGGTGTACGAGTTGCGCCTGGCGATCAGCCGGGCACGCCACTCCGGTCAGGTCATCACGACGAACATGATGGAAGAATACGAACAGGCACGGAACACCGAACGCCAGTTCTTCTGGGACAACTTCTACGAGCAGAACAACGAATCCAGCGAATAGCCCGGCCGTCTGACCTGCGGCCGGGCGCTTGACCTCCGCCCTCTCCCCGGCGAACTTGTCGGGGTTCCGAGGGGGGACAGGTCATGGCCATTCAGGGTCGATTCCTTTCTATAGAACACATCTCGAGCCGGGCTCTCGCCACGCTCCGGCGCTTTCCATTTACGCTGTGCTGTGCACTCGTGGGCACGATCACGGGAATCTACCTGATCGAACTCGATGGGGTGCAGTTTCCCGAGGTCGGTCTCAGGCTCCTGTTCTCCTGCGCGCTCGGGCTACCCTTGTTCACCGCACTCACCCTCCTGGCCGAACGAAGCTCCTGGTCGGCGGCCACCAAACGGCTCTTCCCCGCCGTCGGCCTGCTTCTCCTCGCGGCCTATTATTTCAGTCTGCCCGACCGCGTCACGGGCCCGTTGATCCATCCGCTTCGCTTCCTTCTTTTGGCACTCGGGGCGCACTTCATGGTGGCGTTTCTGCCGTTTCTGGGACGCGACGACCGCGAAGGGTTCTGGCAGTACAACCGGGCTCTCTTTCTCCGCATTCTCCTGGCGAACATTTACTTTAACGTACTGTTCGCGGGCCTGGCGTTGGCCCTGGTCGCCGCCGACCAGCTGTTCGGCCTCGACGTGCAGCCACGCACCTACCCTCAACTGGGCGTCCTGTTGGTGGGCCTGTTCCAGACCTGGATATTTCTGGCCGGCATTCCTGAACGGCTGGACGATCTCAATCGCAGCACGGAGTACCCTCCCGGCCTCAAGGTCTTCACGCAGTTCATCCTGCTTCCCCTGGTCATCCTGTACTTCGTGATCCTGATCACCTACGAGGGGAAGATCCTGGTCACCGGGGACTGGCCTCAGGGCTGGGTGGCGCACCTGGTGCTGTGGTATTCCGTGGCGTCCATCTTGTCGCTGCTCCTGTTGCACCCGCTGCAGACTCAGGCGGGCAACCGCTGGATCACCACGTTCGGCACCTGGTTCTTCCGGGGGCTCGTGCCGCTTCTGGTGATGCTCTACATCGCCATCTATCAACGCATCGCAGAGTACGGCGTCACGGTGAATCGATTCCTCGTGGTGAACATGGCCGTGGGCCTGACCCTGGTGGTGCTGTACTTCGTCCTGGGTCGAAAGCGCGACATACGTTTCATCCCGATCGTGTTGTTTATACTCTGCCTGCTGTCGGCGTACGGCCCCTTCAGCGCGTTCGCGGTGGCCGAGCGCAGTCAGCGCACGCGGCTCACCGAGTACCTCACCCGCAATGGGCTCCTTGTGGAGGGAAAAATCAGCGCGGCCGCCTCCGTGCCCTCCGAAGAAGACCAGCGTGAGATGAGCAGCATCATGAGTTACCTCTGGGAGTTTCACGGACCCGACGCGTTCCGGGATTGGGTGGAGCCGGCCCGGCTCGCAAGACTGGCCACGGACTCCGTCCCCGAGTGGCGCGACACGCTCTCGGCAAGCCTGGGCTTTACCTATCAGTCCAGCTGGCGCATGGAGGGCGACCGGATGCATTTCTACTTCACCTCCGACGAGGCGCGGCGCGCTCCGCTCACGCTATCCGGCTGGACCTACCTGGTAGATTACACCTGGGGCGGAGCGCACGATTCGGTGCGCGCCTATGTGCTGGGAGCCGACTCCTGTTTCGTGACCTTCGACACCAGTTCTCTTCAGATCACACTTTCCACCGGGGCCGATCGTGCTACCGCAGTGCCCGCCGCCACGCTGCCACTGGCCGAACGCATCGTGGAGCTGCGCGCCTCCGCGGGCGAGTCCCCCTGCGACCCGGCACGCATGACGTTTTCAGGCGACCCGGCGGGCAGGCCTTCCGAGTGGCACTTCGACCAGATCTCAGGTTCGATCGAAGACGGTGAGAGCCAGGTGACCTATCTGCGTGCACGAATACTCGTGGGGCCCGGCGGCACGTAGTCTGTTCTCGTTCCGTGCTGAAAGGGTCTTTACACTCACCGGATGTGGTGCTATTATCAGGCACCGTCTCTGCCATCTCTGCCATAGAGGAATTTGCCATGAAAGCCCGACTTGTCCTCCTCACGGCCACCTGTGGCCTTTTGCTGTCTGCCTCCCACGCTCTGGCTCAAAACCCCATCCCCAATCCCGGCTTCGAGACCTGGGCGTCGGGCAGCCCGGTGGGGTGGTACACCAGCAACGAGGGGCTCCCGGGATCGGTCACACAGACGGCCGACAAGCACGCGGGATCCTGGGCGGTGCGAGGCGATGTGGTGGAGATCTTCGAGGGCTTCAATGGCCAGCCCATGATCTTCACGGGCGAAGTGCAAGAAGGGTTCGTGACGAACGTGCAGTGGACTACGCTAGAAGGGTTTTACAAATTCAACTCGGTGGGGGGCGATGTGCTTCTCTTCAGTGTGAGCTTTACTACAGCTGACACTGCGGGGGTGGGCGGCGGCGCCATGTTCCTTCCGCCTACGGGATCGTCGTACCAGCCGTTTACAGTGCCCATCTTCTGGTCGGGGCCCACTCTGCCCGACTCGGGCTTCATCTTCGCATTTATCAACGGTCCTTCCGGTCAGCTCCCTCACCTCGGTTCGTATTTCCAGTTCGACGATTTTTCGCTCTCAGAGGGAGCACCGCCCGTGTGTGCGGTGACCATGACCGGCGATGTCAACCTCACCGGCGATCGCACGCTCTCCGATATCGTCTACCTGGTCAATAACGTGCTCAAGGGCGGCCCCGCGCCTCAGCCCTGCCTGGCGGCCGGCGACGTGAACTGCGATAACAATGTGGCCACGTCCGACATCATTTACCTGGTGAATGCGGTCCTCAAGGCGGGCCCGGCACCGTGCGACGTGTGCACAATGATCCCTTCGCCCTGGAGTTGTCCGTAAATCACTAGCGGTCGGGGGTGCGCGTCGCCCGGAGCCAGGGCGGCGTGGAGTGGGTGCGCAGATAATCGAGCCAGGCGGCGGCTCCCACGCGGCGAATGTAATCACGCACCGACCTGAATCCCACGCCGTACACCAGGTCGTCGCTTTTTTCCTGAGCTTCGTCGAGAAATTCCACGTACGGATCCTTCAGGCCCGACAGCACAAGCCGCCCCGCGTATTCGCAGCTTCCTTCGCACAAGGTGGGATCCATGTCCAGGGGCGCGTGGGTGAACAGCCACACGTGCATGAACTCGTGCGCCAGCACCGATCGCAGGATCACGCGCGGCATCCTGGAGAGCACGTAGATGCGGATGCGTTCCGACTTCCAGAGACCGAAGAACGAGACCGTCTGCTTGAAATCGGTGTAGGCCCAGGCCTCCTGCCCCAGCTCGGAATTGACGTCGAGCATGCGGGTCTTGTCGATGGTTACCAATTCCAGTTCCCGGTCGCTCGTAATGCCCCACGCGGCCAGCATCTGCTTCACGGAATCGAGCAGGAGTCGAACGTCGGCCGCTTCGGTGACGGCGTTGGACTCACAGACGCCGCACACATGCCGGCCGTCGTCGTACTGCACGCCGGGGCCCGTCAGCTGAGGAGCCACCAGCCGGTCGCAATACTCGCAGGAAGGGTACTCGCCCACATGAACGGCACACACCGTGTCGCCCCACGAGTTGAACATGTACTGCCCTGAGATTTCGGCACGGCACAGGCCGCAATACTGCGCGTAGTGATTGTTGTAGCAGCCTTCGTGAAGATTGCGGCCGTCAAACACGAGATAGGCACCGGTGATCTGCCG
>DAIOGN010000019.1:0-1820 GCA_036745245.1 Candidatus Zixiibacteriota bacterium
GCCTACCCTGCGTTCTCCTGACGCACCGATTCCGCCAGAAGCGTGGCAGGATGCGGCGCCTGGCTGATGAGATCCTGCAATTCGTGACGCGCACGGGCGCGATTGAAGCGCTCCAGGCTCGAGGCCACGAGCGCCAGATCGTTGGGGTTTTCCAGCCGGTACGCCAGGCCGGCTCGTGACAGAAGCGCCAGGTCGCCGTCGACCAGTTCCGTGTGCGGACCCGTGACCACCGGCACGCCGAAGGCGGCGGGCTCATTGGGATTGTGGCCGCCGTGCGGCGCAAACGTCCCGCCGAGAATCGCCAGGTCGGCCGCGGCATACAACTGCGCCAGGTCGCCGTGTGTATCGAGGATGTACACCAGCGCGCCCTGCGACGGCCCGCCCGCGATCGACACGCGCCGCGTGCGTAAGCCCTGATCCCACGCCCTGCGCTCGGCCAGACCCACGTACTTGAGATGGCGCGGAGCGAGCGCGAGGTGCACGAGGCGCCCCTCGGCCTGGCAACGTCGGAACTGCGACAAAACAGAAACGAGTTCATCCTGTCGAATCGACCCCGCGACGTAGAGCAGGTCCTTTTCGCCGATCCCGAGGCGACGCCGCCAGCGCAACCGCAGCTCGTTGCCCGAATCGAACGGCAGATCGAACTGCTTCACCTGGCCCGCCACGCAGGTGTGCGACAGGGGCAATCCGAGCAGCTCGAAGCGGTGCGCGTCGAGGGCGGTCTGCGCGAACACCATGCGCACGTTGTTCCAGATGGGCAAAAGCGTTCGCCGCAGAGGCGTCAGCCTTCCCACCGTGCGTGCGGTGAGCCGGGCATTGGCAAACCAGACGGGTCCCTGAAACGTGGACAGCCAGTGAGGCCAGATCTCCGTTTCGAACACCACCAGACCGCGCGGGTGGATGCGTGAGATGAAGCGTTCCACGTTGGCGGGCCGGTCGAGTGGCGCATACCCCACGCGATCGGAGCCGAACGACGCCACGGCCGCTCGAAAACCGCTTTCCGTTTGAATCGTGAGATACAGCGGAGCCAGTGGCGACAGCTCCGCGAGGTAGGCGCTTGCCACGCGCACCTCTCCCAGGCTGGCGGCGTGAAGCCACAATGGCCGGTCGTCCCGCGCCGTGTGCGCGCCGCTTCGCTGTACATGCCAGGCGTTGCCACCGGGCTTGACGAGACCGCGTTTCCACAGCCCTTCGTAGGCGGCGCCAAACGCCCCGTACGCGTTCCACAGCCAGCTCACAGTCGTGCCAGCTCCCAGACCGCTTGAGCCGCCCGTCCTGCGGCGCCGGGCTGTCCCAGCTTGAGGCGAAGCTCACGGGCCACCGGTGCGAAATTCCTCTTGAGGTCGGGATGGCCGAGGTGGCGCAGCGCGGACGCGGCCACCAGATCGGCCCGGCAGCGGCCCTGGATGAACTCGGGTGCAAGCTCACGCCCGGCCACAATGTTCACGAGGCCGATGCGCGGAATGCGGATGAGCAGCCGGCCCAGCAGGTAGGTGACCGGATCGGTCTTGTACAGCACCAGTTGCGGCGTTCCCAGAAGCGCCGTTTCCAGAGTGGCCGTGCCCGAGGCCACAAGCGCCAGGTCGCAGGCTTTCATGAGGGAATGCGCCGCCCCCTCCACCAGCGTGATGCGCGCTCCCGCAAGCTCGTGTTGACGCGTGTACTCTTCCAGCGGCCTTCCCGGAGCGGCCGCGCAGGCCCACTGCAGGTCCTTGTGTTTCTCGCGAATGAGCCGTCCCGCTTCGAGCATCACGGGATAGACGCGCTCCACTTCGGACGGCCGACTGCCGGGGAACAGCCCGAGAAGCGGAGCGTCAAGG
>DAIOGN010000019.1:1830-33938 GCA_036745245.1 Candidatus Zixiibacteriota bacterium
CACCGACGCGCTGGCGAAACGACGGATCCGGGCTGAAGTCGAGTTGATCCAGAAGCGGATGTCCCACAAAGCGCACCGGCATGCCCGCGCGCTCGTACAGTCCGCGCTCGAAGTCGAAGACCACGAGCAACAGATCCACGTCGCGCTTGATGCGATCGACGCGACCGGCACCCCACGCCCACACCTGGGGGCCGATGTAATACGCAGTCTTGATTCCGCGGGCGTGCGCCGCCTCGGCCAGTCGGAGATTGAAGCCCGGATAGTCCACCAGCACGAGCACGTCGGTGCGCGTCTGCTTGAGTTCATCCGCCGTGTCCTGAATGAGGCGGCGAAACATCCTCCACCGCGACGCAATCCCGCGCACACCGATGATGGGCGAGTCCATGAGCGTGGAGTCCACTCGCGCACCCGCGGCCGCCATAGCACGCCCGCCGAAGCCCCGCACGTCTACGGAGGGTTCGAGACGGCCCAGCGCGTAGATGAGATCCGCGGCGTGGCGATCGCCGGAGGCCTCGCCTGAGCTGATGAAGACCTTCACGTCAGGAGGGCCGCACCGAGCGCAGAAGCTCGTGTGCACGCTCGTGCACCTGCTCGGCGACGCGCAGCGCGCGAAGTCCATCCTCGCCCGTCACGGGCGGAGGGTGGCCCGAGGCGACGGCCTTCACGAAGTCGAACAGCTCGTCGTGGAGCATCTCCCCACCCGCGGGAGCGACTTTTTCCATAGCCACTACGTGTCCGCGCTCCCCCAGGGGCAGCGTGCTTCCTTCCACTCCCGCGCGCTCCATGTCTTCGCGCGAGCCGAACAGGCGGTAGCGCTCGAGCGACTTCTCCCGCAGATCCAGCACCGAGTACGTGGACTCGGAAAAGACCCGAAAGCGCCTGCGAGTGGTCGGGGAAATGCGCGATGCGGTGAGATTGGCCACCGCGCCGTCGAATTCGAGGCGCGCGTTGCACAAATCGAGGTCGTTGGACACCACGGCCGCACCCGCCGCGCGCACGTCCCTGGGCTCCTGGCCCACCAGATGCAGCACCAGGTCGATGTCGTGAATCATGAGGTCGAACACCACCGCCACATCGGCACCGCGCGACACGAACGGCGCCAGGCGGTGAGCTTCGATGAAGCGAGGCGTGACGGCGTCCCGCCGGAACGACGTGTAGGCGGGATTGTAGCGCTCGATGTGTCCCACGCCCAACGGCACGCCACGCGTGCGGGCCAGGTCCACCAGCGACTCGGCCTCGGCCGAGGTGGCGCAGATGGGCTTCTCAACGAAACACGCCACCCCCGCGTCCACAATCTGACGCGCCACCTCGAAGTGGGATCGCGTGGTGGTGACCACGGTGATGAGATCGCACGAATCGATCAGATCTTCGAGAGAGGCCGCCTGGTGTACGCCGTAGGGCTGCGCTTCCGATTCGCCCTTCTGCGGATTCTTGTCGTACACGCCGGAGAGGGTCACGCCGGGCAGATGCGCCAGGACGCGCACGTGCTCGCGTCCCAGCCGCCCTACGCCCACCGTTCCGGCACGGATGGAGGGGACCATGGAATGTGGGGAGCTATTTCACGATGCCGCGTTCGGAGGCTTTGATGAACTCGAGCAGATGGGTCACTTCGTCGGTGGGCTTCACGTCCCCGGTGATTCGCTCGAGCGCGTGCGTGGTGTTGAGACCCGACTGGAACAGGAGCTTGAACGCCGTCTTGAGCGGTGACAGGCGATCCACCGTGAACCCTCTGCGCTTCAGCCCTACGATGTTGAGACCCACCGTCTTGAGCGGGTACCCGGCCAGAAGAGCATACGGGCACACGTCCTGCGGCACGCGGAAGCCGCCCCCGATCATGGAGTGGCAGCCGATGCGCACAAACTGGTGAATGGGCACCAGTCCCCCCACCACCACCCAGTCCTCCAGCATGCAGTGTCCGGCCATGTTCACCGAGTTTACGAGGATCACGTGGCTTCCCACGCGACAGTCGTGTGCGATGTGCGCATAGGCCATGATGAAATTGTCTGAGCCCACCACCGTGCGGCCGGAACGCACCGTGCCGCGGTGAATCGTGGCGTATTCGCGGATGAGGTTGCGATCCCCCACCTCGAGATGCGTGGGCTCGCCCCGGTACGTCACGTCCTGCGGCTCCGTGCCGAGCACGGCGCCATGGCTGATCACGTTGTCACGCCCGAGGCGAGTGAGCCGGCCCAGGCGGACGTGCGACTCGATGCGTGTGCCCTCGCCCACCACCACGTCGGCTTCGATGATGCTATACGGGCCCACCACCACGCCCGCAGACAGATGCGCCGTGCGATCGACGAGGGCGGTGGGATGAACGTCGGGCGGCGCGGCGGGGTGCGTCCGCGGTTCCGCAAGCGACTTGCGGGTCACTTGTCCACCACGGTGGCCATGAGTTCGGCTTCCGTCACCAGCTCGCCGTCCACGGTGGCGCGGCCCTTCATCTTGCACATGCCGCGCCGGTTTACCAGCATCTCCAGTTCGAACCGCAGCTGGTCCCCGGGCACCACGGGTCGTCTGAAGCGAGCGCCGTCGATGCCCATGAAGTACACCACCTTGGTCTCGGGATTCTCCACGGTGTTGAGCAGGAGCACACCGCCGGCCTGCGCCATGGCTTCCACCACCAGCACGCCGGGCATGATCGGGTGATCGGGAAAGTGTCCCATGAAGAACGGTTCGTTGATCGTGACGTTCTTGATGGCCACGACGCGCTTGCCGGGATCGACATCGAGCACCCGATCGATGAGCAGCATCGGATAGCGGTGCGGCATGATCTTGAGAATGGCGCGAATGTCCATCCCCGCGTTGGGGTTGTCGCGGTTGCCGTACTTCTGCATGAACTGCCGCTTCTGGTGCAGTTCGCGGATCTTGCGTGCCAGCGCCACGTTGGCGGAATGGCCCGACCGCGCGGCAAGAATGTGCGCCTTGAGTGGAACGCCGACGAGAGCCAGATCGCCAATGAGGTCCACGGCCTTGTGCCGCACCGGTTCGTTTGGGAATCGCAGCGGCCGATCGCCCAGGATCCCCGTGGTGCCGATGGGTACGCGTTCCTTGATCTTAAACAGGGCCGCCAGCCGATCGACGTCGGCCTGCGTCTTGCCGTTGTCGCAGATCACCACGGCGGAATCGAGATGCCCCCCGCGGATGAGATTCTGAGACTTGAGCGCTTCGAGCTCGGAAAGAAAACAGAATGTGCGCGCCGGCGCGAATTCGTCGGCAAACTCGTCCTTCAATGAAACGAGCGACGTGTACTGCGTGCCGAGGGCCGGATTGCGGTAGTCCACCAGGAAGGTGATGCGCAGCGAGTCGGACGGCAGAACCACCAGGTCCACGCCCCGGTCGGGCTCGGAGTAGGACAGAGGCGACGTGATCTCGAAGTAGTCGCGCGGGGCCTCCTGTTCCACGGTGCCCGCTTCGCGGAGCACATCCACAAACGGCCGCGAGGATCCGTCCATCACCGGCGGCTCGAGGTTGTCGAGCTCCACGATGATGTTGTCGATTTCCAGACCGGCCACGGCGGCAAGTACATGCTCCACGGTGGCGATGCGCACGTCGCCCGCCCCCAGAGTGGTACCGCGCTGCAGGTCGACCACATGATCGACGTCGGCGGGGATCTCGGGGGACGAGGCCAGATCGGTGCGCACGAAGGTGATCCCGTGACCCACCGGCGCCGGCTTGAAGGTGAGGTGAGTTTCCGCGCCCGTGTGCAGTCCCACTCCCGAAAGAGATGCGGGCCGTGCGATGGTTTTTTGGCGGTCACTCATGGGACGAATCGCCCGCCAAAAGCGGGCGGAGTTTCCAGCACTCCGCCACGAGCATCCAGAGCGCGGCCAGAGTGCGCACCAGATCCGGCGCCGTGGCGTGGCGTAGCCGTTTAGAGTAGGCCTCCACGGCGGCCTTGGCAACGAGGATTTGCGTGAGCGACGAGCCGAGACGCTTCTGCAGCGTCACGGGAACATCGCTGTGTTCGCCCAGCGAGAGCACCCATTCACGCACCGCCAAAAGATGCGTGGGGTCGGGCTGAGGGTAGCGTTCGACCGGCAGTTTCCATTGCCTCGGTTCGGGAAACGCTCGGTCCCGCTCACTCACGAATTGATTCACCAGGAACAGGGCCGATTGCTCCAGCTCTCGCGCGGTCTCGAGCATATCGGAGCGGCGCTTCGCCCACGGGGATCGCAGGTCGGCGAGCAGATCGGGCAGTCGTGCGAGTGAGCCGTTGAGGCGTCGCCATTCGGGATGCTCAAGCAGATCCATGGCCACCGTGAACGGGACGCGCCATGACAGGCCCGCTGGCTCTGTCAGACACTATGCGGCCGGGCGAATGGAGGCGAGAAGCGCGGCAAACTCATCGCGACTGTCCTCCACGACCGCTTCCGGTCCCGTCAGTTTGAAAAACACTGCGCCCTGGGGTCCTTCGATGATGGCTCCCAGAAGCCTGTACCCGGACTGCGGCTCCTGCCCCTGTCCCGCGGCGCCCATGCCTGCTGTGTACGTGCCAGCCACTTCCACTTGTGTCAGCGGCCAGCCGGACTGTTCGGAATGGCTGGACGTGGCACGCTCGGCAGACGGCGTTCCGTCCGGCTGTTCGAACTGGTTGATCCACCGGTCGATGTTGGCCCCGACGGCGCCGCCCTGATCCGATCCGAAAAAGAACACGGCACACTCCGCCGTGCCCTCGCGATTCGTGCGAATGGTGTACGTGGCGGCGCGCATGGCACGCGCTCCCTGCGCCTCCCACTGCTCCGGAGCCGTCCACGCGATGCCCGCCACGGAGCTGACCGCCGGAGCGGCCGCCGTTTCGGCGGCGTCGGGCTGCGCCTCAATGGAGGGATGCCCCTGGGGCAAGCTTGCCGTCGTGCCCGGAGCTTCAAAAGCCTGACGCGCTTCTTCTGAACCCTCCGATCCGCAGCCGCTGAGGACCATGCAGACCACGAGGGGTGTGACCGCTTGAGTGAATCGCTTCTTTCTGGTGATTTTCATCATCGCTCAATATAGACCGGAGCCTCGGAGCGCGGCAAGCCAGCCGCCAGGGGGCAGATGCAGCTCAGATTTCAGGAGGGTAGACCCGCGGAACCGACTTCGGAGGCGTCGAACGCCCCGTCCGATCGCCCCTGTTCCCGGCTCCGATACTCCAGCGCGGCCCTGCGTGCCGCAGGTTCGAGCCTCTCCAGGTGATCGAGCCAGGCTCTCAGCCTTTCGCACGCCACCGGAGACAGTCCGTGTTCGAGGCGCCGGGCCTCAACTTCAGCCGCCTCGGGCAGGAATCCGAGCACCCCTACGAGAAAGCGAACCGTCAGATCGTGCCGGCGGGTGAGTTCGAGTGCGATCAGACGGCCCGGTCGCGTCAGACGCACTCCCTGCCTCGATTCGTGCAGCAACCAGCCGCCCGCCACCATGGCCTGTACTGTGCGTGTCACCGTGGGCAGACGGCACCCAAGCGCGAGTGCGAGGTCTGTGATTCGCACGTCTCCCGCCTTCTCAGAGAGTTTCAGGACGGTTTCGAGGTAATCTTCTCTTGTGTGCGTGAGCATGGTCTTAGCCTGCGGTAATTACTCAACGGTAACGGGCAGCGCCGCCAGCCACAAGGAGTTTCGGCGACGCGCACGCAATTTCCCCGGAATCCCTTGTCAAAAAAGACGTTGACAGATTTCGGGGGGGTGGCTACGTTGCAAACTTTCTGTCTGGGGTTTGGGAGGAGCTTTGGCTAACCGGGGAGATAGTGTTTTGTCCATTTCAAGCAGATTTCAGGCGTGCATCCTTTCGGGGGGGATGGCTGTGATCCTGCTTGGCGCGGGGGATCGGGCCCAGGCAGGAGGGAGCTTCGTTTCGGCAGTCGGCGATCGAGCGCGCGGCATGGGCGGAGCCTTTACGGCTCTGGCCGACGACTGGACCGCCGTACATTACAACCCCGCCGGCGCGGCATGGCTGACTCGCTCCGAGTTGTTCGCCACCGCCGCCATTTTCTCGCCTCGTATCACATACACGCCAGACACGCTTCAGTTCGGCGGCTGGCGTGCAAACAACAAACCGTACGGCGAATACTACAACGCCGACAAGACGATCGTGATGCCGCAGCTGGGCGGATTCGCCAAGGTGTCGCCGGGCAGCGGAATCTCCCTGGGCATGGGCGTCTATACGCAGGCCGTAAACAATATGGAGTGGGATCTCTACGCTCCGTACTACGCGACCAATGAGACCTTCCCCGGCCCCGACACACGATCCGACCTGCGCACGTGGACCTTCCACCCGGCCATGTCGTTCAAGTTCATGGACAAGCTGGCCGTGGGAGCCGGCTTCGAGGTGACCCGCACCTTGCTGGATCAGAGTCGGGTGATGTTCGTGGACGATCCGGGCGTACAATTCAATCTGCCTCCGTATCCGGTAGGCCAGGTGATGCTCGACCAGACCGTGGATGGCACCGGCTGGGGGATCGGCTACAATCTGGGCGTTCTCGCCAAGTTCAACCTGTTCTCCCTGGGCCTCTCCTTTCAAAGCACGATGGTGCAGAAGCTCTCCGGCCAGTCCACCACCAATTTCTGGAGCCAGAAGGTGGAAGGCCGCGGCGATCTCGGGTCGCCGCTCATCGAACAGGACCTGCTGGGCGGCAAGACGCACACGGCCATTCAGGACATCGATCTCGAGGTAACGCTGCCCCCGTATGTCACCCTCGGAGTGGCTCTCTTCCCCACAGACGGCCTGCGACTCACCGGTGATCTCACGCACACGTTTTACTCCGAAGTTCCAGGCATCATCGTGACGTCGAACGATTCAGTGACATTCAAATTCGGAGATCCACAGAGCGATTTCACCACGGTGACCGTGCAGACCACGGAATTGTACCAGTGGGAAGACCAGTTCCGGCTCGCCGCCGGACTCGAATGGGATGCGTCCGAGAGCCTCCAGCTGCGCATCGGCGCCTACTACGAACCTGCGGTCGTGAAAACCACCAGCCTCACGCCCCTGAACTGGGATCCTTCGAGCAAGATCAGTCCGTCGGCGGGCGTGTCGTTTGACATCGGCCCGAGCTGGAACCTGGGCTACAGCTATGGCGCCGTCTTTCATGAAGACCGCACCGCAAGCGTTTACACGCCGTACAATCAGGCCGGACAGTACGGCGGCATGCGCCACGAGTCGTTCGTGTCGCTCGGGTACCGGTGGTAGGGGGAAGGGCCGAGGACATGCGAAACATTCTCCGGATACAGAATCTGCTCCTCGCGGCGCTTTGCACCGCGATCGTGTGGGGATGCGAACGGCGTGAAGACCCCACGCAGCCCATCGTGACCGGTGAAAACGGCACGGTCGTCAAGTTCACGCACGAGTTCGGCCCCGACGGACCCGGTTATCTGCCTCCCAATGGCGAAGGGCTGACCCTCACCGAGAGCCCGCTGCGCGATTCCAAGACCTACCGTCCGCCGGGATACCGTCCGGAGGGCCAGGGCCGGCCGTATCCGGTGCTCTATCTCTTGCTCGACTTCGGCGGCAATGGTGGCAACGGCGGCAACACGGACGTCACCGAGGAGTACTACTTCGAAATCGGGCTGCGCCGCCTGGCCGACAGCCTGATTCTGGGCGGCGTGATCAAGCCCATGATGATCGCTACGGTGGACCTGTACAACGCCTACGGCGGGTCGTGGTACCAGTCGAACAACATTCAGGGCATGTACGAAGACTGCCTTACGGAGTTTGTGGCCTACACCGACACGGCCACCAATTTCTCGCAGCACAACGGACGGTTGAGCCGCGCCATTTCGGGCGTGGGCATGGGCGGCTACGGGGCCATCTACATGTCCATGTCCCATCCCGAACTGTTCGCGTCGGCGTCGTCCATCAACGGGCACCTCGCGTTCACTTCGGTGTCCGTCACGCACGGTTTTGCGGGCATCTCCGCGTGGATCCCGAGGGTCTTCCAGGAGAATTTCGTTACGCCGCTCCCGCCGGGCACGCTGGGCACTCCGGAGGCTTTGCTGCCGTACTACAGCATGTCGCCCAACATCAACCGGGCGCTTTTGAAGCCGTACACCAATCTGATGTTCTCGATGGCGGCCGCCTTCTCACCCTTCGATCCGGCCACCGCCACCCTGAACGACTCGCTCACGTGGATGAACGCCGCCATGGCGGGCGGGGCCGACCGCAGCTGGAAAGTCGCCATGCCGTTCGACTGGTCGGGGCAACTCTGGCCCACGTCGTGGCAGAAATGGCGGACCAAGGACGTGGCGCAGATTCTCGCCGGCAATCCGGTGGCTCTGGCCGACGTGGAGGTGCTGGTGATCGCCGGCTCCACGCCCGATTTCAACATCCTGGAGCAGAATCGAGTGTTCCACGATGTCGCGTTGGCGCGCGGCGCGTCCACGGTGAGCTACCAGGAATTCGAGGGCTACGACGGCTATCCCACGCGGGAGCGGAACTACCTCGATCGAACGCTGCGTGACATTCTAATCTTCCACTCGCAGCAGTTCCCGGATCCCGAGACGCTGGGACCATAAGCTGGGGTCAGACCCCGGTTGTTGGTTTGCACACTCGATGATCTTGGAAGGCGCCCTGTGGGGCGCCTTTTTTTTGCCTAATTGGGGTCCGAGGCAATTTACTTGAACCGCTTCTGACCCCATGAACTGCCCGTGTGCGTACGCACGAACGGGGCTGACCCCAGCGAGCGCTACGGACAGGTCCAGAGAGTTCCAATAGAGATACAGGCGTCGGGCGGAGCCGGTCCGTTCTTGAACACGTAATGGATGGAGGCGATCAGGTCGCTCACGTTCAACTTGCCGCTGAGGGTCAGATCGAACATTGCTTCGCAGGGCTCAGGGCGTTGGCCTCCTTTGAAGACGTAGTTGACGAACATGATGATGTCCGCGACCGTGACCTTCTGATCGTGACTCAGGTCACCCAGAATCAGCTGTTCACAGTCGACCTCGCAGCCGTTGCACCAGTACTCCCCATCGCAGCCTTCGCCGCACTCATGCACGTTGTTGCCGCACACGGGGAGCGGACCCATCGGATCGCCCCACTCGACCACAGACCAGCAGAGCAGGGTGGGAACGCGCGTGTTCGTGTACAGGGTATTGTTCCACCTGCCGGGTACCCGCCCGGCGGTCTGCAGGAAGGGACCCCACATGGCGACCACGGTCTCGATGCGATCGATTCCGAAATTGTTGGGTTCGCCGGAGGCCCAGTTCCAGTAGACGGGGGGTTCGCCCGTGATCCAACACCAGCACACGCCGAAGTAACGGCCGCCCAGGAAGAACTGATCGTCGTCGGGCGTGGGATTGAGGTTTCCGATGACCGTCTGGAGAACGAACTCGTTTTCCTCGGGCGACGTGATCGTTGCGAGATACGCAGATTGGCCGCCGTACTGCAGGGTCGAGGCGATCGAGTCGGCCTCTTTCCAGGTCTGCAATTGCGAGAGGATCGCGTACCAGTGGTCGTTGCCGCCTTCGGAGACGGGCCATTTCACAAGGTGAACTACCGAGTCCTCGAAAATCGACTGGCACGAATCACCCACGCCGTCACTGTCGGTGTCCTCCTGGAGCGGATTGAACACCGTCGGGCAGTTGTCGAGCACGCACACACTCACCGGAAAGCCGGGATCGCCGAACCCGTCGGCGTCTCCATCGGTGCAGACGTCGCACGCGTCTCCCGAGCCGTCTGAGTCGAAGTCCTGCTGGCCCGAATTGGCAACGTCCGGGCAGTTGTCGCAGAGATCGCCCCTTCCGTCACCATCCAGATCCTCCTGGAGCGGATTGGCCACGGTGGGGCAGTTGTCGAGAGCGCACGTGTTCGCCGAAAAGCCGGGATTTCCGAAGCCATCGCCGTCGGTGTCGGTGCAGGGATCGCAGGCGTCACCCAGGCCGTCCGAGTCGAAGTCCTCCTGACCAGAATTGGCGAGCGCGGGGCAGTTGTCGCACAGGTCGCCCTTGCCATCGCTATCCAGGTCGGCCTGACCCGGGTTGGCAAAGCCTGGACAATTGTCACAAGCATCGCCCAGGCCGTCAGAATCGCCGTCGGCTTGCGACGGGTTCGACAGGGCCGGGCAGTTGTCTATGGGGCACGTGTTGGCGGCGAAGCCCGGGTTTCCAAAGCCGTCGTGATCGGTGTCGGTGCAAAGGTCGCAGGCGTCGCCCTGCCCGTCGGAATCGAAGTCCTGCTGGCCCGGATTGGCCACTGTGGCGCAGTTGTCGCACGAATTGCCCACGCCATCACCGTCCGTGTCGGTCTGTGACGAGTTGGAAATCTGCGGGCAATTGTCACAGCCGCCGAAGACTCCGTCTGCATCGGTGTCATTACCGATGCAGATGTTGCCTCGTGTATACTGTGGGATGCGTTCGGCACCCAACGCGTCGGCGAAGGAGAGGAAGTTCGACGGGGGGATGGTGACGGTGTCCACCACGACGCGTCCCGGCTGAGTGCTGGCGGCCAGGCGAAAATGGACGTTTACGAGCGGGCCGGTCGAAGGCCCGATGCCTGCGCCGAACGACACGAAGCCGATGAGGATCCGCTTGTTCACCGGGTCGACCAGCGACGTGCGCTGCGACCAGGCGGCGTGCGTGCCCAAAGGCGAGGGATAGCTCACGCCCTTGTTGGATGTGGCTGGATCCACCACCGTGGTGTCGACGGTCAAGTTCGCGTAGCCGCTGTAATCCAGAGGGATCACGAAGGAGGCGATGCCCGGAGTCTTTGTGTTGATGCTGACGGTGAGTGTGAACTGCTGCGCGGCCGCGGGCAGTGTAATGTTGCGCGACGACACTGCGACGAAGTCGGTGTCGGAGATGATCTGACAAAGGGCCGGTGACGGAAAGGCCGCAACGAGGGCGGTCAGCAGAGCGAAGATCAGGTGTGGTGCCCGCGGTCTGGCAGGCTCCAACTTCTGTGACTGGGGGGCTCGAGTTGCCAAGGCTTGCCTCCTGGTGGCGCGCTGGCTAAGTGAACCGTGGGGCAGCGGAAAGGTGTCGGTGGCAGGGCGAGAGCGCCGCGGGTGGACCCCTCCGATTACAGCTGAAATCTATCTTCGCTCATTTGGTTCGTCAATCGGAATGAATTTGTATGCAAGGCAACGACCGGGGTCTGACCCCAATAAAAAACCCGCCCCCTTGCGAGGGCGGGTTGGATCGTCAGGCAGGTTAATTTGCCTCTGACCCCAATTAGTACATGTCTCCCATACCGCCGCCCATGCCGCCGCCACCGCCGCCGGGCATGGCCGGTTCTTTCCGTTCCGGCTTGTCGGCGATCAAGGCTTCGGTGGTGAGCAGAAGCGACGAGATGGACGCCGCGTTTTCCAGCGCCGTACGGGCCACCTTGGTGGGGTCGATGACGCCGGCCTTCACCAGGTCTTCGTACTTGCCGGTCATGGCGTTGAAGCCCATGCCGTTCTTCTCGTTCTTCACCCGATTGACCACCACGGATCCTTCTTCGCCAGCATTCTCGGCGATGAAACGCATGGGGGCCTCGAGCGCCTTGTGGACGATCCTCACGCCGATCGCCTCGTCGGGGTCACCGTTCATCTTGAGGGTGTCCAGCACGTGGCGCACGCGCAGGTAGGCCACGCCACCGCCCGGGATGATTCCCTCTTCGGCAGCGGCACGTGTGGCGTGCAGAGCATCTTCCACGCGAGCCTTCTTTTCCTTCATTTCCACTTCCGTGGCGGCACCTACGTTGATCACGGCCACGCCGCCGGCCAGCTTGGCCAGGCGCTCCTGGAGCTTCTCGCGGTCGTAGTCGGACGTGGTGTCCTCGATCTGCTTGCGGATGGTCTTGATGCGGCCCTGGATGTCGGCCTTCTTGCCGCCGCCTTCCACGAGCGTGGTGTTGTCCTTGTCGATCGTGATGCGCTTGGCGTGGCCCAGATCGGAGAGAACCGCGTTCTCCAGCTTGAAGCCCACCTCCTCGGAGATCACCTTGCCGCCCGTGAGGATGGCGATGTCTTCGAGCATGGCCTTGCGGCGGTCGCCGAAGCCGGGCGCCTTGACGGCGGCGGTCTTCAGGGTGCCGCGCAGCTTGTTCACCACCAGGGTGGCCAGCGCTTCCCCTTCCACGTCTTCCGAGATCACCAGAAGCGGACGGCCCTGCTGCGCCACTTTTTCAAGCAACGGCAGGAGGTCCTTCATGGCGGAGATCTTCTTGTCGTGGATCAGAATGTAGGCGTCCTCGAGGTTGGCCTCCATGGAATCGGGGTCCGTCACGAAGTACGGCGACAGGTAGCCGCGGTCGAACTGCATCCCCTCCACCACTTCGAGCGTGGTTTCGGTGGACTTGGCTTCTTCCACAGTGATCACGCCGTCCTTACCCACCTTCTCCATGGCATCGGCGATCAGCGTGCCAATCGTGACGTCGTGGTTGGCCGACACGGTGGCCACCTGGGCGTACTCTTCTTTGCCGGGCACGTCCTTGGAGAGATTCTTCAGCTCAGCCACAATGGCTTCCACGGCGCGCTCGATGCCGCGCTTGAGCGACATGGGATTGGCGCCCGCGGTGACGTTCTTCAGCCCCTCGCGGTAAATCGCCTGAGCCAGCACGGTGGCGGTGGTCGTGCCGTCGCCGGCAACGTCCGACGTCTTGGACGCCACTTCCTTCACCATCTGGGCGCCCATGTTCTCAAAGTGATCTTCCAGCTCGATTTCCTTGGCCACGGTGACACCGTCTTTGGTGACCGTGGGGGAACCGAACTTTTTGTCGAGGACCACGTTGCGGCCCTTGGGGCCGAGCGTGACCTTGACGGCGTCGGCCAGCTTGTCCACGCCGGCTAACAGCTTGGCGCGGGCGCTGCCCGAGTATTCGATAATCTTGGCCATCTATGAATTCTCCTGACTGTTATTGACTTGAGTTGCGCTTACCCGACCACCGCGAGAATGTCCGTCTCGCGCATGATCAGGAGATCGTCGCCGTTGAGGCTGACTTCCGTGCCCGAGTATTTCCCGTACAGCACCTTGTCGCCCTTCTTGACTTCCAGATTGATGTGTTTGCCGTCGTCGGTCGTGCGGCCGGTTCCCACTTCCATCACTTCGCCCTGCATGGGCTTTTCCTTAGCGGTGTCGGGAATGATAATCCCGCCCTTCTTGACCTCTTCCGCGCCTTCAAGCGGCTTGATGACCACGCGGTCAGCAAGTGGACGTACCTTCATTTGTGAATCCTCCTTCAATACAACCTGAGATCTGAGTATCGAGGTTGAATGTTGTGTCGCGTTCTGGTTGTTAGCACTCGCTAAAGGTGAGTGCTAACAGCTGGAGTATACGCGCGGGCAGCAAAACGGGACAAGACTTTTGTACGAATCTGGACTCGGAAAGGTAAGTGTTTGTGTGGCAGTGTATTAGCTTGACTTCGAGGTGGCTGAACGGGCGAAGAGCGAGAGCCCTTTGAGGGTAAGATTGACATCGACCGCCTGGATTCCCTTGATCCCCCCACCCCACAGCTCCGCCAGCCCGCCTGTGGCGATCACTTTGGGCTCTCCCCCCAGCTCCACCCGGATGCAGGCCAGGATGTACTCCACCTGCCCCACGGTCCCGAAGTAGATCCCAGATTGCATGGCCGACCGCGTGTCCTTCCCGATCACGTGCGGGGGCTTCTCGATCCGCACCCTGAACAGCTGCGCGGCGCGACGCGCCAGCTCGGCCGAACTGGTGATGACACCCGGGAGTATGACGCCGCCCACGTAGGTGCCCCTGGAGTCGAGAACGTCGAACGTGGTGGCCGTGCCGAAGTCCACCACCACGCAGGGCGCTCCGTGCAGATGCAGCGCCGCCAGGGCGTTGGCCAGCCGGTCGGCGCCCACTTGCGTTGGCTCGCGCACGGCAATCTCAAAGCCCAGGGGCGAGGCGGCCGAGAGCGAGTCTGCGCGACAGCCGAAGTACTCGCGCGCCATATTCTCGTACACCGCGGTGAGCACGGGCACCACGGAACACAGCACGACCTGCGTCACCGGTTCAACGCTCTTGATGTGGTGGTCGATGAGTTGCTTGCAGAGAATGCCCGCTTCGTCGGTGGTGTACGCGCGCCGGCTCTGGATGCGAAACGAACCCAATAGCTCGTCGCCTTTGAAGCAGCCGATGACCGTGTTGGTGTTGCCGATGTCGATGGCGAGCAGCATGGTTTATTTCACCCTCAGAGAAGCCTCACCCACCCGCACCTGCGAGGTACCGCCATCGGTGGCGAGCACCAGTTCGCCATTGCCGGCCATGTCGAGCACCGTGCCCGACACCGATCCGTGCGGGAAGATCACCTCCACGGGACGGCCCACCAGATGCGAGGACGACAGAAACTCCTCGCGAATGGCCGAGAACCCCGACTTCACGTAGGCGTCGTATCTCTCTTCCAGGCCCAGGAGAATCGCCGCCAGCACGGCCACCCGGTCCCACGTGCGGCCCGTGGCCATGGCGAGCGATCCGGCCGTGGCCGAGAGCTCCGGCGGCAGGCTCGAAGCGGGCAGATTAACATTGATGCCCATGCCAAGCACGGCAAATCTCACCCGCGCGCCCTCCACGGCCGACTCACCAAGCACGCCGGCCACCTTGCGGCCGTCGAGGTACACATCGTTCGGCCACTTCAACTCCGGCCTGGCTCCCGTGACACGCTCGATTCCATGGGCGATGGCCAACGCACCCAGAAGCGGGATGCCGGTACACTTTTCGGGATCGATCCGGGGCCGAAGCACCAAAGACATCCAGATGCCCACGCCGGGCGGCGAATGCCACGTCCTGCCCTGGCGACCGCGGCCGCGGAGCTGCTCCTCCGCCGTCACGAGCGTGCCTTCCGGGGCCTCCGCCTGCGCCAGTCGCGCGGCGGCTTCGTTTGTGGAGCCAAGTCGGCCGTAACTGAACAGGGGCAGCCCGAAGCGCCTGCCACGCAGCACGGGCTCGAGGTGTTCGGCCAGGAGGAGATCATGACTCCCCATCAGCCGAACAACACCCTCCTTGTGTTCGAGCAGATAGCCCCGCGCCGTCAGGGAAGCCAGGGCCCTCTTTAATCGTAGTCCTGAAATCTCCGGTGGATCCGTGGCCTGTGCCTCGCGCACGGGACCCGAGGACAGCCTCGCCAGGAGCTGGTCGGCCAGCCGCTCGTCGGTCATGTTACGAGCAGCGAGAAGTCGAACGCGGGGGCCGAATGCGTGAGAACACCCACGGAGATGAAATCCACTCCGGTTTCGGCGATGGCATGAACGTTTTCGAGCGTGACGTTTCCCGAGGCCTCCACCGCCACGAACTTGCCCGACTCGGCGGAGATATCGCGGATGCGTGAGACCGCCTTTCGCATCTCCTCGATGGGCATGTTGTCGAGCATTACGCGATCCACAGTGAGTCCGGCTGCGAGTGCCGCATCCTTCACGGATTGCACTTCCACCTCCACGGCGAGTCGCGGGCGGGCGGAAGCGGCCGATATGAGCGCCGCCTTGATGGCAGGCAACATTCCGCCGGCCGCCTTGATGTGGTTTTCCTTCACCAGCACCATGTCGTAGAGCCCCAGCCGGTGGTTCTCCCCTCCGCCGCAACGCACGGCGTATTTCTGGAGATGGCGGATTCCCGGCAGAGTCTTGCGGGTGTCGAGGATACGGGCCTGGTGCCCGTCGATGGTTTCCACGAACCGGCGCGTGAGCGTGGCGATGCCTGACAGATGACCCAGGAAGTTGAGCGCCACCCGCTCGCCGGTGAGAATCGATGCCAAGGGACCCGAGAGCGTGGCTACCTTGCTTCCCGAGGTGAGACGGTCCGAGTCCTCGTACTCCCAGTCGATCTTCACCGACCGGTCCAGTTCTGCGAACACCGCGTCGGCCACTTCCCTGCCCGACAACACCCCGTCCTGCTTCGCCACGAGGGTGGCCCGGGCGATGTGCCCCTTCCTCACCGTGGCCTTCGTGGTGACGTCGCCCGAGGCCACATCCTCCGCCAGCGCGAAGGCCACCACCCGTCGCAAGTACTCGCTGCCCTGATCCATCCGGGGGACGGTAGGCGGCCCCGGAGAGCCGTACAACCCAAAAAACATGCGCCGTGGGGGTTTAGGCCGGGTATATTCTTTAATGCGCATACAGATTTTGGCGTCGCTCCCGCCGATATAGCGTAGTGGGGAGGGGTTTGCTTCTGGAGAACGTGCACACATGCCGGGTCCAGGGATCCGACGGCCAGTGCTGGCTGAAGAACGCGGGTCCCAATGCCACGATTACACGCGAAATCGCCTGGTCACTTCTGCGCGAGTGCCTCGCGTGCGAGTTGCTCCAGGACTCCATCTCGCGCGCCGGCGGCCGCCGCACGGCCGACCAGCTCATCGGCCGCACGATGTCGTTCATGATCGACGAGCTGCAGACCTACGAACAGCAGCTTCATCGCACCTCGACCAGTCTGCGTAAGCGCGTTTCCGAACTCACACTTCTCAACCAGATCTCCGACGCTCTCTCGCGCAGTTCCGACCTGAGCCAGACGGTTCAGCTGTTCCTCATCGGCGTCACGGCGGGTGGCGCCGGCGGATTGAATCGCGCCCTGTTGTTGCTGACCGAAGGGGACGAGCTGGTGGGCCACACGGGTCTCGGCCACCTGTCGCGCGAGGAAGGACAGAAAACCTGGATGGCCATGGCCGAGTCCGGGTCGGAGCTGCAGATTCTCGCGGATCGGGTTTTCGATGGCACGTTTCGCGCGGATGCCGAACTGAACAAGTTGCTGCGCACCGTGCGCCTGCGGCGGGACTCCGATTCGCCCCTGGCCTCGTGTCTGCGTGAGCGAGTGGCACGTTCCTACAGCCCCGGAACGAGCGTGGGGCATTCCAACCTCGACAGGATGTACAAGGACACGCCGTTTGTAGCCGTGCCGCTGTTCATGGAACACGACGAAGTGGGCGTGCTGGTGGCCGACAATTTCGTGACGGGTCTCCCCATTATCGAAGAGTCGATTTCACTTCTGCAGACTCTGGCCCACCAGGCCGCGTCCGAGATCATCAACCACCGGCTGCACGCCGATCTGCAGCGCCAGCTCCAGGAAACCGAGCACCTGTACGAGCTGTTGCGCGAGAATCAGAACTACCTGCTTCAACATGAACGGCTCGTGGACATGGGCAAGCTGGCCACCACCGTGGCCCATGAGATCAAGACGCCGCTCGTGGCCATCGGCGGCTTCGCGCGCCGCGCGGAGCGCAGGCTTCAGGCGGGTGAGCAGCCGTCGCAGCGCGACCTGGACATGATCATCAAGGAAGTGTCCCGGCTGGAGCGCATCACAAGCGAGATTCTGGACTACTCCAAGGAAGTGCGGCTGAACTTCGAGCGAGTGGATCTGCGGGAGGCGCTGGACGATTCTCTGGACATCGTGGAATCACGCCTCGATGCCGCGGGCATACACGTTCAGCGGAAGTACCCCGAGAGTGCGTGCCCTGTGAAGGCCGACCCGCGCCGGCTGAAGCAGGTGATGCTGAACCTGTTCGAGAACGCCATCGACGCCCTCTCCTCCACGCCCGAACGGCCTGTGGCGGGAGGGACGATCACGCTTTCGGTGTTGGACGCTGGCGACGCCGTGACCCTGGAAATGTCCGATACGGGGCCGGGGATCCCGGACGATCTCTTCGACCGGGTCTTTACGCCCTTCTTCACGACCAAGCCCGAGGGATCCGGGCTCGGCCTGCCCGTGACCCGACGCATCATCACCGACCACGGCGGCCGGATATCTCTTGCCAAAGACGACTTCGGACACACACGTTTTCTCATAGAATTGCCCGGCTGGCGCGAGCCCGCCGTGCGGGAGATGGAACATGTCACGAATACTGGTAGTTGAAGACGAACCGGGGCTTCAGCAGCTCTACAAGCTGGAACTCGAAGAGGTGGGACACGAGGTGATGCTGTGCGGCGACGGCGAGTCGGCCCTGGCCGCTACACGGGACGAAGGCTTCGACCTGGTGGTGCTGGACATCAAGTTGCCGAGAATGGACGGCACGGAAGTGCTCCACGAACTCAAGAAGCGCAACCGCGATCTGCCCGTGATTCTCAATTCGGCGTACGCCACCTACAAGAACGACTTCTCGAACTGGCTGGCCGATGAATTCGTGGTGAAGTCGGCGGACCTGACGGAGTTGAAAGCCAGGATCGAATCGCTTCTGGCCGCTCCGCGGGCGTAAAAGTAAATGGGGTCAGAGGCAAATTAAGCGGCGGCTGTCGGTAATTCGGGTCTGACCCCAGTTCTTTGTGATCGCTTTTTTACCTCACTCCAGAATCGTGAGCTGGCGAGGGGACTGCTCGATGGGGCGAACCTCTTCGATCTCTCGCTTTCCTTCCGCCCCGAGTTCCTTGAATTTGCGCGCTGACGCGAGCAGGCGCGTCTCCACAGAGCTGACCACCGCGTTGTAGCTATCCACGGACTTCGCCAGAGAGCTCCCCAGGCTGTCGATGTGGCCGGCCACGACCGCGATGCGATCGGCGAGTTCCTTGCCCAGCTGACTGATCTTCTGCGCGCCGTCGGCCACCAGTTCCTGCCGCCAGCCGAAGGCGATGGCTCGCAGGAGCGCGATAAACGTAGTGGGCGTGGCGATCACTACGTTCTGCGTGAGCGCGCTTTCAATCAGTCCAGGATCGGACTCGGCGGCCGCCGCCAGGAAACTGTCGTTGGGAATGAACATCACCACGAACTCGGGCGTGGTGGTAAACTGGTTCCAGTACTCCTTGGTGGCCAGTTTGCTCACGTGTTGCCGCACCAGGAGTGCATGCCGTGCCAGAGCCTGAGTCTTGTCGGCGTCCCCGGTGGCTTCGAGCGCTTCCATGAATCCTGCGAGCGGCACCTTCGAATCGACCACCACCTCCCGGCCGGCGGGGAGTTTTACCACCATGTCGGGCCGCAGTCGACCGGCCTCCCCGGTGACCGACTCCTGCTCCACGAAATCGCAGTGTTTCGACATGCCCGCAAGCTCGGCCGTCTTGCGCAGAGCGATTTCGCCCCACCGGCCGCGGATCTGCGGCGACTTGAGGGCGTTCACCAGCTGGCTGGTTTCGTGCCGCAACGCCACTTCGGCCTGCGCGAGCGACCGCAATTGTTCGCCCACGGCGCTGATTTCCTTCACCCGCCGCTCTTCCATGCCGCGTGCCTGTTCGCGAACGTCGGCCAGAGCCTTGTTCAGTGGTTCCACCAGTTGCGCCACGGCGGTGCGCCGCGTGTCAAGATCGGATTTGGCGTCGTCGGAGAGCGCCTTGAACTTCTGCTCGGCCAGGGTGAGGAAGCCTTTGTTGCTCTGAGCCAGCGCGTCGGCCGCGAGCGCCTTGAATACATCGGTGAGGTTCAGCTTGGCCTGCTCCAGGAGGTCCTTCTGGGCCACGAGATTTCGATGCGACTCCTCCAGCCGCGCCAGCGCGTCGGCGCGGTCCGTTTCAGAACGGCTGAGCTTGTCCCGCAGCGGTTCGAAATCCCGCTGCGCGAAGGCGAGCTGCTCTTTCACTTCGGACGCCACGGCTTCCGCGGCCGAGGTGCGAGTCTGTGCCTCCGCCAGCCTTCCGGCGGCTCTCACACGAGCCACAAGGTAGGCCAGTACACCCGCCACCACGGCGGCGATCGCAGCAACTATCAGAATCATGAGTGTCCCCGGAACCTACGCGGGCTGAAAATGGTTGCCGCGTCCCACGAGCTTGCGCGCTCGCAGGTCTACCCGTTTTTCGCCTGAGACTACGCGGCCAAGCACCCAGGCCTGCTTGCCGTCGGAGCGGGCGGTTGCGAGCACGTCCTTCTCCGCGGCCCGATCACAGACCACGCAGAAGCCCACTCCCATGTTGAACACCTCGAACATCTCCGTGTCCGGAAGAGCGCCCTTGTCCTGAATCAGCCCGAAGATCGGCTGCGGTTCCGGCAGAAAATCCAGGTCGTACCCCACCTCCGCCTCCAGCCGCATGAGATTTGTGAGCCCGTCGGATGTGATGTGCACCAGTCCGTGCACGGGCAGGCCCGCTTTGAGCATGGCCATTACTTCCTTCACATAGATCGCCGTGGGCTCAAGCAGTGTGTCGCCCAGCGTGCCGCCCAGGCCCGCGGGACGGGACGTCACATCGAAGCCCGCCTTCTCGAACAGCACCTTCCGTGCCAGCGTGTAGCCGTTTGAATGCACCCCTGTGGACGCGATTCCAATCACAGAGTCGCCGGCGCGAACAGATTCGCCCGTGATAATGCGATCGAGATCCACCACACCCACGGCCGTGCCCACCAGATCGAACGACCAGTCCTCGCGCACACCGCGGATCATCTCGCGTACCTGCGCCACTTCGCCGCCGGGAATGGTGATGTTGGCGAGTTCGCAGGCGCGGTACAGCCCTTTGCCCAGTTCGGCGAGCAAGCGCTCATGCGGCACCTGCACCGCGATGTAGTCGAGCAGGGCGAGAGGTTCGGCGCCGATGCAGATGAGATCGTTGACGTTCATCGCCACGCAGTCGATTCCCACTGTGTCGTAGCGGTCCATCATCTCGGCAATGAAGAGCTTGGTGCCCACTCCGTCGGAGGACACAGCGATGCCGCGCTTCTCATCCAGGGCGATCACGTTGGCATAGTGGCCCAGGGGCAGCACCGGGCGCCCCAGCCCCTGCCGCAGTGCGAATGACCGGGTGACCCATTCGCCCAGTTTCGCCATGCCGCGCTCTTCGCGGTCGGTGTCGACGCCGGAATTTGTGTAGATGGAAGATTCCGTGGCCATAGGCGCTCAGTCTAGCCCCGAACGGGCCCCTTCCCAAGCGAAAACCTTGCCGTCGGGCCACAGCGGCCAGCGTGCCACGGCGGGAATCCACGCGGGCGACTCCGCGCCGCGCTCCAGGTAAAAGTGACCCACCGCGGCAATCATCGAGGCATTGTCGGTGCACAAATTCTTTGGCGGGTACAGGCAACGCAGTCCGCGCGCACTCTCGAGATCGAGCAATTCCCGCAGTCGAGCGTTGGCGGCCACGCCTCCACCCACGGCCAGCGTGTTCACACCCAGTCGCCGACAGGCGGCCGTGGCCTTGGTCACCAAAACGTCTACGGCGGCTTCCTCGAACGACGCGGCGATGTCGGCGCGATCTCGTTCGGACAATTCGCCGCGCTCCTGCACATGCAGTGCCACGGCGGTCTTCAGTCCGCTGTACGAAAAGTCGAAGCCGTCATGCAGCCGCATGCCGCGGGGAAAGCGAACGGCGTCGCGACGACCCTTCTCCGCTACACGGCCGATTGCCGGTCCGCCGGGATACCCGAGCCCGAGGATTTTGGCCACCTTGTCGAAGGCTTCGCCGCAGGCATCGTCGCGCGTTTCGCCCAATCCCACGTAGTCGCCCCAGTCGCGCACCAGAGCCAGAAGCGTGTGGCCGCCCGACACCACGAGCGCCACAAACGGCGGCGCCAGATCGGGAAACGCGAGGCGATTGGCAAACACGTGCCCTTCCAGGTGCGACACGCCCACCCATCTCACCTTTAAACCCGCAGCCAGTCCCTTCGTCCACGATACACCCACCAGCAGCGCTCCAAGTAGACCCGGACCGGCCGCCACGGCAATGCCGCCGAGATCACGCGGCGCCACGCCTGCTTTGGCCATCACGCGTTCGAACAACTCGGGCAACAGCTCGAGGTGCGCCCTCGCTGCCACTTCAGGCACCACGCCGCCGAAGGCCTCGTGTGCCATCTGCGTGGCGAGTTCCTCGGCCAAAACATCGCGGCCGTCCCGCAGTACGGAGACGGCCGTCTCGTCACAGGTGGTCTCAACGCCGAGAACGATCAAGGTCTTCGGATCCGTACACGGTCGGGGTGAATGGAGAGGATCTCCACCAGAGGCGGGACCGACGCATGCACCGTGTAGAAACTGTCGGCGCGAGCATGGGCGGGCACCGTCACTGCGGCGCGGTAGTACTCAACGCCCAGTCCGCTCAGTCGCGCTTCCGCGCCTGCCACGCCCAGCGTGACTTCAGGCGGATCGGCCGACCAGCCCGCCGGCACCTGCACCGGCACGCCCGCGATTTCGCGGCGCACGCTCGGCGCCACTTCAAGCTCGAGCCGCACCGTGGCCGGCTCGGCGCGCACGTTGTACGCCTCGCCAAGCTCCAGCGCCACCTCGCGCGACACCGATTCGGTGAGCAGGCGCAGATCCACGGGTACGGTGTTCACGGCCGACACCGCTTCCACTCGCGCCCTGGGCCCCGAGAGCATCACCTGATCCGGCACGAGCGCCGGAGGCTTTACCAGCGACAACCCGGGCGACGTGGCGTACTCTCCTTGAAACCGCACCCGCTTGGGCTGCTGCACCAGGGAGTCCACGTGCACCGTGACGAACGTGGGTTCGAGAACGCGCTGCACTCCCACGTCCGCATCCATGTTGAGCAACAGATGCGCCGGGGTGACGGCCACGCGCTCGGTCATGCCCGGCTCCACGAGTAGCTCGGCTGTGCCGCCGTCCCACATCAGTCGCATGATGTCTTTCCCCGAGCCATGCACCTGCAGGCGGATCTTGTCGGGAAGCGGATCGGTGAGCACCCAGCCCGTGGGCAAGGGAGCGGCACGGAACGCCAGTTCGGCGCGATAGTCGTACGTCTTGTCGGTGACGACGTGGAACCACAGCAGAAACGCCAGGCCCAGCGCAGTGAGCTTCAGCGGGAGATTCTTGAGCACATCTACTTGCGCGGTTGCGGCAGGGCCTTGCCGAAGCTCACTTCGCCGTTGTCGATCCGGATGAGAAAGGCACACTCCGGATTGGCGCACACCCAGGCTTTGTAGCGGATGGTGGCCCCGTCCCGGCCGTAATCAGAGAGGGGGAGAAGCTTGCCCCCGTCACACTTTGGACATTCCGGAAATTGAGCGAACATGCGTCCTCCTTACCCCACCCATGGAATGCGTCCCCGGCTCCATTGCGGCCGGGCTTCCTGCGTCCAGATCTCCGGATATTGGATTCGCCGCAGGGATGGCAAGGTCGCCCGTGCGGCACGCCCACACCACCCACTGCGGGTAGTATAGGCCCCCCGGGGTGGGCGCCCAAATGTTTTTGGGCCCCGGAAGCGCGCGTCAATCCAGCCGCTGCGGGCTGTTCCAGAGAAAGCGCGTGACGCCCCCCTCCGAGGCGAACCACACGTGGGGGCCGTCGAGCATGATGTCGTAGACGAATTCATGAAGCAGTCCGTCGTCACGCGTGTAGAGGCGAAAGGTTTCCTTGGCCTTGTTGTAGCGCCACACGCCCGCCGTACTCGACGCCCACACGTTGAAGCCGTCGGCCGCCACGGCGTAGAGATCGCCGGGTGAGAGCTCCACGTCCCGGCGGAAGATGGCCGCCGCTTCCAGTGTGGAGTCGAGCAGGATGAGCCCGAGGTCGGTGGCGCACCACATGCCCTCGGGCGTGAGGGCGAGATCCCGCACTTCCGCCTTGAGCAACCCGGTGGCCGTCACGACGCGGGACCACTCCGCCTCGGCCTGACGGATACGGAACAGTCCCGCCGTCGTGCCAGCCCATGTGTGATCCTGCCAGCGGACCATGGAGTACACGCGCGTCATGCCGATGGCGGGCGTGACCACACTCATTGCGGCCCGCCCCGTGTCGAGATAGGGATCCAATAGCCCCGGGCCCTTCTGCGTTCCCACCCAGAGCAGTTTGCCGTCGGGGCACAACGCAGTGATGCCGTGATCGGGCAGCCCGTCGAAGGCGGTGTACTTCTGCCACCGGTGATTCTTCAAGTCTTCCTTCAGAAGTCCGGTGGGCGTTCCGTAAAACAGGAAATCGCCGAGCTTCGCCATGCACGTGATGTCGCCCTTGGCGGACGCCGTATAGAACGGCTGTTCGTAATGCCAGGACGAGTCGGTAACGTCGAGGATGGAGATCACCGGCGGTTCGCCGCCGGGATCGCGTCCCGCGAAGTACCAGTACGGACCGTCGCGCAGCATCGCCTGTACGCTCTCCTGGTACAGCCCCGCCTGCAGGAAGTCTGTGTTGAGCGTATTGCGATCCACCATGCCGAGCCCGTAGCCCCAGGTGCCGATGAACACGCGCGAACGATCCACCTGATCGTTCAGCGCCGCCGAGATGGGATAGTGCCTCAGCTCACGGTCGACGAACTGGCCGGCCGACGCGTCGCGCGAAGGCGCAAAATAGTTGATTTCAAACGGCGTGAAGAGCTGATCGAAGCGCACGGTGCCCCGGTCGTCCTTCACCAGGCCCACGGGGAACTCCGGTTCCCTGCGCCATTCGTCCTCCACTTCGTTGTAGGAGTACACTCCACGGGACGTTTCCACCCACAGTTCCTGGAATTCCTCATCGAAGGCGATCTGGCGAATGCCGGGATCGTCGAGGCCGCTGGACGCGGTCAAAGGCGGCAGCCACCGCCGTGCATCGGGATGATAGCGGGCCACACCGTACGGCGTGCCCACCCAGATCAGGTCAAAACTCTGCGCGAGACCGGTGACGTGACGGATGGGGACAAACGATGTCCAGTCGCCGTGGTAGTAGCCGCGGCGCACGGGTTGCGCGTGGGCCGAACCCGCCACCAGGCACAAGCAGGCGCAGAGCCCCGCGGCGAGACGTCGACGTCCCCACGCTCCTAAATACTCGACCGACACGTGCACCCTCAATAATAGCCGGCCCACTCACCCGATTCTACACTCAGGAGGGCGTCGGGGAGCGAGTCGATGAGGTCGGAGGCGATGAGGCCGCGTTCACCCACGATCTGCGCCGCCAGATCACCCGCGAGGCCGTGCAGGTACACACCGGCGGTGGCCGCCCCCAGCATGGACATCCCCTGTGCCACCAGCGAGCCGATGATCCCGGCCAGCACATCGCCCGAACCGGCTGTGCCCATGCCGGAATTGCCCGTGGGATTGAGGTAGGCCTGACCGGTCACGCTGGCCACCACGGTGGTGGCTCCCTTCAGAACGCACACGCAGTCGAAATGACGTGCGGCTCGCCGCGCCATGGCGATGCGATCGGCCTGCACTTCGTCGGGGCTCACCGACAACAGGTTTGCCAGCTCGCCGGGATGTGGCGTGATCACCAGAGGCGCGCGATGTCGCACCAGCCGATCAGGGTCTTTTCCAAAAGGGAACAATCCGTCGGCGTCGAGCACCAGGGGTGCCGTCTGGCGCTCCACCAGGAGGCCCAGAAGTTCCTGCGTCTCGTGGTGCCGTCCCATCCCGCAGCCCATCACCAGGGACTGTGCCGGTTCCAGCCACGGCACGATTTCACCAGACGACCGCTTTGAAAACGTGCCCTTCCCTTTCACTTCCGGGAACGGCCTGGTGATCACTTCCGTGGCCTTCACTTCGCACACGTCGTTCAAACTCTGAGGCACGCCCAGGCTCACCAGTCCGCACCCCGCGCGCAGTGACGCCACCGACGCCAGAATCGCCGCGCCGCTCATGCCGGTGGAGCCCGCCAGCACTGCCACGCGTCCGAACGTGCCCTTGTGTCCGTCGCGCGGCCGCTCGGGCAGGATGTCGCGCACGCCCGCGGCAGTGATGAGATAGAGATCGGTGTGCACGGCGGCGCGCGCCTGTGCGGGCAGGCCGATGTCGGCCTGAACCACGCGTCCTGCGTGGCTGCGCCCGGGAAACAGGAAAAACCCCGGTTTCAATTCGCCCAGCGCCACCGTGGCTACAGCCGAAAACGCCTCGCCTTCCACCGCTCCGGTGTCGAGATCCACTCCGCTGGGCGCATCGATGGCCACCACCGGTACGCCGGCCTGTCGGCAGGCGGCAGACCATTCATCAAAAGGCGATCTCAGGGCTCCCCGCGCTCCGGTGCCGAGTAGCGCGTCCACCACCAGTCCCGTGTCGGGGGGAATCTGCACGGGCGGTGTGAGCGTCACCGAAACCTTCGCCTTGCGTGCACGATCGAGATTGGCGCGTGCATCGGGTGTGAGCGCGCTCTCCTGTGCAATCACGAACGCGTTCACCTTCACGCCTCGGGCGGCCAGACAGCGCGCCACCACGAGACCGTCGCCACCGTTGTTGCCCGGGCCGCACAGCACCAGCACGGTGCCATCCACCTTCAGTTCGGTACGCAGGTCCAGGACGATCTCAGCCGACCGCGTTCCCGCGTTTTCCATGAGATCCAGCGAGGGGATTCCGTGTGTATCGATCGCGCAGCGGTCGATCTGGCGCATCAGTTCGGCCCTGTAGAGCGGCTGGAAAAAACTACGTACCGACACGTGCGCCCTCCGCCTCTGCGATGGCGGAATGCAGGTGAGCGGCGGCGTCGGCCGCCGCATCGGCAAAGTCTTTCCCCCGTGACGCGCCAACGATGCTTCGCGAGGCGTTGATCAGGAACGGCCCGCCTGCGGCCGCCCGCACGGCAGCCTTCAGATCGCCCTGTTGCGCCCCCACGCCGGGAATCAATAGCGGCAACGTCGGCGCAGCTTCACGGATGCGTTGGAGCGCCTCCGGCCGGGTGGCTCCCGCCACCAGTCCGACGTTTGCGTGCTTGGAGACGGTGGGAGCCCAGCGAGCCACGCGCAGAAACAACGGTTCCCCGTCCACGTTCAAGCCCTGCCACTCCGCCGCTCCGGGGTTGGACGTGTGGCACAGAAGAAAGGCCCCCTTGTCGGGGTACTTCACGAACGGTTCCACGCTGTCGGCGCCAAGAAACGGAGACAGTGTCACTGCATCGGCGCCCACGCGCTGAAATGCGGCGTGCGCATAGCGCGCCGCGGTGTGGCCCACGTCGCCGCGTTTGCCGTCGAGAATGAGCAGCTTGTCTGTGGGAATCACACCGCGCAGAGATTCGAGGATTTCCCAGCCCCACGGTCCCAGCGATTCGAAGAACGCACAATTGGGCTTGTACGCCACGGCGTATGCGGCCGTGGCCTCGATCACCGCGCCCAGGAACCTTCCCACGCCCTGCCGGTCGCAGGCGATGTGCTCGGGAAGTTCATCGGGGTGCGGGTCCAGTCCCACGCACAGCCGCCCGCGGTGTTCCACCTGGGCGAATCGTTCGGCAAATTCCATGTGCTCCTCGGTTCAGATTTTGAGTGTGCCCACCAGCTCCTGGCTGGAACGGGCGCCCAGCTTCTCCAGAAACGGACCGAGCTGGTCGGCCAGAGTGGCGGCCGTGGTGGGAGTCACGAAGGTCTGCGTCCCCACCTGTACGCACGTGGCGCCTGCCATCAGAAACTCGGCCACGTCCATGGCCGTGGCAATCCCGCCGATGCCGATCACCGGAATCTTCACGGCGCGGTAGGTCTTGTGCACCATGGCCAGGGCCACGGGCTTTACCGCGGGTCCCGAGTATCCGCCGGTGCCAAACGTGATGCGCGGCGTGCGGCGCCACACGTCGATGGCCAGGCCCACGAGCGTATTCATCACCGACAAGGCCGCAGCCCCGCCGGCCTCTGCGCCGCGCGCGATCGAGCCGATGTCGGCCACATTGGGAGAGAGCTTGGCGATCACCGGCACGCGGCTTTTGTCCACGGCGGCGCGCACGGTTTTCTCGGCCATGTGCGGATCGGCCGAGAACTCGGTGCCCCCTTCCTTCACATTGGGGCACGAAAGATTCAATTCGAGAAAGTGTACTCCTTCACAGTTCCCGATGGCTTCGGCCTGGGCCGCGAATTCATCGATGCGACGCCCCGCCACGTTCACCACCACCGTGGTGCCCGACGCCTTCAGCAAGGGGAGCTTGTCGCGGATGAACGCCTCCGTGCCCACGTTAGCCAGGCCGATGGCGTTGAGCATCCCCATGGGCAACTCGGCCGTGCGCGGTGGAGGGTGCCCGGGACGCGGTTCAGGCGTGATCGTCTTTGTGACGAAGGCGCCCAGTTTCGACAGCGGAAAGAACTTCGCCAGTTCCTCGCCATACCCGGCCGTGCCCGAGGCCACCCAGATGGGATTGGTCATGGACACTCCCGCCACCTGTGTACGCAGATCTACGGCCACACCACCTCACCGGCATCGAAAATGGGCCCTTCCATGCAGGTGCGCTTGTACCTGATCTGGTCTCCCTGATGACAGGGGACGATGCAGCCCAGGCACACGCCCGTACCGCATGGCATGGCAGTTTCAAGAGCAAGCTCCCCTTGCACTCCGGTGTTCTTGCTGAACTCAGCGCAGGAGGCCAGCATCGCGGCCGGGCCGCAGGCGTAGTAGCGCACCTTCAATCCCTGTGCGCCCGCCTTCTCGTGTTCGCGTGCCAAAAGTTCGGTGATGCGGCCCCGATGTCCGAAACTGCCGTCGTCGGTGGCGTACTCAGTGCGCACGCCCAGCTTCGCGATTCGATCGCGCAGCACCAGTTCGCCCGAGTCCCGCGCGCCATAAAGCATCACCTGGCGATTGGCTGCCCAGCCTGCTTCAAAAAGGTTCTCCGACCAGCGCAACACGGGCGGCAACCCCACGCCGCCGGCCACCATGACAGCCACCTCATCCTTCGCCGGAGACGTGAAGCTGTTTCCGAGCGGCCCCACCACCGAAATCGATTCGCCGGGAGCGCGTCGGGCGAGAAGCTTCGTGCCGGCGCCAGACACCTTGTACAGCACTTCCACTTCTTTCCCGTGCGCCGCGAGAATGGAGTATGCCCGCCGGAACAGCGGCAACGGACCCGGGTCCACCTGAATGTGAAGGAAGAGTCCGGCGCGAAAGCCTTCGAGAGATCGCGGCACGGAGAGGCGCAAGAGGCGGATGTCGGACCCCAGGTCTTCCTGGGCCGCCACACGCGCGTCGAAAACCAGATCGCTCACTGCTCGTCGAACGGGTTGAGAGGTTCGAATGGGTCGTTCGGGTTCTGCTGCTGGTATTCCTCCTTGGACTGGCCCTCAGGAGGGATGAGAAATGAATACTTATACCACTCTCGTCGCAAGGTCACGATGGGATCGAGGTCCTGTGGATTGAATGTGGTCTGCAGCATGGCAATCTTGGCCGCCTCGTCGATCTCCTTGTACCCTGACGTACCCATGAGTTCGAAGTCTCTGTCCACACGCCCATCGTCATTGATGTGGATCTTGAACGTGACCGTCACAGCGGTTTGCCACCTGAAATTCGGTACGGCCGGGTAGTCGAACACGCCTTCCAACTTCGGCCGGGGCGCCGTGCGCATCGTGTCGGCCATGTCGGCGATGGTGGTCTTGCCGGCCGCCGTGTCGACGTAGGCCGTGTCGGTCGGCTCCTCCACTCGGCGGGTGGAACCGGCGTTGCGCACCATGCGCGGCGTGGGAGTGAGGCGCAGCTGAGCGGCCTCCGCATAGGTCGTGCCGGGGAACCCCCTCACCACCTGTTGGTAGGCCAACACCACCGCCGAGTCTTCCCTCGGGTAGTAGGTCTCGAGGATCCAGGCCTGGGCGTAGTACGTCTGCGGCACGAGCGGGCTTTCCGGGAAGCGCGTCGCCAGTTCGGCATACAGCACCAGAGCCGAGTCGGGATTGTTCTCTTCGAACAGCATGGTCTCAGCGCCGTACATGAGCAGGATGTCGGACTGCGTGATGTCAGATGGCGGGGCCATGCCCAGTCTGCGGCGCGCGAGAATCGACGCTTCGGCGCCGGGATAGCGTACCACCAGCGTCTGATAGATGTTGTTGGCCATGGGCGTGTCGGCCCTGGACTCCAGTGCCACCTCTGCCAGATTCAGCATCGCCAGCGGCGCGTACTCGCTTTCGGAGTAGTCGTCCACCACGAGACGGAATTTTTCCAGAGCCGAATCCGGGTTGTCGAGCTGTCTCAGGAACAGCTCTCCCAACAGGAACTGCGACTCGGCATAACCGGAGGAGTCCTGCGACGTGAGTCCTTTCTGAAGCGACAACAGCTCCGTGATTTCGCGTGCGCGTTCCATGGAGGCGTCGGTGAACTCTTGGTCACCCCCCCAGCTCTTGGGTGCCTCCTGGAAATAGCTTTGCGCAGACCCGAGACTGTCACCGCGCTCCTGGTAGATGGTGCCCAACGCGAACTGCGAACGCCCGGCCGCTTCCGTGCGTGGATAGTCCTCGGGCAACCGGTACAGAATCTCCAGGGCCGCCGACATGGAGTCCATCGCCAGAAGCCCCATGGCGATTTCGTACTCCACGATGCCCTTGTGTGAAAAGTACCGC
Source organism: Candidatus Zixiibacteriota bacterium (assembly GCA_036745245.1). GTDB lineage: Bacteria > Zixibacteria > MSB-5A5 > JAUVRN01 > JAUVRN01 > DAIOGN01. The sequence continues at coordinate 31,763 of DAIOGN010000019.1, forward strand.
TCGTCATCTTCGAGTTCGCGGAAGATCTCCAGACCGCCGGGAAAATCGGCCAGCTGATATCTCGATTCCCCCTGCCTGAACTTGGCGGTGTACCTCAGCTCGAGATCGGTGGCACGATCGTACAGTTTGTGATAGGCCACGTCGGCCGAATCGAAATGTCCCACTTCCCAGTGTGACGCTGCGAGCATGGAGTCGGCGCGCAGTCGATACTCGGACCCTCCGAACTTGTCGATGAAGTGGGCCAGCTCCGGCAGGGCTTCCTCGTACCGTTCCTCCTCGAACGGGATGCGCGCCAGCATGAATGACGCGCGCTCGCGCAGCATTCCGTCGTCGGCCTTGTCGGCCATCTCGCGCAGCATGACGAGCGCCTTCTCGGTGTTCTTCAGATAGTACTCCGACATGCCCTGGTAGAATCGGGCCTCGGGCAGAAGCTTGCTGTCGCGGAATACGCCCGACAGTTCCACGCACTTCTCACGAGCGCGGCTGAATTCGCCGGTGTAGTAGAACGACTTGGCGATGAGCAGCAAGGCGTCGTCGGCGTATTTGCTCTTGGGATGATTCTGCAGCACCGCCGAAGCCTTCTTGATGGCCTCGTTGTACTTGCCGGTGGGGCTGCCTTTGACGAATTCCTGATGTGAATTCAGGCGCTGCTTTTCGGCTTCGCCGTACGCCTGTTTGGCGTGGAAGAAGGTGTTGTAATACACGCAGCCGGAGAGAGCGGCCACGAGCAGGCACGCGGCCAGAACCCATCGCTTCATGAGCCGGCCTCAAGCAAGCGCGGCAGCACCTCGCCGGCCGGGGCGAAGAAATTGAAATCGGCGCGGTCTGATAGCGGCGTGGGCTCGGGGTTTACTTCGATGAGACAGGCGCCGTTGCGCTTGGCCAGCACGGGCAGGCCCGCCGCCGGTTGCACCACGGCCGATGTGCCCACCAGAAGGAACACTTCGCAGGCTGCCGCAAGATCGAACGACTTCTCGAGTTTGGCTTCGGGCAGAAACTCGCCAAACCACACCACGTCGGGACGCATCTTCCCGCCGCATTCACACTGCGGTACTCCCGCCACCTCGCTTGAGTCTGACTCCTGCATCCTGCCGCATTCGAGGCACCTGTCGTTCCAGATATTCCCGTGCAGCTCGATCACGTCCCGGGAGCCCGCACGCTGGTGCAGGCCATCCACGTTTTGAGTGATCAGGTGGAATTCGCCGGGTCCACGATCCTGCCAGGCGGCCAGAGCGCGGTGCCCTGCGTTGGGCTGGGCAGAGCCGATCTTGTCCCGGCGGTACCGGTACCACTCCCAGACTAGCTCTGGGTTGGCCAGAAAGGCGTCGAAATTGGCCAGTTCTTCGGGGCGAAACCGTTTCCAGAGCCCGTCGGGCCCCCGGAAGGTGGGGATGCCCGATTCGGCTGAAATGCCGGCCCCCGTCAGGCAGACCACACTACGGGAGGTCAATGCCTGCCTCAAGCGCGGATCGTCCAGGCTCAATGCCTTGGCAGGCGGCATGATTCAGAGTAGTCCGCCGGGAAGACTAAAGTCAAGCCGCAAGGGCCATTGCAGTTGAAACCAAGTCACCACCGGGATATTATACAGGGATATGGATTCAAACGATCAGTCACAGGAACCGCAATCCGAGCCCTCCCAACCTGAGCCGTCTCAGTCCGAGGGGTCGCAGTCCGAGGGGCCCCAATCAGAGAGGTCCCAATCCGACAGGCCTCAATCTGAGAGGGGTGGCCGCGGGCGTCCCCGGAGGCGCGGCGGTCGCGGCAGATCGCAGAGGCAGCGCGAAGGGCAGCGCCAGCCGCAGGCGGAAGGGCAAGTGGAAGCGCAAGCCGAGGAGCCACGGCCGGAAAGCGTAGAGAGGCAACGGCCCGAGCGCGCCGAAGGGCAGCGGCCGGAACGTGCTGAGAGACAGCGGCCGGAGCGTGGCGAAGGCCAGCGCCAGGGCCAGAGACAGCGAGGTCAAAGACAACAGGGTGGGAGGCAGGGCCAGGAGCGGGGGCAGGAGCGGGGACAGGGCCAGGAGCGGGGACGGGGACAAGGACAGCGGCAACAGGGGCAAACGGCTTCCAAGGTGGCGCTCATCGCCCCGGCCACGCCGAGCGCCAAGATCTGGGCCGACCGCATCCAGGAATACCTGCTGAAACACATCCGCACCGTCACCCGCCAGGATGTGGAGGG
>DAIOGN010000020.1:0-16184 GCA_036745245.1 Candidatus Zixiibacteriota bacterium
GGAGAGCGTGGTGCCACCCCAAGGGGTAAGCTGGCGTTCCGACTCGATGAAGCCAAGGGAGTCACCGGTGACTGGATCGAGATACAGATTCCAAATCTGTCTGCTCGAATCCACATGGGAGAGCAGAAGCTCGGCTGAGCCATCCAGGTCCACGTCCCATGCGACGGGGCCCGAGTATACTCCGAGGCGACTCCACACCGCCGTACCGCCCTGGAGTGGGTGGGCCGTAAGACGGTCAATCCAGGAATTCCAGGTGTAGTTTCTCCCGCTCTGCACATTGTACGATGTGAAGATCCTCCACCCGCCGGCTGCCGGCCCAAGGTTGAGCAGTATGGAGCCTCGAACGAACAATCCCCCCCATGAGTCTGAGCCGGTCACTCTGAGGCTCGCGATCGTGCTCATGTAACGCGCATCGGAGTCCATCGGTATTAAACTGTACCCATAGCTCCATTGCTCCCAGCTGTAGAGGCCTCCCAGACCGGGCGTGCCATCGTGGAGACTTCCGTGGCCGTCCCACAGGGCCACAAGTTCCGACTGACCATCTTCGTCGATGTCGTGCCAGCGCAGGTCGACTGTTGATATTCCTGGCAGCACCTCGGTGCCATAAGCACCTGCGGACTCAAAGCGCAGCACCGCTCCAACACAATCGTTGTAACTGTACCACATTCCTGACGAATACGTGGAATCACGGTTGTAGCCAACCCACACTTGTCGATCGGGTCCACCGGCGGCAAGGCTCCCGACGAGTCCAGGAATCGGAAGCGACTTTTCAAAGCCACCTTCGGAGTGGATCACTCGGACTGTGCTATCCGTCGCCACCACGAAGTCGGCCATCGGATGGCTGTCCAGATGCGCCGCTATCGCCCTCACGAACCGGCGTGAATAGTCTGTGGCAACGGTGTCCGTGATGCGAAGATTGGACAGGGCGAGTCGGTACACGTATGCCTTACCCGCAGGTCCGCGTTGTGTTGTAAGGAGAATTGCGGGCTCTTCGAAGTTGGTCGTGTCCAGCGTGGCGCTGGTCACCCTGGGTTGGATCAGGAGCTTGTCCTCGAACGTGGCCCGGTAGGATTCCGAACGCACTTCCGGAGGACAGAAAAGACTCAGGCCCAGAACGACCTGGCAAACGACGACCAGACGGGCTCGATGGTGCGCACGCATACTCGCGCCCTCCGTCCACAATATATGACACAGCAGTCAACAATACACAAGGGAAAAGCGCCAGGCCTTTCGGCGGCTGATTTGCCTCTGACCCCAATGTCTCCCGGCTACATGATTCTTGCCGATAGCGACACCGTCCAGCTCTGATACAGAGCGGCGGACACCAGCATGGGCTTGGCCACAGGGAGCATTCGCGCTATGTTGGACCGGCTTGACTTTCAATAGTAGCGATCCAGGTTTGACCCGCGGCGCGACACGCTTCACGAGCGCAGATCCGCACCCAGGCGGTAGAATGTCCGACGGGGCACTTCCATGAAGAAGAGAGTATTGCTCACCAGTGTCTGTCGCCCCCTGGGGCCGAGTCACGGCGACGCCCCCTCGGTGGGGTATGAGCTTTTGAACAGCCAGGTGACACGCGCTCAAGGAGTATTCAGCCCACGTACGGTGAACGGCCATTATTCGCTCGAATACATCGCCGAGAACCTGGAGGCTCCCACGGTGGTGCTGCAGTATCCATCGAAGCGAGAGCTCATCCGTGAATTGAAAAAGGGATACGACTATGTGGGGATCTCTTTCCTCATGGCCGTCTTTCACAAGCTGAAGGAGACCGTCGCCCTGGTGCGCCAGTATGCGCCCGAGGCCAAAATCGTTCTGGGTGGATACGGCACCGTACTCGGCGACGATGTGCTCAAGCCGTATGCCGATTTCATCTGCCGTGAGGAGGGCGTGGCGTACTTCCGCAGAGTGCTGGGCGAACCCGAGATCCCCATGCCGTACAAGCACCCGCTCATCGTGAACCGGATGAGCGTGTTCTCGCTGCCGGTGTCGGGGGGCACGGGGGCCATTCTCGCGGGGCTGGGCTGCCCCAATGGCTGCGATTTCTGCTGTACCTCACACTTTTTCAAGCGCCAGCACATCCGGCTATTGCCGGAGGCCCGGGACATCTACGCACTTGTCGAGCGCTACCTGGACATGGATCCGGACCTGGTGTTCCTCATCGTGGATGAGGACTTTCTGCTCAACAGGAAACGGGCCATGGCCTACCGCGATTGCGTGCTGAAGGGTGGCAGGACGCTCTCCACGTTCGCGTTCGCCAGCGTCAAGGCGATCAGCCAGTACACCGTGGAGGAGATCCTCGAGATGGGGATCGATGGGCTCTGGATCGGCTACGAGGGCACCCGCTCCGGGTACGCCAAACAGCAGGGCAGACCCATCGAAGACATTCTCACCGAGTTCCGCGAGCACGGCATCACGGTGCTCACGTCGATGATCGTGGGATTTGATTACCAGACCGAGGCCGTGGTGGCCGAAGAACTCGACGGCCTCCTGAAGCTCAAGCCTGCGCTGGCACAGTTCCTGATCTATGGGCCTCCACCCGGCACTCCGTTGTACGAGCGCACCATCAAGGATCATCTGCTGCACGACGCGTACGTCAGGGACCCCGAGCTGTTCTACAGGCGCGCAGACGGCTTTACCACCATGATCAAGCATCCGACGTTATCGCCTGATCAGATTGAGAAGCTCCAGCGCTGGTGTTTCCAGCAGGACTTCGAAAGGCTGGGCCCCAGCATCATACGCGTGCAGGAGACACGGCTGCTTGGCTACCGGAAGCTCAAGGATTCACCCAATCCCGCCCTGCGCCGGAAGGCAGAGCATTACGCCAGGGAGTTGCGGAACGCCTATCCGGCGTATCTCGCCGGCCGGTGGCTCGGCCCCAATCCGCGCGTGCGGCGCTGGATCGGCGAGGTGGAGCAGAGTCTGCATGCAGAACTGGGACGTCCCACGACAGCCGAGCGATTCAAATCCCTGGTGGCCCTGGGCGGCGCACTGTGGACGGCGCTCACGCTCAAACTCGACTGGCTCCAACACCCCAGGATGGTGCGCACCGCCTACCGTCTGCCTGACAAGCGCTGGCAGGGCTTTCAGCTCTGGGAGGGCCTTCTTACAAAGGGCTCCATTCCGGAGTTTTCCCTGAAAGTGGACCTGCAGCACGCGAAAAAGCAGGTGTGGTTGCGTGTGGAGGGTGTCCTCCCGGCCGGCCATGCGGAAAGTCTGGCGCAGCGAATCCATGACTCTCTGGCGCGGAGCAGGGCTCAGCTGGTACTGGACTTAAGCAGGCTCCGCTATGAGCATCCCGATGACGTGCGGCCGCTGCTCGAGAAGCTCAGGAGCTACCGATCACGCATCCGCCTGGTGCTTCCGAGGCTCTCCGCCGCTCATCCCGAGCTGGCCCTGCTCGTCGCCATGTTCCGCCATTACAACGGCTGAGGAAAGTAGGGTCAGACTCGACTTTTAAAAGGTCGAGTCTGACCCTACTTATTCGGCCCCCTTTCCCATGGCTTCGCGACCCCTTGTGTTTCGGGCAGTTTGAGCTATACTCCAGTAGCTGCAAGAGACTGAGGCAGTCGGTCTCAACCGCTGAAGCCGGCCGCTCCATACGGCTCACACCAGTCAACGCCTGACCGTTGGAAAGAGCGTGCAACCATGGTGCCATCCCGCTGGCTTGGAACAATTGGTTTCGCCGCCGCGACCTGTCTCTATCTATGCCTCGTACTCTGGGAATCCTCTGTTTCGCCTGGAAATGTCATTGCGTCTCCTCAGACGGAGATTCTGGCTGGTCCAACCGCCCATGCGGCGCTGGCTCCCTGTCCCGTGGCTCTGACTGGAGATGTCAATATCAACGGGGCCATTTCACCCGCGGACATCATTTACCTGGTGAATCACGTATTTCGTGCGGGCCCCGATCCTCTTCCATGCACTGCCGCCGGGGACGCCAACTGTTCGGGTAACATCTCTTCCGCGGACATCATCTTCCTGGTCAACCTTGTGTTCAGGGCGGGCGATGCCGCATGCGATGTTTGCACCATTGTCCCTGCCCAGTGGTCGTGCGTGATCGCCGTGTCTGACACCGCCAGGATCGCCACGCTGGATTCGATTGAGGCCCGGCTCAATCTGGGCGATTGGGCAGCGCTGACCCAGGATTCCCTGGCTCAGGTGCTAGTGGGTTTCCTCGATTCTCTGTCCGGCATCGAGGCCGCCGGAATCACGCCCGGTACCACAACGGTTTGGGCACACTTTCCGGACGGTCGCATGCTGGTCATTCCAAATAATCGTCCCGGTGGCACGGATACGCTCGTGGCCCCCGTATCGATCCTGAACCGGAATCACCAGCCGCCTGAGCGTCAGCGTGTGCCTGTGATCAGGCCGGCGGGTCGCGCTACGGTTTCATCTAAACCCACCGCACTGGTGCCACCGGAGATGCCCGCATCCATGCAATTCCGTGCCTGGAATGCCATCGGCACATGCCATCGCAATTCTGCGCTGGGCGTTGAGTACCTGCTTCGTTTAGGCGACTACACGAGCGTTGGGTCCATCAATCCCACGGTCAGCAACTTCCTGGAGGTCAAGGACGACGGTGTGTTTTACCTGAACACGCACGGTGGACCCGGGCTCGACAAAGATTCGTTGCGCACCATGGCCCTGTGGACCTTGTCCATTCCCACCATCGCCAATGAGGCCAATTTCGAAACCCTGCTCGACAATTATGAACTAGCCTACATGATCGAGGCCTCGAATTTGCCCGGAGGCGGTTGCGGCTTCACGAAGCACTACGGACTTACCAACGCTTTCATCGCCAATCACATGAGCTTCCTCGCCAACAGCCTGGTGTATGTCGACGCTTGTTACGGCGCCGACCCGGGCCTGGCCGACGCCTTCCTCACGGCGGGCGCCTCCGCAGTGTTGGGGTGGACCAAGCAAGTGGACGACGCGTTTGCCTACCGCACGGCGCATTACCTTTTCGATCGGCTGTTGGGCACCAACGAAGTCGATCCCGACGAAGATCCCGACCAGCGTCCTTTCGACCTCGCTTCAGTGATGCAGGACGCTGGGAGTGTGGCCGGCGTCAATTACCTGAGCGATCCCTGGAGGGGGGCCATGCTGACGGTGACCCGCGATTCGACCAACTCCGGCCTGCTTATGCCCACCATCAAGTTTCTCGGGCTGGATGAGTACGGCATCAGTTCCATGTTGAGCATCTCAGGGTCGTTCGGGACAGACCCCGGGAGTGCGCACCGCAACGTCACGATGAACGGCGACCCGCTTGCAGTCATGAACTGGCAGCCGGAGCTGATCATTTGCCAGCTGCCCGTTTTCGGAGACCAGGCGGCGGGAACGGTAATCGTTGAGGTGGGACAAAGCGATGGCGACGCCGCACCGCTGGTCAAACGCAAGAGCAACCCGGCGAATCTGTCGTCCTGGGAAGGTTTCTTCTATGCACGGCGGGCGGAACCCGACAGCGCCTTCGTCAGCTTTTCGATGTCTATTCACTTCCGCGCCGACATCCGCTCGTTTCGGGAACTGCCCGGCGAGGATCCGTTCGAAACGCTCGTGTTGTTCCAAAACACCGGTAGAGGCGAAGCCGCGGCGGCAGCCGGCGGGACGCATACCGGCTCCATCGGGGACTGCTCGAGCACTTTTGTCTATGACGGACTCGTTGATCTGGGCTCTCCGTTTGACTTTAGCCCGGCCGGCAGCTGGGGCTATGACGGGTCGATTCACACGGGCACGGGGGAGCTTGTATTAAACCTGCAGGGTTCCGCCATTCTGGAAACCGGGACCTGGATCATGTTCGGGCCTGACGGGTGTAACAACGCCAGCAATCCCTGGTACTTTGCCGCGGGCATCGACGGCTGCCTGTATGACGACGTCAACGTCACCCAGAGCTTCATCATCCAACTCGATTCTGCCTTTAACGTCCCGGAAGGCGAGCGCAACTGCGGCAATCTGCCCCCCGCGTTCGGGTTCTTATGGCCCGACGGCACAACGTCTCAGGCAAGATTTAACTGGGGAATGATCGCGCCAGAGTATCCACCGGATTCGAACTCGGCGCGGTGAGGGACCGGAGAAAAAGGGGACCAGAGGCCAGATCACTTTTTCTGGCCCGCTGGAATCAAGCTGTGATCGGCAGGTTCGAAAAAGTGTGCTGGCCCCTTTTCCCTTAATTTGCCTCTGACCCCAATTCTTCCAGGGCGGCCGACGCGCTTTCCCACGCCTTCATCCACTTTTCCAGCTCGCGCTGCTTCTTGCTCTTTTCAGTGGAAAGGCGGTTCAGGCGCGACCAGTCTGCCGCGACAGCGGGATCGTGGCCTTCCAGGTCGATCTGCTCGAGTTCGCGTTCCAGCGCAGCCACCTTGGCCTCCGCTTCGGCCACAACCTTCGCCAGGCGCTTCTGCTCCTTTTTCAGGTCGGGCTTCTTCGTCACCGGAGCGGCGGGCGCCCGCTTCCTGAGCGCGGTCGACTCGGCGGCCTCTTCGCGCTTGGCCACAAACTCGGCGTAGTTGCCGAGATGCTCCGTCACCCGTCCGCCGTCGAACACCCACAGCCTCTCGCACATCGCATCGAGCAACCAGCGGTCGTGGGACACCAGGAGCACACTGCCGTCGAATTCGTTCAGCGCTTCTTCCACCGCCTGCTGCGCCTGGAGATCGAGATGGTTGGTGGGTTCATCGAGAATCAACAGGTGTGCCGGCATCACGGTGAGGCGCGCCAACTCCAACCGCCGGCGTTCCCCGCCCGACAGCCCCCGCACGTTCTTGTCCACCTCGTCGCCCCGAAACAGGAACTTGGCCAGGTACGACCGCACCTGCCCTTTGTGCCAGTTGGGCACCGAGTTCCAGAAGTGCTGCTCCACCGTGTGATCCACGTGCATCTCGGCCACTTCCTGCTGAAAGTAGCTGATCTCCGTGCGCGAGCCCCTGCGCGCCTCGCCTGTGAGCGGCTCGAGCTCTCCCAGGATCGTCTTGATGAGTGTGGTCTTGCCGGCACCGTTGGGACCCACGATGCCGATGCACTCGCCACGCCGCATGATCAACTGCTCGACTTTGGCCAGCGGCTTGTCGGGATACCCCAGGGTCGCGTGCTGCAGCCGGAACAGCTCGGCATGACTGCGGCCGGCTTCGGCCCAGCGGATCCTGGGACCTCGCTTTTCCTTTTCCGGAGCCGCCACCAGATCGAGCTTCGCCAGCATCTTCCGCCGCGACTGAGCCTGCTTCGTCTTCTGACCGGCGATGTTCTTGCGGATGAAGGCTTCGGTCTTCTGGATAAACTCCTGCTGTCGCTCAAAGGCCAGATTCTGCCTGTCGCGTTCGCCCTCCCATTGCGCCCGGCTCTTTTCGAAGGACCCTTTGTAGGTGCGAATCTCATGGGACAGCACGAGAGCTGTGTGGGTGGTGCAGCGGTCGAGCATCACGCGATCATGCGCCACGATGATGGCGGAGCCTCTGTACTTCGCGAGGAAATCCTCCAACCATTCTCGCCCATCCAGGTCGAGGTGGTTGGTGGGCTCATCCAGGAGCAGAACATCCGGCTCCTGCAGGAGCACGCGCGCCAGCGCGGCGCGGCACTTCTCACCGCCGGAGAGCGACGCGGTGGGCTGATGCCAATGTTCTTCGAGCAACCCCAGACCTTCCAACGCAATGCGGATCTTGTAGTCGTATGGCTCGTGGCTGGAGTGTCCTTCGAAGACGGACTCCATCTCCTCAAAGAGCGCCTTCTGGCCGGACACCCGCGCCGACTGCGGCAGGTATCCCACGCGCACACCCGACGGCTTGTCGATCGAGCCCTTGTCGGGCTCCCACTCTCCGGCGATCAGGCGCAGCAGCGTAGACTTGCCGGAGCCATTGGCACCCACGAGGCCGAGTCGCTGGTTGTCCTGAAGCGTGAGGCTGACGTCGCGAAGGAGAACCTCTTCGCCGATGGTCTTGGTGACGTTGGAAACCTGGAGGAGGATCATAATGAAGGACGGTTGTTGCTGCCTTGTGGACGCTGCGAAATCAGGTGTGAAGCAGGCCCAACTTGGATGCGGCAGCGATGAGTGCCTTGTCGTGAGTGTACAGACTGGTTCCGGAAAGCATGGCGGAAGCGATCAGGTGCGCGTCGATCCAGCCCAATCCTCTCCCGAAGAGATCCAGTGATTCGAGCATAGCCAGTACTTCTTCGTGCGCTGCAACGGACGCTGGCCTGATTTCACGAAGCCACCTCAATGTATGATGCCGATCCCTGAGATGGCCGCATGCGACCTCGCCCAGAACCATGGGATGGCAGCGTGCCCGCTTTGTCTGAATCAGCAATTCAAGTCCGGGAACACTCGTCGCGAAATGGTCGATCCATACGGATGTATCGACGACCACATCAGTCTTCATCGCGAGGAGGTAAACGCCTGCGTGGTATCTGTTGCAATCCCGGCATCGAGCCCCCGAGCGCAATGAGACGCTTGCCTGCCTCCTCTGCGATCAGAGACTTCAGCGCTTCTCTCACCAGGGCCGTCTTTTCCTGGATTCCCGTGAGCTCACGAGCCCTTGCGATCAGGTCGTCATCTATGTTAATGGTGGTTCTCATGCTTCTAATATGTATCGGATATGCATATACGTCCATCACTTTTGTATGTATGACATTCTGGAGCACCGGCCTAATACATTATTATACAACGGATTAGCTGTTCCGCCCCGGCCAGGCCACCAGCATCTCCGCCACCAGAAATACGAGGGCCAGAACTGCCGCCGGAAACCACAGGTCCAGCCCCACCCGAGCCTCCGTAATCAGCTTGTCGATGGGGCCGGTTGGATCCAGCACAGTCACTTCTGCGGAACCCACAACATCATCCCACTCCGCAAACGGCGTTAGGTCCAATTCCGCCGGGTCGAGGTTGGCGGCGAAGTACGCCACCACCGAATCGCCCCGCAGCAATTGATGAATCCCAACCTCGGCCAGTGTGGGCAGTGTGATGGGCCCGCCGGGCAGACTCGCCGTGTCTCCGGAAGGAACCACCCAGTTCCACTCACCTTCCGCCACCGGCAGTCCCTCGGGTCGTGCACCCACCGCCAGCCAGGGTTCGGTGCGGAGTGCGCCGCGCCGCGCGGCGTAGGTGGCCACCGACTGTACGATAGGTACAAACACAGGATGAAACACGAGGTCGCTTTCCGTAGGTGAGGCGAATCCCGTAAAGAGCACCACGTGTCCCAATCCGAGGGACGCTTCGATCATCGCGGGCGAGCGGTCGGAAAACCGCTGCCTCACGGCACCGGAGGCAATCGGCGTGAGGAGCGCCGTGCCGCGGAATCGGATTTCAGGAAAGGTCACACCGGGATCGAGGAAGTGAAACAGGGGATGTGACGGCGGCTTCTCAAGTGTCACGAAGCTCCGGGCCGGCAGACTGTCGGTGCGCCCCACCCAGCGCGCATTCCAGAGGGGCTCCAGCAGGTTCCGGGTGTAATTGTCGCGGTCGGAGTTTGCACCGGGGAAGATCACCAGCCCGCCGCCGCCACGAACGAATTCCAGCACCCTGTCCCAGGCGGAGGGCGAAAGCGATTCCACGCCGGCCAGCACAACCAGCCCCACGGCCGGATCCAGCTCGGTGCCCAGGCTCACGGCGCTTGAGACGTCCGGCTGAAACGGCGTGCGGGCCGTGGGTCCCGGGCGCAAGGCCGCTGCCACTGGAGCCACCAGTCCGGCTTCGTCTCCCACCACCATCACGGGCAGGCCCGCCGCGGTTTCGAAGGCGAAGTGCAGCACATTGTCCCTGGGCCACGCGTCGGAACTGATTTCCACTCTCGCGTGGTGCCAGCCCGGTTCCACCCCCGGCAACGTCAGAGAGACGCTGGCAGAATCATCACGACGGATCGACACGGAGCTCTGCGCCACGCGACCGCCGTCCACGAACAAGCTCACGGGAAGGTCATGAATGTCGCTTCCGGAATTCGACACGCGCACCACCAGGTCGGCGGGAGAATGCGCCACCCAGAGCACGCCGCCGAAATCCACGCCACGCACGCTACGATTGGGCTGAAGGTCCTCGCCCACCTCGGCCACGTAGATCTTCACGTCGTCGGACGGCCTGAGAGCCGTGCTCTGCCAGGCCGACGCCTGGCCGTCGGTGACGAGATAGATTTCGCGCGCGCCCGTGCTCACGGTGTCGAGCGCACGCCGCGCCCAAAGGAGGGCCTGGCCCAGGTTGGAGCGGCTGTCGTAGGCTCCCACGGAGTCCACCAGCGCCAGCCAGTCGGCCCGGCCATACTCGAAGTTCGGAGGCGCTCCGCCGCCCGTGTCGGGCAACAACGCCACCCGGTCGCCCGGACCGAACGACTCCACGATGCTGTGACCCAGCTCGCGCGCCCGATCGATGCGACGCCCGGTGTTGCCCATGGCCGACATGGATGCCGATTCGTCGATCACGAGCACGGCCGCCGTCTGCGTGTTGGACAAGCGCGAGTCGGCGTTGCGTAACAGAGGTCGAGCGAACGCGAACACCAGGGTGAGCAGGGCCAGCGTGCGCAGGATCAGAAGCAGGAGCTGCCGCACCTTCAGCCGGCGCATCTGGCTTTTCTCCAGACGCGTCAGGAGCATCAGGCTGGAGAAAGGGACCTTCTGCAGCCTTTGCCGCGAGAGCAGGTGAAGGATCACAGGCAGGGCGGCGGCGGCCCCGAAGGCCCACAGCCACCCCTGCAGGAATTGCAACATGGGTTGGGCTTACGAGGAGCGTTTCACGCTGTAGGGAGTCTCCAGATAGCGCAACGCCAGCTTGCGGGCCGGGTAACTCGTGACATGATCGATCACCTTCCGGTATACGGGCACGGCAAAGTCGCGCATCCCCAGAAGGTCGTAGGCGTTGCCCATGGCCACCTGCACGCGGCCCACATAGTAGGGCCGGTATTCGAGGAACTCCGCGACGTCGAGATACACCATAGCCGTGTCGGCCTGACCCAAGCCCACGTAGGCCTCGCCAATGCGCAGATACAAATCACCGCCGCCCGGGCGCCCCTCGAGCAGGCCGAGCGAGGTATTCAGTGCCGTGCGATACAGGGAATCGGCCTCGTCGTGACGCCCCTGTGAGCGCCGCACGCCGCCTCGATGCAGTGCGATTTCAATCTGATCCAGCGTGGTGCCCTTGACGCCCGCCTCGGGTATGGAGAACAGGCTGTCGGCTTTGGCGCTGTTGCCCTCCGTGAGCTCGAGCCAGCCGTAGATCAGGCAGACCGCGCTGCGCATGACCTTCTCCATTCTTGGCGACTTGAGGTGCTCGGAGAGTCCCGTTCGTGCCGCGTCCAGTTGCCCGTCGAAGAAGAGAGCGCTGTTGCGCATCTGGATCATGCGATCGGCCTGGCGGTAGCGGTCGGACATCCCGTCGATGTCGGCAACGCACTGCTTGTACTGACCCTCGAGGAAATGCAGGAGCGAGAGCTGATCGCGTGCGTCGTCGCGTTCGAGCGTGTCCACCTCGATCAGCACGTTCAGGAGTTCGATCGACTCCTCATTGCGACCCAAGGCTTTGGACCGCGTCACGAAATACTGGGCGATGTTGGGGAGGACTCGAAGAGTATCCACGAATTGGACCCAGTCGTCCTCGAGGCTCCTGAAGCTCCGACTGTACACCTGCTGGAACACGGAGTCGGCGTTGAAGTCGTTGGCCATGGCGTACAACTGAAAGAACTTCGTGAGCCCCTGCGTGGCGATGAGGTAGCTCACGAAAGAGCCCGAGGCGATGTACAGGCCGCTGTCGGGATACGACTTGTATTTCGAGGTCATCCACCACTCCGAGGGCCGCGGCAGATCGCCCGACCACTTCAGTTTCTTGGCGTAGTAGTGGTCGTATTCGAAGCCGCGCGCGGCGCCCTCCACCAGGCAGAGCGGTGCGTACCCGAGATAGCGGTACAGGTGATTCAGGTTGGTGGCCACCCCGGACAGGTCCTTGACGTCGCGATTGTAGACGGCGTACGCCCGGAACGTGGTGGGGAGCACGGCCCAGTTGCGGTGGGGGATCCAGCTGACCTCAGGCACCCTGCAGGGGGAGAGAAAGAAATGCACCCGCTGTGCACGGTTCAGGTGAAACACGTTATCGAACGCCTGATACTCTTCCTCGAGAAAGTTGCGGCACAGGTTCCACGCGAAGTCGCCCAGCGTGTTCGAAACGTAGTACAGCTCGAAGTGTGCGGACGGATCCACCCACCACAACTCATTGTCGAGGGCCACCAGGGTGTCGTTAACCATGCTGGGTGCGCCGTGAAAGGGGATGTCCGAAACGAACTCGTCCACGGTGCGCGCCCCTTCGGGCACGGCGAAGTCGCACTCCAGCTCGCCCTCCGTGTTGTGAATGGATACCAGTACGCGCGCCCGGAAGAGCACCTCGTACCGAATCCCACTCACATTGATCTGCTGACGCCGATCCACCACGAACTGCCGGCTCACCACGGTGGCCGTCGGGGGGAGAGTGGTGAGCGTGAAATCCACCAAATACTGGCGTTCGCCGGCCGTGGCGACCACCAGGTTCACGCCGGCGTCGCCGAGGAAGGCGTACCCCGACATGCCGGCCCGCAGCCTCAGGTCGGCCACATCCACCGTGGTCCAGCGGTCCCGGGTAGAGTCCCGCTGCACCTGGTACTCGAGCTTGATCTGGTAGAGTTCCTCGGCGAAGGCCGGACCGGCTCCCAGCAACAGAAGGGTGGCGAGAAGTGCCGCCGCGCCGGGCCCACTTGCAGCGGACCGTGCCCTGCGCGTGGCGGTGGAGCGAACCCTAGTAAAGCCGGCTGCGTTTTCCGAGATAGGCGTACAGCGCATGTCCAAACGGAACCTCCGTATTCAACAAATGATAATCAACGAGCGACTCGAGGCAATTGCGGCGGTAGGTGTCTGTGAGTTTCTGCATCTGGTCGATGTAGGAGCGGCGGATCTGCGCCGGCAGGGTGGGCAGAATCTCCCCGGTCTCCATGTCCTCGAAGCGGGCGGCGCGGGGAAAGTCGAAGTTGAGCTCGCGCGGGTCCAGCACCTGAAACACCACGACTTCGTGCCTCCGGTGCCGGAAGTGCTTCAGCCCGCGGATGACCACGGACGGGTCGGTGAGCAGATCGGAAATGATCACCACCAGGCCGCGGCGCTTCAGCCGGTCGGCCATGGTGCCGAACACTTCGCGCGTGCTCGTGGCGCTGGCCGGCTCCAGGGCCGACAGCTCGCGGAGCACATGATGCAGATGCACCCGCGACGAGCGCGATGGCAGATCGGCCACCAGCCGGTCGGAGAAAGCCGTCAGGCCCACCGCGTCGCGCTGCCTTTGCATGAGGTACGCCAGGGCGGCGGCCAGCGTGCGCGCATACTCGAATTTCTGCGTGCCGGCTGAGCCGAACGCCATGGACCCCGAGCAATCCAGCAGAATGTGGCACCGGAGATTGGTTTCTTCTTCGAATTCCTTGAGGTAATAGCGGTCGGTCTTGCCGAAGACCTTCCAGTCGAGGTGCGTCACCGGGTCGCCGGGCATGTACTGCCGGTGCTCGGCGAACTCCACCGAGAAGCCGTGGTACGGGCTCTTGTGCAGGCCGGAGATGAAGCCCTCCACCACAAGGCGCGCGCGCAGCTCGAGACCCTTGAGGCGCGCGGCCACATTGGGATCGAGAAGCTGTTTCACCTGAAACCGGGAACGCGTGTCCCCCCCACCCGCCAGCATTCCTGTTACGCCCGTTCTTTCTCCAGCAGCTGGCCGATGATCTTCACGGAGTCGACGCCGTCCGCTTCGGCGGTGAAGGACGTCACCAGGCGGTGGCGCAGCACGGGAATGGCGGCAAAGCGCACGTCGTCGGGGTCGGGCGCGCTGCGTCCGTCGAGGATGGCGCGGGTCTTGGCGGCGAGGATGAGGTATTGCGACGCGCGCGGTCCGGCACCCCACGACACCCAGTCGCGGATGTACTCAGCCGACCCGTTCTCGTGCGGGCGCGTTTGCCTCACCAGGCGCACCGCATAACTGATGAGGTGATCCGACACCGGCACCGAGCGCACGAGCTTTTGAAGTTCGGCCACTTCGGCGGCGCTCACCACTTTGTTCACGGAGCTGGTCGCCTGGGACGTGGTGGTCTTGACGATCTGTTCCTCTTCCGACTTCGAGGGATAACTCACCTGGATATTGAACATGAACCGGTCGAGCTGAGCCTCGGGAAGCGGGTAGGTGCCTTCGTGCTCGATGGGGTTCTGCGTGGCGAGCACGAAGAACGGTTCCGGAAGGTGAAATGTGTGGCCGGCGACTGTGACCTCGTGCTCCTGCATCGCCTGGAGCAGCGCCGCCTGTGTCTTGGGGGGGTGCGGTTGATCTCGTCGGCCAGCACCACGTTCGCGAACACGGGCCCCTTCACGAACTTGAAAGCGCGCTTCCCGGTGGCGCGATCCTCCTCCAGAACTTCTGTGCCAGTGATGTCGGTAGGCATGAGGTCGGGTGTGAACTGGATCCTCTGAAACTGGAGATCCAGTACTCCGGCCAGAGTGGAAACGAGCAGAGTCTTCGCCAGACCAGGTACGCCTTCAAGCAAACAGTGCCCGCCGGAGAGCAGGGCGATGAGGAGTTCATCTATTACATGCTGTTGTCC
Source organism: Candidatus Zixiibacteriota bacterium (assembly GCA_036745245.1). GTDB lineage: Bacteria > Zixibacteria > MSB-5A5 > JAUVRN01 > JAUVRN01 > DAIOGN01. The sequence continues at coordinate 14,562 of DAIOGN010000020.1, forward strand.
GACAATGACTTTGGAAACCTCAGAGCGAATCTGATCCCGCTTCTCCCGCACCGCCTCTAAGCTCTGCACTGCCTCTCCTTCAATACGAACCACCTGCGCCAGGCTGGCCAGGGTCGTTTCTGTAATTGGATGATTGTAATACCCTTATGATGCCCATCGAAGCGAATAATTCACACCAGTGGCAGGCGACGGACGCCTCCCTGGCGAACCCGGGAGGCTCCGGTTGTGGAAATCAAGCCTGTATACGGCCTTAGATCTAAGCCTAAGAGTCTGTGGATAAGCAGCTTATAGCTGTATCCACAGACTCTCTGGCTTATTCACAAAATCAGACCTTGGCCTTCTGCGGCGACAGCAACGTGTCCTCTTTCGCGAACGGGTTGCTGTGTTGCTGCTGCGGCTTGGGGCTCGTGTGAGCGCCGCTACCCGACTGCCCCTGTTTCTTCATCTGGCAGTTGCCGTGAAAGATGGCGCCCTGCTCCACCACCAGGCTGTAGGTGATGATGTCACCCTCCACCTGCGACTTGGCCTGGAGTTCCACCTTGTCGGGGGCCTTGATGTTGCCTCTCACCACGCCGCCCACGATGCACTCCTTGGCCTCCACGTCGGCTTCGAGCGTGCCGGAGGGACCAACGAAGATGATGTCGGCGTTGTGGATTTTGCCCTTCAGCGTGCCATCGACCCGCAGGCCGCCCGTGATTTCGAGCAATCCGTCGAACGAGGCGCCCTTGCCGATGATGGTGTTGACAGCAATGTCTTCCTTGCCCATGCGCTCAGTCCAATCTGACCTCGAAGAGGTCTATTAAACGTGTTAAGTCAGCTTCGGAGTAATAGTCGAAAATCACTTTGCCTTTGCCGAGCCTGTGCGAAATGGTCACCTGCGTTCCGAACTTTCTCTTGAGCGCTTCCTCCACGGCCGTGTACCGGTGATTGCGGGCGGCCTTCATGGGTCGCCCTTTCTTCGCCGGCCGCTCCTCGGAAAGCTCCCTTTCTAATTGTCGGACGGACCAGTTCTCCTTAATAGCGAGATTTGCGGTGCGCTCGATGGCGGCCGTGTCGGAGAGCGAAAGCAGCGCCCGCCCATGGCCCGCGGTGAGCCGCCCGGAGGCGATGGCTGCCCGCACGCTGGTGGGCAACTGAAGGATGCGGATGGCGTTGGCCACCGTGCTGCGGTCTTTCCCGACGGCCTGGGCCACCTCTTCCTGCGACAGCCCGTAGGTGGTTTGCAACTCGTGCAGGCCTGCGGCTTCTTCGAGCGGGTTGAGATCCTCGCGCTGGAGATTCTCCACCAGTGCAAGTTCAGCGCGCTTCTGATTGTCGATGTCGGGAAGAACACGAGCCGGGATGGTGGTGAGACCGGCCATGACGGCGGCGCGCAAACGCCGTTCGCCCGCCACGAGTTCGAAATCGGCGCCGCGGCGGTGCACTACGATCGGCTGAAGCACACCGTCGCGCCGGATGGATTCCGACAACTGCACAAGAGTGGCCGGGTCGATCTGTGCGCGCGGCTGATCGGGATTGGGCGAGATCTTGTCGACCGGAATGTCAGCGAACGCCGCCGGCTGCGTGGGTGCGGCGGCAGCACCGTCGGGAATGAGGGCGCCGATGCCGCGTCCGAGCACGATT
>DAIOGN010000020.1:16194-33650 GCA_036745245.1 Candidatus Zixiibacteriota bacterium
CAGCACTTCCTTTGCAAGGTTGATGTAACTCTCCGCACCGGCAGAGAGAATGTCGTAAAGAATGATCGGCTTGCCGAAGCTCGGCGCTTCGGACAGCCGCACGTTTCTGCTGATGACAGTTTCGTAGACTTTGTCATCGAAATACTTTCGCGCTTCGTCGGCCACCTGCTTGGAGAGATTCAGCCGACCGTCGAACATGGTGAGCAGCACGCCTTCGATCTGGAGATTCGGGTTGAGATGTTTCTGCACGAGGCGAATGGTGTTGAGCAGCTGTCCCAATCCTTCGAGTGCGTAGTACTCGCACTGAATCGGAATGATGATCGAGTCGGCGGCGGTCAGCGTGTTGACGGTGAGAAGTCCCAATGACGGCGGGCAGTCGATGATGATGAAGTCGTACTCGTCACGAACCTTGTCGAGCGCAGACTTGAGTTTGTATTCTCTTGCAAGTATCTGCACCAGTTCAACTTCAGCGCCAACCAGGCGCAAACTCGAGGGCGCGACATCGAGAAATGGGATGTCGGTTTTGCGAATGATGTCGCGGATCGGGACATCGTCGACGAGTACTTCGTAGATCGAAGGCTGATCGCCAAGCTTGCCGAGACCGATCCCGGAAGTGGTGTTGGCCTGTGGATCGATGTCGACGAGAAGAGTATTCTTCTCCGCCACCGCCAGGCACGATGAGAGATTTACAGAAGTAGTGGTCTTGCCAACACCACCCTTCTGGTTGGCGACCGCAATTATTTTGCCCACGCTGGCCCAACTTATGAAAAAGCGTTGACTTAGGCGAGCCTGAACGAGGCGTCGCGCTGAGTTCCCAAACCGCCACAATTATAGGCCCGAGCCGGCCGGCCCGCAAGAACATTATCCAGGCTCAGGAGAATTGAAGCAGAATGCGCTTTGCAGAAGAATCTGGAAGTGAGTACTCGTGTGTGGCCGCAAGGTGAAGACTCATTTCGGATGCTGCGACGGACCATTCACTCTGATTGTGTTCTGTTGCGAAGATGATCCATGTTGAATTCATGGGAGACTTGTCGAGAAGCGAGCGCCATTTGGAAGGCTGTGTCAATGCGCGCGCGAGCAGGACAGAGTCGTTTGGCTGCTTACGAAGCACGGACTTCAACTCCTCAGAGCAGACCGCGGCATTTGATAGAGGGAGCACGGCTCTCACGAGTTCGAGGAACTCCGCTTTGGCGTTGCTTCGCTCGACCAGAAGCACATTGCAGTCCGGACACACGATTGCGAGTGGAACGCCGGGAAGTCCGCCGCCGGAGCCGGCGTCGATCAGAGTCCTGGGCCCCGTGAGAATCCCAAGCGCGAGCGGCTGGACCGAATCAAAGATGTGGGACCAGATTGCCGGCGGGTTTTGCTGTGATGCTGACAGCAGGTTGCGGCGAGCTGCGTGCTGAAGTAGAAGATCCACGTACTTCTCAAGGGGTCCCGTGCTCACGGCCCAGTCCCGCGCGGGGTTTATCTTGCTGAGGAACTCCAGGACAGCCGTGGTGGAGGCGGAGTGTTTCACGTGAAACACTCAGGCCGCTTTGGGCGGCTTATGGCGTTTCATGTGGACGAATAGCAGGGCCATGTCCCCCGGGGTGACGCCCGCGATTCGGCTGGCCTGGCCCAATGTTGCAGGGCGAATCCTCGCCAGCTTTTCCTTGGCCTCCGCTTTGATACCAGTGACCAGCTCGAAGTCGAAGCCGTCCGGGACCGGTACCCCGTCCATGGCTGAAAGCCGTGAGATATCCCTCTCCTGGCGCCTGAGGTATCCGTCGTACTTTATTTCGATCGCAAGCTTCTCGGCAAACCGGCGTTCGAGCCGTGACCAGGCTGAGTCCATGGGAAAAACGTCCTCGGGGGCCATGGCTGGGAGCCGGACTATCTGGGCTACCGTCCGTCCCCTGAGTGACGGGTCGAGACCATCCTGGTCAGGATGTTTCACGTGAAACAATTCCTTGAGACGGTCGGCCTCCTGCCGTTGGGACCTGAAACGCTCTAATCTGCTGGTGGTTATGAGCCCCAGGCCGGCTCCCTGCTCAATCAGCCGCTCCTCGGCGTTGTCTTCCCTGAGGATAAGACGGTACTCGGCTCGGGAGGTGAACATGCGGTAAGGTTCTTCCGGGACAAGTGTACAAAGATCGTCAATTAGAACCCCGATATAGGCTTCGTGGCGGCCAAGTACTACCGGCGGTCGATTCTGGAGCGCGCAGGCCGCGTTGATCCCTGCCATAAGCCCCTGGGCAGCAGCCTCCTCGTATCCTGATGTACCGTTGATCTGGCCAGCCAGATAGAGGCCCCTGATCCGCTTGGTCTCCAGGGTGGGCCGAATCTGGTCCGGGGGGAAAAAGTCGTACTCGACGGCGTATCCCGCCCGAGTCATCGAGACATTCTCCAGCCCTGGAATCGTCCGCATGGCCTTGAGTTGGAGGTCCGCAGGCAGACTGGTCGAGAAGCCGTTTACATAAAGCTCGTCAGTATCTAGTCCCTCCGGCTCCAGGAAGATATGATGACCCGTTTTCTCGCTGAATCTCACCACCTTGTCCTCGACCGAAGGGCAGTACCGTGGCCCCACAGCAGAGATCTGGCCATTGAACATGGGCGATTCGGCCAGTCTGGATCGGATCAGGTCGTGTGTCGAGGCGTTGGTCCTGGTCAGATGGCAAACGAGCTGGGGCAGGCGGATATCTGCCGTCTCCGGAGAGAATGGCTGAACCGGATGATCCCCCGGCTGAGGGGCGGTCCTGCTCCAGTCCACAGTGCGACCATCGATTCGGGGCGGTGTGCCGGTCTTCAGGCGGCCCGTGCGGAACCCCAGATCCCGCATCTGGGTGCTGAGGCCAATGCTAGGTGACTCACCAAATCGGCCTTCGCGCTTCTGGTTCCGGCCGCAGTGGGTCAGTCCCTCGAGAAACGTCCCGGTACAAAGAATCACGGCGCGGCAGGAGACTGTCCCGGACAGCTTCAACTCGAGTCCTGAGATTGTCGAGCCGGACAGCTTGAGCCCTACGATCTCATCCGCCAGAATGGCCAGGTTCGGCAGCTCCTTCACACGGCTCTGCGCCGCTTCGCGATAGAGCTTTCTGTCGCATTGCACTCTGGTGGCTCTGACGGCTGGCCCCTTGGAGCGATTCAAAACCTTGAATTGAATCCCGGCCCGATCGGCAAGTTTGCCCATCTCTCCACCGAGAGCGTCGATCTCCTTTACCAGGTGGCTCTTGGCCAGCCCGCCGATGGCCGGATTGCAGGACATCTCGCCAACGCGAGTGGAGTCCATTGTGATCAGAGCGCAACGCAGTCCCATGCGTGTGGCGGCCGAAACGGCCTCGATGCCCGCGTGCCCACCGCCTACGACGATGACGTCAAAATCTTGCTGAATGCTCATTTGCCGATGCAGAACTCCGAGAAGATTCGCTCCAGGATCTCATCATCGTACACTTTGCCCACGAGTTCGTCAATCGCTCGTGCCGCCTCTCGCAGTTCGAGTGCCACAACTTCCGGCGGCTCCTCCTGGTCGATGCAGCGGCGTGCATCCTCGAGTCCGGATACACATGCCTGCAACGCCTGATACTGCCTCAGCCGTGTAACGGCGCTTTCACTCGAACTGAGAATGGTAGAACCCAGGCGCTTCGAGATCTGCTCGCAAAGTTCAGCGATCCCGTCTCCGGTGAAGGCGCTCACCCGAAGTGTGCTGCCCTGGACCACATGATGCGGTCCTGAGCCGTTTGTCAGGTCGGACTTGTTGTAAACGGTCAACCTGTCATCTCGTAACCCAGGCTCTTCCAACATGGTAGTCACATCTACGATGCTGAGAATGAGATCCGCCGAGTTCACAAGCTCGCGCGCGCGCCTGATACCCTCCGCCTCAATCGGATCATGTGACACGCGCAATCCGGCAGTGTCTGTCAGAATGACAGGCATGCCCCCGAGATCTACCATTTCGGTGATGGCGTCTCGTGTCGTACCGGGGACCTCGGTGACAATCGAACGATTCATCCTGAGAATCGAGTTGAAGATCGATGATTTACCGGCGTTCGGCGGCCCGCAGATCACCACTCTGGCACCTTCACGCAGGAGTCTTCCCACGCTGTAGGTGGACGCCAGCCCGCCTGCGATCTCAATAAGCGATTCCATTTCAGGGCGAATCGCTTTGAGCTCCAGCTCCGGAATGTCATCGTCCACGAAGTCGATGCCCGCCTCGAAGCGGGCCCTGAGACTCGTGAGCCTCGCGGACAAATCCAGAAGCTGTGTGTGAAGCGTGCCCGCGTAGGCGCCGAGAGCGTTCCGTGACACGGCGGCCGTGGGGGCGGCGATGAGATCGGCCACCGACTCCGCCTGCACCAGGTCCATCCGCCCGTTGAGAAATGCGCGCAGCGTGAACTCCCCTGGCAGCGCGGGCAGCGCGCCTGCGGCGATCACCGCGGCCAGCACTCCTTCCACCTGCACTCGACCACCGTGCGCGTGAAACTCCACCGTGTCCTCACCGGTGTAGGTGTGCGGCGCGCGCATCACGGCAGCCAGAACCTGGTCGATCGGGAGACGGCCCCCGGACATCACGCGACCGAGCACCAAAGACATGGAAGGAGCGCCAACAAGTGCTGCGGGGCGGCTGAACACGCGAGCGGCAATGGCCAGCGAGTCGGCACCCGAGATTCTCACGATCCCGATGGCGCCGGCGCCAGGTGCCGTAGCGATCGCCGCTATGCTGCGGGCAGAACGCGCCTCATCCAGATACGAGGCTGACACGGCATGTCTACTTCTTGGCGGATTTCCGCGGTGTGTCTGCCACCACGACCGCAGGCGTCACGGGCGGCAGACTCCGCTCCACGCTCCACTGCTCCGCAATGGAGAGGATGTTGTACACCGTCCAGTACAACACCAGGCCTGAGGGCAGGCCGCGGAAGAAGAAGAACATGAGCACCGGCATGCCGTACACCAGCAGCTTCTGCTTCGGATCCTTGTTGGTGAGCAACTGCTGGCCGAGCATCGCGGCCGACATGAACCCACACAAGAGCAGGTTCGCCTGCGAAAGATCGGTGAGCCACAGGAAGCCGACGCCGCGCAGCTCGATGTAGGACTTGAACACGGTGAACAGGGAGAAGAAAATCGGCAGCTGCGGCAGCATCCACATGCAGCTCCCCAGCGGATTGAACTTCTCATCCTTGTACAGCTTCATCATCCGGCGATTCAGTTCCTGCGAGTCGTCCTTGTACTTCTCCTGAATCTCCTTGAGCTTGGGCTGGAGCGCCTTCATGCGGTGCATCTGCAGGTAATTCTTCCGGGAGAACGGGAAGAGAATCACCTTCATCACCATGGTGAAGATCACGATCACCCAGCCGTAGCTGGGGATCACCTTGTACAGCATGGTCACGAACCAGAGAATAGCCACCGCAAAGGGACGCAGGAGCCAGTACCCCATCTCCGCCGCGTGGTCCAGATCGCGTCCGGCCTGGCCGAGGATCCAGTAGTCCACCGGCCCGAGGTAGAGATCAAAGGACGGATCGGCTCCGTCCTGGATGCGATTGCCGAGCCGAACGCTGAACTCGCGCCGGTTTACCTGCTGGCCCGCTTCCAACACGCCCGTTTCGGTGGCCGCCACTTCGAAGTCTTCCGCCTGGGTGTCGGTGCGGATCAGCGCCACGAAGAAGTACTTTGACTTGATTCCGACCCAGTCGATGGCGCCGGCGGATCCTTCTTTCAACTGGCCGTCTTCGAAGTCATCGAACTTGGCGACCTCGGCTGCCTGTCGCACATAGGCCGAGTAGAAGGAATAGTCGTCGGACCGGTTGGCTTCGGTGGGGTCAAGCCCGCCGCGCCAGCCCACTTCGAGCCGGGTGGCGCGCACCAACTCGGCTTCATGCGCCACGTGGATCTTAAGTCCAATCAGGTACGACGAAGAGCGGAAGGTGTATTCCACCCGAACGGGCGCACCGCCCTGCGTGCGGCCGTCGAAGGTGAGACGCGTGGAATCCCCCGCGCCCTTTTCGAGCTTCAGTTCGAGCGCGGACGGGGAAAACGACATGTCCTCGAACACGAGGTTGCCGGCTTCCGGCAGCGAGAAGTGCAGAGGGTGCGCAGCCCGATTCGGAACCAGCTCGATCTGCCCGCTGCCGTCGAGATACTGGAAGCGTTTCAGCTTGAACGATACGAGCGTGGCGCCGCGCGATGAAAAGCGAGCGCTGTACAGATCGGTCTCGACCGTGGTGAACTGCTCGGGAGTCGTGTCGTTTGCGGACCCGGCGGCAACGGTGCTGTCGGGCGAGGTCCAGACTGTTGAATCGAGTGGGGCCGGAGACGAAGACTGACCAAGCGAATCGCCGGTCACACTCAGCGAGTCAGTGGCGACAGGCGGGGTCTGAGGCGCGAATCCAATCCACTCCCAGTAAAAGGGGAGGAGGACGAAGATGAGTCCGATGACGCCCAGGGCTATGACTGTTCGCCTGTCCATGTGCTAGCCTCTGGCCGGAGGGACAGGGTCATAGCCGCCGCGAGACAGGGGGTGGCAGCGAAGCAGGCGCAGCACCGTGAGGCGTGCGCCCTTTATAACTCCATGACTGTCAAAGGCTTGAATGCAGTATTCGGAGCAGGTGGGGTAGTGCTTGCAGGCGGTCGGCAGAAGCAGTCCCACCGAGTGCCGATATATCCCGACCACCGTCCGAACTGCGCTCATGTAACTTGTTGTCAATACGCTAGTTACCAATGCTGCTCCGAAAGTCTGAGAGGATCTTCAGGGCGCCTGAGTACTCGAAGGCGCTCTCGTCGCCCCGAATCAGGACCTGGTATGAGCCCGTGGGAAGGTTGGCCTCTACGATACGGATCGCCTCCCGCCACCGTCTGCGTATCTTGTTGCGTATCACTGCGTTACCGCATGCTTTCGGGATTGATACGGCGAATCTGGGCGCGTCGAGGTCTTCAATTATATAGCGTATTCTGGCGCCCCCGCACGACCAGGATCTGCCCTGAAGGTACAGTCGACTGAAGTTGGAGCGCCCCGAGAGGGAGTGCCGGCCCAAGCTTACTTGCGCTTGGCGGCGGACTGGACCACCAGGCGCTTGCGCCCCTTGGCGCGGCGCCGCTTCAGCACCGCTCGGCCGTTCTTGGTGGCCATGCGTTTGCGGAAGCCGTGGTCGTTGAGTTTCTTGCGATTGGAAGGCTGGAAGGTGCGTTTCATTTGCTCTGCTCTTGTTTTTCGCCGACAAAACGGCAATCCGACACGTTATCCGGCCGCCCGGTGGAAGTCAAGCTTTTCAAGCGGGATTTCGGCGTAAGGGGCGTGTGGCCCCCCTGGGCGTCTGGGGCTGGCCGGGTTCCAGGGCGGGAGTCCGACCTCCAGCTCAATCTCGGGTCGCATCCCTGCGACCCTCGAACCGCTCCGGCTCGCTTCACAATCCTGTTTCGCTCGCCGTAGAGGGAGCCGGGGGACGGACTCCCGCCCTGGAACACAAACTCCCAGATTCGAGATCTCGAGCAGCCACCTCCAAGAGCGAGTCCAGAGGACTCCAGACGACTCGAGCCGAAGCGACGCTGTCCCTCGACGCCGTCATCCCTCACTTCCAAGATGGTCAGCATGAGAACAGAAAGCGGGGTCGAGCCGACTCCGCCGCCCGGCCGGGAGGCGATCTGATTAAGACACGAAACGACTCTGCCGAAAGTGGAGAGTAGCAACGAGCCCAGACGACGTCCGCCCCGACAGCGGCGCGACGTCCGAGAGCACTGAGCAAGGAGGCTTGATCGTTGTGGGCAGCAACAGGACGGAGTCGATCGCGGCGGCGATTCTCCCGCGCGACTCGAGGAGCGATTCGACAGGCTGGATGATGGGACCGAAGGTCTGCTCACCCGGACTCCGATCGAACTTCATGACGCCGAAGTTTTGCGGCCGGCGATTCGCGACGAACATAGATTTGTCCACATCCAATGACGTCGATCGCGCCGGGTTCACCGCCGTGAATCGGAACTTTTTTCGCGATTTCGCATTTCACCTATTGACAGTGAATCCTGATGATTTATAATCACGCGACTTTCTCGAATGACAATACGAGAATCAAGAGTTCGCGAATGACTGCGACCAGGGTCCGGACCGATGGGGGCCGGAACCAAGAGTCCATCGAACGCAGCCTGCCAAAAGACCGGCCCACGGCCGGCTTCTTCATTATGGGTCAGAAAAGTTCCTCCAGGGAGACGGTCTGAACATGGCTCCGCAAGCCGAAGAAAACTCACAGGACGGTGAGCCTCCCTCCAGAGGCTTGCCCATGTCCCTGCTCGACGAGCCCACGCTCTCGCCCAAGCGGCGTGCGGCGACGCGCAAGCGCTCGCCCAACGGCAATGGCAACGGCGTAGCCACGGCAGAGCCCACAGGCTCGCCACAGTCCGCCCCCCCAGCCCCACCCGTTCCTATCCGACAGTTCCTCCAGAGCGGTGTCAACGTGCGGACGGACGCCTTCCGCCACATCCACTATCCCGGGGTGAGCCTGGCCGAGTGGAACGACTGGCGCTGGCAGACGCGCAACCGCCTGCGGCATCTCGAGGAAATCTCCAAAGTCATCCGCCTCACCAACGATGAGACCTTCGCCCTCAGGCAGGGCGGCACCATGCTGCCGGTGGGTGTCACGCCCTACTACATGAGTCTGATCGACGGCGAGAACCCCGACGACCCGATCCGCCGCACGGTAATCCCAACCACCCACGAGTTCGTGCGGGGCCCGGGCGAAGCCGACGATCCGCTGGGCGAGGATTCTCACTGCCCGGTGCCGGGGCTGGTCCACCGCTACCCCGACCGCGTGCTTCTGCTCGCGCTCGACTTCTGCTCCACCTACTGCCGCTACTGCACGCGTTCCCGGGTGGTGGGCCACGGCGAGATCGTGCCCGATCCGGTGCGGCTGGAAATGGCCTTCGACTACCTGAGGCGCAATCCCCAGATTCGCGACGTGCTCATTTCCGGCGGCGATCCGCTGGCCATGAAGGACGACCGCCTCGAGTGGATCCTGAAAAACCTGCGGGACATCCCCCATATCGAGTTCATCCGGCTGGGCACGAAAATGCCGGCCGTGCTGCCGCAGCGCATCACGCCCGAATTGTGCCGCATGCTCAGCCAGTACCACCCGTTCTGGATGTCGGTGCACTTCCTGCACCCGGCCGAGTGCACGCCCGAGGCCTACCGTGCCTGCACCATGCTGGCCGACGCGGGGATCCCGCTGGGCTGCCAGACTGTGCTGCTCAAGGGCGTCAACGACGAGGTGGCCGTGATGCGCGACCTGATGCACCGTCTGCTCATCATGCGTGTGAGGCCGTACTACCTGTATCAGTGCGATCCCATCTCCGGCTCGGCCCATCTGCGCACATCGGTGGCCAAGGGGCTGGAGATCATCGAGGGCCTGCGGGGCCATACCACCGGCTACGCGGTGCCCACGCTTGTGATCGATGCCCCGGGTGGAGGCGGCAAGATCCCGATCCAGCCAGACTACCTGCAGGGCAGAGACGGCGACGACGTGCTCCTGAGGAACTTCGAGGGGCATCAGTACCGCTACTACGACCCGAAGGGGCACAGCAAGCCCAAGGCAAAGTCCAGGGCTCAGGCTCTGGTCCGTTGATCAGGGGGCGGAGATCTCCCGTCTCCGTCCCGGGGTCGAACGGCTCGGCACTCGCGTACCGCCTTTCTTGAACTGAAGCACCGTAAGGAGATTCACAATGGGTAAGAAGAATGCCTGGGGCGAGGCGACCCCGGGCTTGCACATCGGGCTCACCTACGATCTGCGTGAGGTCTATCTCGCCGAGGGCTGCACCGAGGAAGAGACCGCCGAGTTCGACCGGGTGGAGACCATCGACCTTCTGGCGGGTGCGCTGGAGTCCCTGGGTCACACTACCGATCGGATCGGGCACGCTCGCGAGCTCATGGGTCGGCTGGTTCGCGGCGACCGCTGGGACCTGGTGTTCAACATCTGCGAGGGGCTGCACGGCATCGCCCGCGAAGCACAGGTCCCCGCCATCCTCGATGTCTACGGCATCGCCTACACCTTCTCCGATCCGCTGGTGATGGCCCTCACGCTCGACAAGGGGATGACCAAGAACGTCCTGCGAGCCCATGGGGTGCCCACAGCGGATTTCACGGTGGTGAAGTCGCTCGACGATCTCAAGCGCGTGAGGCATGCCTTTCCGCTTTTCGCCAAGCCGATCGCGGAAGGCACCGGCAAGGGGATCGATCCGGGTTCGATCGTCAACGACCCGAAGGCGCTTGCCGAGCGCTGCCGCTACCTGCTCGAGCAGTTCGCCCAGCCGGTGCTGGTGGAGACCTACCTGCCTGGCCGCGAGTTCACCGTGGGCCTGTGGGGGACGGGTGATGAGGCGGAGGCAATCGGCACGCTGGAGATCGTGCTGCGCGAGTCGGCCGAGCCCAATGTGTACTCCTATGTCAACAAGGAGCGCTGTGAGGAGCTGGTGGACTACGTGCCGGTGTGGGCTGGCAAGGACCCCGTGGTGAAGCTTTGTGAGGAGATCGCCCTCGATGCCTGGCGCGCCCTCGACTGCCGCGACGGCGGCCGCATCGATTTGCGTTGCGACGCGAAGGGCCATCCGCTGTTTATGGAGGTGAACCCGCTGGCAGGGTTGCACCCGTCGCACTCCGATCTGCCCATGATCTGTACTGCCTGCAATATCCCGTATGAAGACCTGATCCGCAGAATTGTGGAGTCAGCCCGCACGCGAATTCCCGCGGGTTCGAGAGTGACACCCGCCTGATGGACGCTCTGGTCCAGGCGCCGCCCGAAGTGGCCAGCCAGTCGCTGAGCGGCAATGGCGGTGACGCCCGTCTGGCGGTCGTCGTGCACAATGCGCTCGGCCCCAACGCCACGATTGACGAGGCCGACGTGCTGGACCAGGCCGAGGAAGTGGAAACGGCGCTCTCCGCACTGGGATATCGAGTGCTGCGGCTCACCTGCGATCTCGACCTCGAGAAACACCGGGCGGAACTCGTTTCTCTGAAGCCGCTTTTCGTGTTCAACCTGGTGGAGGCGCTGGGAGGCTCCGACCGCTTGATCTCGGTGGCGCCGCTCCTGTACGAGTCGATGGGGTTGCCGTACACCGGCAGCCCGGCGTCAGCTCTGTTGATCACGTCCGACAAGGTGGCCACCAAGCGCCTGCTTCAGGAGGCCGGGCTTCCCACGCCGGGGTGGCTGGCGGAGGGGAGCCAGTCGCGACTGTCGTTCCCGGGGCGGTACATTCTCAAGTGCACCTCCGAGCACGCTTCCTTTGGCATGCACGATGATGCCGTGATTCAGGCGCGCGACGAGGACGAGTTGATTCTCGCTCTCAATCGCCACCAGGAGCGGGTGGGGCGCCCCTGTTTTGCGGAGGCCTTCGTGGACGGCCGGGAGTTCAACCTTTCGGTGCTAGGTTCCCCCGAGGGTCCACAGGTCCTTCCGGCGTCCGAGATCGATTTTTCGTCGTACCCTCACGGCAAGCCCCGAATCGTGGGCTACGAGGCCAAGTGGGATGAAAACTCGTATGAGTTCGGACACACACCGAGAGTGTTCGACTTCCCGGCCGCCGATCGCAAGCTCCTGTCACAGCTCGAAAGCCTGGCGGTGCGGACGTACAAGCTTCTGGGCATGCGAGGCTATGGCCGCGTCGACTTCCGCGTGAACGCGCAGGGCCAGCCCTGGGTGCTCGAGGCCAACTGCAATCCCTGTCTGACCTCCGGCTGCGGTTTCCAGGCCGCCGTGGACAAGGCGGGCATGCGCTTCGACGAAGCCGTCGCTCGCATCCTCGCCGACGCGAACAACCGCGTTCAGCCTCAGACCAAGCCTGCCCCCTGACCCCCTGTAAATGGGGTCAGAGGCAATTTACTGGCTCCTCGGTCACCAAGCTTTGCCTGCCGGAGCCAGGACCCGTGGGTTAACCCTGCCCACGGGAGCTGCCACGGAAGCAACGCGGTGCGGATTCGGATCCGGCCAACGTCTTAGAAACCGAAGAGCAATCCGAAGTTGAACGAATAGAAGTCTGCATCGACACCATCCAGCGCAGCGCCCGGTACGTCTTCAAAGTCGTAATTGAGAAGCACGTAGCGGGCTTCTCCGAAGACAATGATGCTCCGCGAAGCCTGCAATTCGAGCCCTCCCATCAGATGCCAACCGAATTCCTCGGCGGTCTCGTCGTCTACTCCAGCCTGGTTTATACTGTCCGAAAAGTCGAAGGTGCTATGGTACCAGCCGGCGCCCATGCCAGCATAGAGCATCGGCACAGGATACAGCAGGCCCGACACCGTAATCGGCCAACTCTTGACGGTGACCGCGCCTGAACCAAAATCCTCCTGCCAATACCCAATGTCCCCCTCCACACTAAGGAAGGTCAGTGGTTTCACGCGCAGCGTGGCACCCACCAGGTAATCCACTCCTTCAACATCGGGAGTCTTCTGGATGCCGAAGTGAGGGCCAAGGTACACTTTGGGGGGATCCGTTTCAGTTGACTGACCATGCGAAGTCGCCGGCAGTAGCAATAGAATGCCGAACAAGACGCCCAGGCTTACTTTCTTGAACACGTTGTGCTCCTTTATTCATCGAGGTTTGGTTGTGAACGAAAACTCACGGGTACCAACGCTTCTACAGACTCTTGGCACCACTTGAGCTACAGTGTTGAGTTAACTACAATGCGCTTGATGGGTCTATCGACCGAAGGGTTGAAAAAGGAGCTAGCTCGCATGGCGGTCTCGGCCTCGTTCCATGCGAACGTGTGGCGTTGTGGGGTTGGCCCACCGAATCGAATGCCCGGCACGTGTGCCGGTTGGGGTGCCTTCGTAAGGGCACCTCACGGCTTCCGCAGTTGAAGACACTCCCATCCGGAATGATCCAACTTGGCCGCACTTCGTCCGAAGCGCGCTGGACGGTAGAACACTTCTACTCCCTCACTCATGGCCGGTCGCAGGTAGGCGGAGTCATCGGCGCAATCACAGCGCACAAGGCCACCGGGCGCCTTCCCTTCCTCTGCCGTTAGACTGTAATCGTAGATACTGTCCACGGACGAGACGAATCCCTGCACCCGATCCACGTCATAGACAGCCACGGTGATTTCCGTCTGGAGCTCCGTGGTCAGGCGAACGTATGACTGGCGCGCAACATCCTTTGCAAAGTCGGACACGTCACCGGCACGTAGTCCAACATCCAATGTCTCAAATGGCTGCACATCCAGGTAGGACAGGTGAAGATTGCCCGGAGAAGCGATGATGTACCGTGCCTGCGGCGTGAGCGCAGAGATCGTGTGGGGCGTGCCACCGAAACAGCTCGAGAGTGCAACCAGGTCGAACTTAATCGAATCACCCGTGATCCGGCTCAATCCGTCGGCAAGGTCATGGACAGTGAACGTCCAGTTCCGGTACGATGCATCGTAGCCCTTGCCGCCCACTTCAGGAATTTCATGACCGAAGTACAGGAAGAATCTCGCCCGCCTTGGCTGCCCGGCCACATAAAATCGATCAAAGAGGTCAACGACAGGGTCGAAGCGTGATTCACCGTGGTCGCGCCAGTACGACTCCTGAGCGATGAGCCGCCCGCTCCGGTAGTAAAAGAACTCTCCGTCACTGCGAGGGAAGAACAGCAGCGTATGTGTTCTGCGCTTTTCGTGAAAAATGAACACCTCGGCTTGAGAGTTCCGCTCCGCAACCTGTTTCGCCCCTGCGAGAACTTCCACGTCTGCTTTGTACTCCCGGCCCTCCGAGTCGTGAAATCCGTAGCCGCCATCGCCGTGGATGACGAACACGACGGTATAGTCAATCGGGAGAGCACTCTCCAGCGCAGGGGATGGATCTAAGGGGATGGGAGGAGCAGAGCTACACGAGCAGAAGAGCAGCCCGAGCGCGAGGCAACGGGCCCCTCTGAGTGCATCGACTAGAGAGGGGCGCCGCTTGCCAAGGAACACATGCGCTCCGTTGCGCCCAGCGAGTTTGGAGCAGACGCTCTCCACTGAGCCACTACAGGATGAGAACCGCAATTAGAATGATCAGCAGCAGAGCGACCAGGCTGATGGTCACAGTCTCAGCCTGCTCCATGTCCTGCACAATGTAATCAGCAAAGTCGTTCAGTTGCGCATCGGGTACGCCAGCGTATCCATTGAGGCCGGCGAGCTCGTCCTGTTTGTCTTGTAGCGTGACCTTGAATTGTGCAATCCCTTCCTTGTCGTTCTTGGACACCAGCGGCGAGCCTTGCACCGTGCTCAGCGCGCTCTGCATTTTGTTCAATGATTCGTTCAGGACCTCACGCTTTGCCGATGGATCCTCCATCGCCTTCACTTTGTTTGCCACGTCGCTGAAGTGGTTCTTGAGCTTGTCTTGTGCCTGCGCACGTCCTCCGAACGCCATGACAAGCGCCACCGCAGCCAGGTACATTCCTATTCGTCTTAACATGCCTGCTCCTTTGTCGGAGAGGGTTTTTCCTGTCCGGGTAGGGGTGTATACGTCTGAGCCTTCTTCAATATCTGCATGCCCTGGAAACCCCAGGTGGAATTGCACCGAAGTGTCACGAATTCATGCAGAACAGAACATAGCTGGGTCCACACACCCGGCCAATCGGCCGAAGGATTGAAAGTGGGACTAGTCCCTTGGGTTGAAAGGCCAGCGGGGTTGCGGCGCTTTCTCACAAACTCCTCTCTTGAACCAATTCCCTGCGGTCCCCAACTTGCCGCGGTATGAAAGAGAGTGTCGATTCGGCGCAGGAGGTGGTGCTGCGGGACGCGCTGGTGCCCGAAGACCGCGCCGCCATCCAAACGATTCTTCAGAGCACGGGCTTCTTCAATCCCGCTGAGATCAGCATCGCATTGGAGCTGATCGACGACGGGCTCGACAGGCAGGAAGACTCCGAGTACCGGTTTATGGTCGCCGAGGCCTCAGGTCACGTGGTCGGCTACTCGTGCCTCGGCCCCGTGGCCTGCACGGTGTCGAGCTGGGATCTGTACTGGATCGCAGTGAGCCCGGGCACACAGGGCTCAGGGATTGGTCGCAGGCTTGTGCTGGCCTCGGAAGAGCTGGCCCGCCGCCACGGCGCCACACGCATGTACATCGACACGGCCGGCCGGGAGCAATACGTGCCCACCCGGGCCTTCTACGAGCGCTGCGGCTACGGCGTAGCCGCTACATTTACCGACTTTTACGCCCCGGGCGACGCGAAGGTGGTGTTTCTGAAGGTGCTGTAGGCCGGCGGAGTGTGCAAACCGACGGCTGGGGTCTGACCCCAGCTACGGGCCCGCTGAGTCGGTCCCGCTTGCGCGCTTCTTCTCGCGCATCGTGCCCGACACGCTCTCCTGAATCGTAATTCTTTCGAGCTGATCGTCGGAGCGCAGGCCGTAGCCTCGCAGGGTGTCGCGCTCCTGGCGCACGATCGTAACGAAGGCATCCGTCGCCACGTTGCGGTGTACGTCATCCCAGAGCAGCGTGTCGGTCCATAGCTGTACCGAGTCGCGCGTCACGAGGTACACCTTTCCCTTGGCCACCATGTAGCGCTCGAGCGTCGAGTCTTTCCCGGTAGACAGCTCGCCATACCAGAACAGGCTGTCGGATTTCAGGTGAAGCGAATCGTGGGTGTCCACGGTGACGTGACCATGGGCCACCATGCGCTTCTGCCGCTCCCGCAAGAGTCCGGAATCCGAGGCGAGAGTGGATGAGTAGTTCCCCTGTGCGTCGTAAAGTTTGGCCACAAGCTTCACCATGAGCATGCTGTCGCGCTTGCGATAGAGCACTCCCTTGTCGGCCTGAATCAGCGCGCTTCGAAATTCGCCCTTGGTCATCTCGGTGCTGAAGTCTGAGAGAATCTGATCCGGAAAGGGTCCTGACTTGCCGCCGGGCGCGGGTGGGGACTCCTCACTGCACGCCGAGACGGCCAGAACTGCCGCACTCGCGAGCGACACACGAAACCACGAGGCCAGGGCGCGCATGCGTCGATTATACCACGCCCACACGCAGAAGATCGTGCAGGTGTACGATGCCCACGGGTCGGTCGGAGTCCATCACCACAAGCTGGGTGATCGAGCGCTCCTCCATGCGGGCGAGGGCGGCCGACGCGAGCGCGGACGCTTCAATTGTCTGCGGGCTGCGATGCATGACCTCGCCTACCGGGACAGCCAGGAAATCCTCACGGCTTTGGGACAGGCGCCTCAGGTCTCCGTCTGTGAAAATGCCCTCGAGCCGGCCCGCACCGTTGACGACCAGGGTGCAGCCCAGCCGCTTCCCGGTCATCTCCACCAGGGCGGCCCGCATGCTGGTGTTCGGTTCCACTTTCGGTACATCGGCACCCTGATGCATCAGCTCGCGCACCTGCATGAGCAGCCGCCGGCCCAGCCGGCCGCCCGGGTGCAGCTCGGCGAAGTCCTTCTGCGAGAAGCCGCGTGCTTCGATCAGGGCCACGGCCAGGGCGTCGCCCATGGCCGAAGCGGCCGCCAGGGACGATGTTGGTGCCAGGTTGTGCGGGCAGGCTTCGCTCCCCACGCTGCAGTCGAGCACGATATCCGACTTGGAACCGAGGCTGCTTGCGGGATCGCCCGTGAACGCGACAATCGGAACCGAGAGACGCCGCAGGAGCGGCACCAGCTGCATGACTTCGTCCGTGTTTCCCGAAGTCGAGAACACGAGCGCGGCATCACCCTCGCGCACCATCCCCAGATCGCCATGCAGCGCTTCCACCGGATGCAGAAAGAACGCCGGTGTTCCGGTGGACGTGAGCGTGGAGGCCACCCGGCGCGCGATCAGGCCCGACTTGCCTACACCGGTGGTCACCACCCGGCCCTGGAGCTGCAGCAACAGCTCCACCGCGCGAGCAAACCGCGCGTCGAGTTTCGAGGCGAGGCCAGAGACGGCATCGGCCTCCGATTGAATCACGCGACGCGCCGAAGCCAGCACGGACTCGTCAAAACCAGCTGACATAGTCCACCTTGCGGGCCACGCAGATCAGTTCGAACAATTCGCGCGCCACACCCCAGCCGCCTTTGCGCTTCAGCACAAGGTCGGCCTGGGCGGCCAGTTCAGGCGCCGCATCGGCCACGGCCACTTTCAGGCCCACTTCCGCAAATCCCGACAGATCGAGGATCTCGTTCCCCACGAACGCAGCTCGATCCGCGCGCACGCGGTGGGCTTTCAGTACCTGGCGCACGCCTTTGCGTTTGTCGTGCTCGCCCTGAAGGCAGGGTGAGATTCGCAACTCTGCGGCGCGCGAAGTGGTGGCTTCAGAGATCCGTCCGGAGACAAGGGCCACCTTCACATCCAGGCGCTTCTGTAAAAGCGCGATGGCCAGGCCATCGGAGACATGGAATCGCTTCAGCTCGAGTCCACCGGGACCCATCCAGATCGTGTCGTCGGTGAGGACTCCGTCCACATCGAAGATGATCGACTTGATCTCGCGCAGTTTGGCCCAGTGCGCATCGGTGAGAACGCGCGTGGGTTGAATGGACAACGTTCGTGCTTCCAATGGATGTTTGGACTTCATAGCAAGCCG
>DAIOGN010000021.1:0-27336 GCA_036745245.1 Candidatus Zixiibacteriota bacterium
GCCCGGCTCGCTGGTCATGACCATGATCCGCACCGCCATTCGGCTGGAGGCACGCGGCAACCGCAGCGCGGTGGACATTCTGCGCCGCGTCAACGACTTCGTGTCGGAAGACGTCAAGCGGGGCATGTTCGTCACCATCTTTCTGGTGGTGCTGGATGCGGAGAAACGCCGCATCAGCTTCGCGTCGGCCGGACACAATCCGCTCATCCTGCACCGGGCGGCCGAGCACAAGACGTACTTTCTCAACCCGCGGGGCATTCCGCTCGGCATGCAGCTCCCGGAGGGGCTGGACTTCGGCGGCCAGCTCGAAGCCGAGCACGTCCATCTGCAGAAGGACGATCTCCTCGTGATCTACACGGACGGGGTCACCGAGGCGATGAACCCGAAGCGCGAGCAGTACGGCATGGAGCGCTTTCTGTCTTTCATCCGCGATCACTCGGAACTCGGGGCCGACGACTTCGTGGCGGCGCTTCAGGAGGAGCTGGGACGCTTCACGGGCAACGCACCTCAGAACGACGACATCACTCTCGTGGCCATCAAGGAAGAGGTCGCACTCGACGAGGTGCTGTTCACGAAGCGCCGTCAGCTCATCGACCTGGTGGACAAGCAGGGCCTCTCCGTGAAGGAGGCCTGCGAACGGATGGGTGTGTCTGCATCCACGTTCTACAAATATCGCCGGCGCTTCGAACGGGAGGGGGCCTCGGGCCTGCTCGATCGACGAAGTCGCTCGCAACAGGGCACGCGTCAGCTTTCACTCGACGAACGTGCGGAGCTTCTGAAACTTGTGGTGGCTCAGCCCGAGTGGGGTGCCACGCGATTGGCCCGGCAACTCGCCCTTCCGGAATACGGACAGTTGCAGGTGGACGACCATCTGATCTACGACGAACTGGTGCGCCTGAGGTTGAACACCCAGGAGCGGCGCATGACGTACGCGCTGCGTCACGGTCACGGCCGTCCCGAGGAGCTTGCAAAGAAACTTGAGACGTTGCGTGAAACCACGACGGTCCCCCGACAGGAAAAGGAGGACGACGCGGCGCGGATGGAGTCGACCTATCAGAAGGCCGCAGCGACGAGGGTGAGTCAGGTGCTGGACCGCATGGACCGCGAGGCCGAGGCCTCAGGCCTGCACGACGCCGACCGCCAGCTTCTCATGGAAGTGGTCAATGAACTCGCGCCCGTGGCGGAAGGCGAGCAGCTCGCCGACTTCGTCACCCGCATGGTGTCCAAACTGGCACAGAGCCGGCCCACTCGCTCAAGTTCGTCGGAGCCAGGCGTACTCGACTGGCAGCGCTGGACCGATGGTTCCAAGAAGGGCTTCGATCGGCTGAAGAAGGAGGGGCTGGAACTTCCGCCGGAACCGGAAAGCCCCGCAGACGCTCCCGGACTCGATGAACTCATGAGAACGCGGGAAAAGCCGTGATCACCATCGCCGTCGTGACGGCCAAAGGCGGCACGGGGAAAACCACCACCGCCATCAATCTCGGACACGGAATCGCGCTTTCGGGGAAACGTGTCCTCCTCATCGACTGCGATCCGCAGGGGAACATTTCGGCGGCCTTCAGGCTCACCCCGGAATTGGGGTTGGCCGACCTTCTGGTGTCGGGCACGGTGCGAATCGAGACGGTCCGTCCCGGGTTGTACCTGGTGGACTCAGGCGGCCAAAGGCTGGCTGAGGCGGAGCTGTTTCTGGCCGGGGAGCCCCAGCGGGAGACCCGCCTGGCCGACGCACTGGCCGGTCTCAGGGGGTCGGACGTCGTAATTTGCGATTGCTCCCCTTCCATTAACCTGTTAAACTTGAATGCTTTGGCCTATGCCGACTGGGCCATCATCCCGGTGACCATGGACTTTTTCGCCGTGATGGGGGCCCGGCAAACCCTGGCCATGATGCAGCAGGTGGAGAAAATCCTTGGGAGGCCGACCCAAACACTAGGCATACTGCCGACGTTTTATGACCAGCGAACCAGGATTTCGCGCCAGATGAACGAGCGCCTCGAGGCCGAATTCGGCGGGCTGCTCTTCACCACCCGCATTCGCACCAATGTGCAGCTCCGGGAGGCGCAGGCGGAAGGGAAGACCATCTTCGAGCACGCTCCGTATTCGTCCGGAGCGCTCGACTACTACATGCTTACCAAAGAAGTGTTGAAGCGAACGTCCAACCCGGGAGGCGATCTTGGATGAGATTCGGATCTCGCTGAACGCGACCGAGGATCCCGGGGGCGTCGCCGTGGTTCGCGTCGACGGCGTGGTCGACACCATGACGGCCGGCGAACTTGAAAACGTGATGAACTCGCTCATCGACCAGAGACGGTACAACATCATCGTCGATCTGGGCGGCGTCGACTACATCTCCTCGGCCGGCTGGGGTATCTTCATTTCAAACATCCGGGAGATCCGTCAGAACCGGGGCGATATCAAGCTGGCGCAGATGATCCCATCGGTGTACGAGATCTTCGAGTTGCTCGAATTCGACAGCATTCTGTCGGCCTTCGATTCGGTGGAGAAGGCGCGCCTCGATTTCCGCCATGCGTCCCCCCAGGGTTCTGGAGATGCCATCGCGGTGCTGCAGGCCCCGCCTCCCGAAACCGCGCCCGCGCTGGTCCGCAAGCCCGCCCTCGAGACGCAGCGCGCCCAGGACTCCTGGACCCTCGAGTCGGCTCTCAAAGACATCTGTATTCGCGATCCTTTTCTTTCCACCTCCGAAATCCGTCAGGCCCTCGAAGCGCCTCCGTTCGCGCAGAGGCTCTCGTGGTGGAGCACGTGGCGGAACCTGCGATCGCTCGGCCTGGGCTCGAAGCGCCGCCGCTTTGAATTGTCCAGGCGATCCAAGGGCTGACGTGTGGGCTCGGGGCCGGGCGCACACTTTTGAATTTGACGAATCCGCCCCCACCCTCCATCTTTCCAAGATGAAGAATCCATTCCGGCTGTGGACCACGCTGTTGGTCTTGCTCATCCTGGGCCCCGGCTCCGTGTTCGGGCAGGAACGAGAACCCTATCGTATCGGACCCGAGGACGTGGTCTCGGTCACGTTCTGGCAGCAACCGGAACTGAATCAGGAAGTGCGCGTGCGCGCCGACGGCATGGTATCTCTGCCGGTCATCGGCGAAACCAAGGTGGGGGGCCTCACCTCGGAAGAAGCCGCCGAACGTATCGTCTCACGCATGTCGCGGTACAATCGCGACGTGTCTCAGGCCCTGGTCCAGATCAAAGAGTTCAACTCGCGGAAGGTGTTCGTGACCGGCCGAGTGGTCATGCCTGGCCCGCGAGGATACGAGTACATCCCCGACCTGTGGACCGTGATTCGCGATGCCGGGGGAGCGCAGGCTGACGCGGATCTGTCGCGCGTGGCCGTGGTCCTGCCCTCCGGAACGATCCAGGTGGTCAACCTCTCAGCCATACTCGCGGGGGGCCAGGCGGACACACTCTCTCCCCTCGTGGCCGGCACGGCGGTTGAAGTGCCCGCCAAACTGGTTCCCGGCGCCATGCTTCCCGTCGAGGGTCCCACCGATCGTGAGCCGGTGGTGTACGTGACGGGCGCAGTGATGGTTCCCGGCCCGGTCTCCGTGAAGGAACACATGAGCGTGCACGACGCGATCGCACAGGCTGGGGGCATCGGCCCCACCGGCGATTTCAAGAAGGTCAGCGTGATAAGCCAGGGGAGCGGTCATCCGGTGTCGCTGAAGCTCGACCTCAGGCCCCAGGCCACGGCGCGCGGAGCCCTTGATTATCAGGTGCAATACGAAGACATCGTGATCGTCGGCCAGAAGGGCGGCGGGCTGGGTGCCGCTGTTCCCATCGTGGCCGCCGTGGCGGCCGTCATTACCAGCGTAATTCTTGTGCTCGATTACTTCGACAACGGTGGCGGAGGCGCAGGCGCAGGTGGGGGGGCTCCGTGAATTGTCTCGTCCACGGGGCTCAGCTTCGCCTGCACAGCCTCGCGGCCCGCTGACGGGCCACACACATTCGGGCGGGACGGAGAGCCTCCATGCCGGTTGAAGCCGCTTCCTCCCCCATTGTCCACCGGCTTACAGTCGACGTGGAAGACTGGTTCCACGCCGAAGCCCAGTCGTCCGCCGTGCCGCGTGACGCGTGGGAAACACAACGACTGCGCGTTCTCCCCAACGTGCTCGCCATTCTTGACCTCTTCGCCGAATTCCGGGTGCGGGCGACGTTTTTCTTTCTCGGCTGGCTGGCCGAACGACTGCCCGACATGGTGCGTCTGGTGGCCGAGAGTGGTCACGAGATCGCCTGTCACAGCTACTACCACCGTCTGATCTACACGATGCCCCCGCAGGAATTCGCCGCCGACACGCGCCGCGCTAAGGAGCGGCTGGAGAAGGCGGCAGGCGTGGAGGTGCTGGGCTACCGTGCCCCTTCGTTTTCTATCGTGCCCGAGTCGGCCTGGGCACTCACCGAACTGGCGCGTGCTGGCTTCAAGTACGACTCCAGCGTGTTTCCCGTTCGGCACGACACCTATGGCTGGCCCACGGCACCGAGGCGGCCCTTCCGTGTGCACACGCCCGAGGGTACGCTCATGGAATTCCCGCTCACCACCGCACGACTGTGGGGACAGACGGTACCTGCGGCGGGCGGAGGCTATCTGCGGCTCTTTCCACTGGCCTTCACGCAGCGGGTCCTGCGTGCTCACCGGCAGGCCGGCCAGGAGGCCATCGTCTACTTTCACCCGTGGGAGATCGATCCGCGGCAGCCTCGCTCCACCATTCGCGGGCTCAGGCGGTTCCGACACTACACCAATCTGGATCGCATGATGCCGAAACTCCGCGCCCTGCTGGAAGAATTCGAATTCGGACCCCTGTGCGACTCGGGCGTCTGGCAGAGTGGTGCACCCACGTTTTCGCTCAACGAGCGCTCCCGCTCCGGGCTGCACTTCGAGTCTTGATCGGCGGCCCCCGGTCTTTGGGGCGCCTGTCTTCACGTACCCGCATTCCCCCGGCCGCGGCCGCACTTCGATAGCTGTATGCAATCTTCTGCGCAGATCGTGCGGAGGTGAGCAGGTCCCCGTTGAACCACCCCGGAGAAGGGGGTGGGGAAGGACTGCATCGAGTCTTTTCAGGGCCGCCAGGCACTCCTACATGGACACCGTAACAGCATATCACTCAACGGGTTGGACGATATTTCTGGAGCAGTGCCTGCGCGAGCGTGGGCTATCCTCTCGGGAATCGCCCGGTGGCAGTGGTTTTGCTCACAAAGGTGCAGGATACGGATGGGTCGAAAGGAGCACGACACACCCCCGCCATGTTGAACGCCCAAAACTCGCAAGGAGCCTTCTGGTCGCCGGAGCTTTCGCTCGGTGGCCGGGCCTACAGGCGAGGCTATCTCATTCTCAGGCCGGAGTCCCTTGGGTCGAGGGCGTATGCGCACAGGCTCTGGTTCGGCCTGCGCTGGCGCCTCCTGGCGATCACCGAGCACGTTCTCCTTCTCCTGGCCGTTCTGGCCATGGCCCTCCCGCGACCCGCGTCCGGGACGTTCGGCCTGGCCGTCAAATTCACCGTGAAGCGTATCTTCGACCTGGTAGGCGCTACCTTGGGGCTTCTCATCACGTCCCCGCTCTTCCTCCTCGTGCCAATTCTGATCAAGTTGGATTCTCCGGGACCGGTCTTCTATCACCAGGAGCGTGTCGGGCTCGATCGCAGACGCCGCCTGCGACGCGTTCTGGGAGCGGAGGGCGCCGCGGATCGGCGTGCTCAGGACCGCAGAGGCCGCGATCATTCCGGTCAGGTCTTCCGGCTCCTCAAGTTTCGCTCGATGGAGCAGAACGCCGAGCGCTCATGCGGACCCGT
The DNA here is from genome assembly GCA_036745245.1 of Candidatus Zixiibacteriota bacterium. Taxonomy (GTDB): domain Bacteria; phylum Zixibacteria; class MSB-5A5; order JAUVRN01; family JAUVRN01; genus DAIOGN01. Next base: position 5,799 of record DAIOGN010000021.1, read on the forward strand.
GTGGGCTTCCGCGAACGATCCGCGCGTGACGTCTCTCGGTCGGTTTCTCCGGCGCACTCGCATCGACGAACTGCCTCAGTTCCTCAACGTCCTGGCCGGCGATATGAGCCTGGTAGGCCCCCGCCCGGAGCGACCCCACTTCGTCTTTAAGTTCTGCGACAGCATCGAAAAGTATCCCTATCGTCATCGCGTCAAGCCGGGGATCACCGGCCTGGCTCAAATCGAACAGGGGTACGACTGCGACGAGGAGAACGTGAGCAAAAAGGTGGAGTACGACCTGCGCTACATCCGCCGCTGGACTCCGTTCCTCGACGTGTGGATCCTCATCCGTACCGTGGCTGTCGTGGCCAGTGGCTGGGGGTCCAGGTAGCCTCCCGCGCGAGGCTTGACGCCCCCCACCGATCGCGTATATTGGCACGCTCACGCCAGCGCGAAAGGATCTCAGTGCACGAAGTGTTCGGCAGGACACTCCGCAGGGCCAGGGCAGGCCTTCTCTTCCTCGTAGCCCTCACCAGTCCGGTCCACGTGTTGGCGCAGGAGTCGTCAGCTGTTCTGCGCATTGAGATTTCCCCTCCGGGCACGGCCGTGGAGCTGTCCGGCCCCCAGAACACGCTCACTGCGTCTCCCAACTCCGTGCTGCGGCCCCTGCCGGGCTGGTACCGCCTGAAGGCGAGTTTCCGGGGATTCGAAGACTACAATCAGACGCTCTATATCGACGGCCAGTCGCCCACGTCCATTTCCGGCTCGCTTTCACCGAAGTCCCGCTGGAAGGCGGGTGCACGTTCGGTGTTTCTGCCCGGCTGGGGGCACTACTACTCCGACCGGACGGTGAAGGGCGTGGTCTTCACTCTGGCCACTGTGGGGATGGCCGTGGGGTACTATTTCTTCGACGCGCATGCCGACAACCGGCTGGAGCAGTACGAGGACCTGTACGAGGACTACCAAGCGGCCGGCTCCGTGGAGGAGAAGGAAGCCCTCCAGCCCGACGTGGAGGAGGGCCTCAACGACGCGTACAATGCGGATCGCAACCGCCTCATGTGGGGCTATATGACGATCGGTGTGTACGCATACCAGGTCATCGACGCCGTGTTGTTCTTCCCCGACGTGCCCGAAGTGAAGGCAGGTCCTGTGAAGATGGGATGGACGGCCCCGCTCGATGGATCGCCCGTGATGGTGACAGCCACCTATGAGTTCTGATCTGCGTCGACCTCAAGCGTGCAGCGCTCCCCTCTGGGCGGCAGCTGTGCTGTGCAGCCTGGCCCTCGCGTCCGGCTGCGAGCGCAAAGTGAGTTCCCCCACCGACCCCACTCTGATCCCGGCCGACATTCCCGTGCCCTCCGGGCTGTCGGCACGAGTGGCGGACAGCCGTGTGCATCTCACCTGGACCCTGTCGGCGTCTGACTCGGCTCAGGTGGACCAGTTCGTGGTGTACCGGATCGATTCACTCAATGCGGCGCCCCGGGAGCTCGCGGAGGTGACCTGGCCCCCCTACATCGACAGCTCGGCGATCAACGGCACGCTGTACGCGTACGCTGTAGCCGTGCGGAATCATGACGGAATCGTGGGGCGGAAATCCACGGCCATCCGTGCTCAACCCCGCTTCGTGTCGGTGCGCATCAACGAAGACAGTCTCTTCACGCGCAGTGTGGACGTGCGCCTGGCTCTCACTGCGGCGGGGGCCACCCTCGTGCGCTTCGGCCACGACTCGCTTCAGCCTGCGGAGTGGCGCACCTTCGGACCCGTGGCCACCTGGACGCTTCAGCCCAATGCGGGAGCCAAGCGTGTGTTCGCTCAGTTCCAGTTCGCGGACGGCGCCCAGTTCGATGGCTGGGTGAGCGACTCCATCACGCTGGATGATCGCGCGGGGATTCAGAGTCTTGCAGTTTCCGACTCGGTGCTTGCGCCGGGCGAAGCGATGGTCATCACGCTGGACGCGGTCGAAGTCGGCGGGATTGCCACGTACGATCTGAGTTCCCGCTTCGGCGCGCGGTTGTTCGACGACGGGGTCGCCCCCGATCAGACGGCCGGCGACGGCCGGTACACGGCCGAGTACGTGGCGGAAGAAGGCGATCTGTTCGAACTGGGGGAGGTGCTGGGTCGATTCACCGACGCCGCCGGCAATCGCGCCCCTGTGTTTACCTCCGCCTCCACGGTGTCGGTCCGCAAGCCCCCGCTGGCACCCGTGTGGGTCAGTGTGGTGGCCACGGCCACCGACCCGCGTGCGCTCGACCTTACCTGGACGGGCACCAACTCTGAGCCCTTCAGCCAGCTGCTGTTGAGACGCTCCACGACCAGCGGTCAGGGAACAAGCGCCCCTGTAGTGGAGATTTTCTCCTCGCCAGCCGTGACGTCGTATCACGACACGGGACTCGTGGGCTCCACCACCTATTACTACACGCTCGAACTGGTGCTGGCCAACGGGCTGCGCGTGCTCTCCGCGCAGACGTCGGGCGTCACTCCGGTGGACGCACCGCCCGCGGCGGTGCTGGTGGCCGTGACCCCCACCGGAGACTCCACGCTACTTCTCAGCTGGACGCAGACCACAGCGAGTGACTTCGAATCCTATCGCGTGTACAGGGCTCTCACCACGCCCGCTCTGACTCCATCGCCTCCCGCCGACAGCCTGCTGGTGTCGGTGATCACCGCTTCGGGAACCACGACGTATGCGGAGGCCGGCCAGACGCGGTCCTTCTACTATCGCGTGTTTGTGTTCGACCGCTCCGGGCAGCGTGCGGGATCCAACGTGGTATGGGGACCGAAGGACTTCGGACCGCCCTGAGAACCGATGGGCGGCTCATGAATTCCTGGCAACTTCTCAATCACTATTTGCACACCTGGGGCAGGGCGATCTCCGCCATGTTCCGGGCACTCACGTGGACTCCCTTCCTGGTGATTCTGTGTGTGCAGCTCGCCCTGGTCGCGCTCCTGTACTTCGGCGTTCGGCCACCTCTTGCGGGAGTCCTGCGCGTGTTGCCGGATTGGCTCGTGCCGGAGGCGTTTTTCGGCTATCCGACGCACCTGTTGCTTCTGCCGTCGGTGCTTTACAATCGACTCATGCCCATCCCCGGCCTGTTCCTGGAATCCCTGCTTCAGGCGTCCGCCACCTGGATATTTGTGCGCCATGCCCGCTCCCAATCCTTGCCCCGTCTGGGCTCGGCCACCTCCGAGGTGAACTGGGGCTACGTCCAGTTCGTATTGTTCTGGCTCTTGAACTACCTGCTCCTCCGCGGCTTCGGAGAACTTTTTGGCTGGGCGACGGACAACCTCTGGCTGGGCTACTCCCGCAGGCGCGCCGGGCTGGAATTCGCAGAGATGGTATTCGGGGCGGCCGTGAACAGTATTCTGGCTTACAGCACCGTCGTGATCGTCCTGGAACGCACCTCGCCTTTGGCCACACTGCGCCTGGCACTTCGAACTGCCGTGCGTAGCGGTCTCGCCACCTGGACTACCGTCGTCGCCGGGACGCTTCTGACCTGGCCGTTCTCGCTTCTGCTGGCGCGATCGCCTGAGTGGGTGGGCCGCTTCAACCCTGAAGTGGTGGTGCTCATCACGGTTCTGTCGCTTGTGGCGAGTATGGTGGCATCCTACCTGGTGATCAGCGTACTTACCTTCTGGTATCTCCTTCACCGCCGTCCGGGCTGAGCGCGCCTCGGACGCCCCTCCAGAAAAATACTTGTACTGGCGCCCGTTCCAGCGGGCCGTGGCCTCCCGACCCTCGCAATTCTCCATTGCGACGGACACGCCCCAGGCCGTATATAACTTACCGACTTCAGGAATCCGGTCAGTTGACCCATGGTGGCAGGGAAGGCCGCGCGGGAAAGAGAGTCCATGTCGAAGGCAAGCACAGAGCTCCGGTCCACGACCGTGGCGCGCAAACGCCCGCAGCCCAAACACCGCGATGCCGACCGCACTCGCAAGCGTCTGCTGGATGCGGCGGAGACGATCTTCGCGAAATCCGGGCTGGAAGCCGCCTCAACGGAGGCGATCGCCCGACGCGCCGGCGTTTCCAAGACCATGCTCTTCTACTACTTTCAGAACAAGGAGCAGCTGTATCTGGAAGTCCTGAAGCGTCTGTTCGACGCCGTGGTCGATCCGGCGCAGGCGGCCCGCATCGAGACGCTCAGTCCGCGCGAGGGCCTTACGGCCATCGTTCAGGGATACTTCGACATTCACGTGAACCGGCCCGCCTTCGCGGAGCTGACGGTGCGCGAGGCCATGGAGTACGGGGGACGGCATCTGCATCGATTGAGGTACGACCTCCCGTTCATCGGTCAGCTCATGCGCGTGCTGCGCCGCGGCATGCTGTCGGGCGAGTTTCGTGCGGTGGACCCGCTCAAAACCACAGTGAGCCTGGTGGGTATGACGAAGATCCTGTTCACGTACAAGGAGGCGATGGAGCGCATACTCGAACAGGAGATGCTGTCGGATGACGCCACAGCCGAATGGCGCGAGCACATTGTGGACCTGCTGCTAAACGGCGTTGCGGCGTTTCCGGAGGCCGCCGTCAAACCCACCCCTCCCCAGGGCCGGGCCATCCGGAACACACTGTACAGCGAAGAGTCCGACGTGGAGACGGCCGGCCTCACCTGAGGATCCGGCTTACATCACGGGTACGACGCCCTTGATCTCGGGGATCTCCGCGCGGAGAATCCTCTCGACGCCTCCGAACAGCGTGGCCGTGGAGGACGGGCAGCCGTGACAGGCCCCATGCAGGCGGATCTTCACGATTCCGTTCTCTACATCCACCACTTCGATATCGCCGCCGTCCATCTGAACGCCGGGCCGGATTTTTTCATCCACCACTTTATTGATTTTCGCGAGCATAGGTCCTGGTCTCTTCCCGAGGGTGCCGGTACTCCCGGCCCGCGTGCGGGGAAGACGCACCGCGGCAGGTCACACCCCTAAGATACACTCGAAACGGGGAAGCGCCTCACGAACCTTGCGTCCGGCCCGTCGCGCGGTCCAGCTCCCGGAGCACGCTTCCGGCCAGCTCTTCGAAGGCCTGCCGCGTGGCCCCCTGGATCTGGGTGTGCAGAAGCGGCACGCCCAGGTCGGAGGTGGAGCGGAGGGCCGGCTCGAGCGGGATCTCTCCGAGAAACGGAACTCCGAAGTCCTGCGCTGTGCGGCGTGCGCCGCCCCGCGAAAAAATCTCGGTGGCCACCCCGCAGTGCGGGCACACGAAGGTGCTCATGTTCTCGATCACACCCAGAATCGGAACGCCGGTCTCGCGGAACATGGCGATGCCCTTGCGCGCATCGGCGAGCGCCACGTCCTGCGGCGTGGACACGATGACGGCTCCGTGCACCTCGATCTGCTGCACCATGGTGAGCTGAGTGTCGCCCGTACCTGGAGGAAGGTCCACGACGAGCACCTGGATTCCGTCCCAGGCGACGTCGAAGAAGAACTGCTGCAGGGCCTTCGTCACCATGAGGCCGCGCCAGATCACCGCGCTGTCGCGTTCCACGAAAAAACCGATCGACATGATGTCGAGGTCCCACTTTCGCAACGGCGCGATCTTGCGCGTTTCGGTGACCCTGGGCCGTTCGTCGTCTTTGATTCCCAGCAGGGTGGGGATGGACGGGCCGTAGCAATCGGCGTCCAGCAAGCCTACGCGAAGTCCGGACAGCTGAAGCGCCACAGCAAGATTTACTGCCACCGTGGACTTTCCCACGCCCCCCTTGCCCGAGGCCACGGCGATCACGCGTTCCACACCGGGAACGGGCCGCTTCGGTGGCAGGCCCATGCGCCCGGGCGCAGGAGGCTCGGAGGGAGGGGGTGCTGGCTCGGAGCTCACGGTGTCGGGGTTGACCATGTTGATGATGACGTCCGTGATCCCCTCGATTCTCGCCAGACCCTCCGACAGCACGGCGTCGAGTTCGCGCTTCTGCGGCACGTCCAGCCCCCGCGACAGCACGTCTACTTTGACTCGGCCGCAGGCGAATTTGTAGCCCAGGAGGCGTCCCTCCGACTGGAGCGTCTGGCCGGTCGTGCCGCGCACCAGGGCGAGATACGATTCGATGTGCGTGGAAATCTCTGTGTCTTCGGTCATGCGTGACCTTAGATAGCGCACACATGAGCACGGGCCAAGTGGAAGCTCTGCTTCCACCGCGCGCCGCCGTGTCTCCTCGGGGATCGAACACTTCGCACAGCGACCCACGTTGCCCCGGCATCGCGCCCGGTGTAAGTTGCGCGACATTGCCATGAGATGGATTCGCGTATGACGTACGGACCCGACCCCGTCCCGCCACCGGACCTCGCTCGGGAGGCGAGCGATCCTGTATTGCCGCCGCCGTTCGGAACGGCCCGTTCGTTTGGTGGCGTGGTGGTTCTGTTCATCCTGATGCTTCTGGGCATGATGCTCGTGGGGGGCGCGGCGCAGTTTTTCCTGGGGTTCGCGGCCAACGCCATGCTCACCGAAGTTCTGGTGGTGCTCGGGCCGGTGTGGTTTCTGCTGAGACGACACGGTGCGGCCGAGGCGCTGAGACTCAACGTTCGCCCCGACTCTGGCCTTCTGGCCTGGGCCATATTGGGGGTGCTTTCGCTGGCCGTGCTGGTGGCCGAATTCACGCACTGGAGCGATCTGGTCTTTCCCATGCCCGAGTCCGTCAAGGCAGCGTATCTCGATGCCGTCACGGCCGGAAGCGTGCCGGAGCTTCTCCTGCTTGTGCTTGCTGCCGGACTGGTGCCCGGGATCTGCGAAGAGGCGGCGTTCCGGGGGTACTTCCAGCGGGTGGGGGTGGAGCGTTACGGGACGTCACGCGGAATCCTCCTGGCGTCTGCACTCTTCGCACTCATGCACCTCGATCCATGGCATCTGGTGGCGCTCTTCGGCATTGGGCTGTACCTGGGCATGGTATATCTCTGGACGGGAAACCTCTGGATCCCCGCCGCGGCTCACGCCGCCAACAACGCGGCATCGGTCATCCTGTTGTACCTGGCCCCCGAGTCCACTCTGAGTCAGGTGAGCGAACCGCCGCCCCGGTGGCTTCTGCCTTTGGCCGCCGTGGGGCTGGTAGCCACCCTGCGGCATCTGCGCCGTACCCATCGGGCCTCTTCGAGCGTTTCGCCGCCGAACCAACGCATCCTTTCCTGATCGCCCTTTTCGTTCTCCGCGCCGGCTCACCCCGCCCGCATCCGCCACAAAAAAAGGAGGGCGGATCGCTCCGCCCTCCCGTGTTGCCAGTTGTGATTCGAGCCGTGGCTCTACGTGCAGCTTGCCGCCATCGGGCTATTGGCGCAGATGTCGCACGGCGGCGCACCACCCTTAAACACATAGCCTACGAGGGTGATGATGTCCGCTGAGGTCACCGTGCCCGAGCAGTTCACGTCACCGGCTGCCACGCAGGGCACCGGCGCCGCACCGCCCTTGAACACGTAGCCCACCAGCGTGATGATGTCGGCCGATGTGACTGTGCCCGAGTTGTTCTGATCGCCGGCCAGGGTGATCAGACAGCCCGAGATGCAACCCGCATTGAGCGCCGACCGCAGCTTGCCGATCTTGGTTTCGAGATCCGCAATGCTGATGTCCGAAACTGTAGCGCCGAACGCGAAGGAAATGTTCTGCGTGCCCGTGTAGGCGACCGAACCGGCCTTCATCAGGACGCTCAGGTCGGAGATCGAGTCGGTGGGGAAGTTTGCAGCATTCCAGCCGATGATCCCGTCCATGCGCGTACGCAGTGAGTCGCGGTTGAAGTTGCCTTCCGGATACACATACGCAGGATTGTCCAGCACCTGTCCACCTGAGGCTAGGTTGTCACACCCGGCGTCCAGGGGGATGTAGAAGAGGGCAGCCCACTTGTTCTGCGGCGTGTACTGCGCGCTGTCGGTGTTGCCGTAGCCGCCCCGCGCGCCGATGTACTGCTTGGTGGCGGAGGCGTTGGCGATGCCGTCGTTGAACGCCGACATGGAATCCACGTCGAGATCCGCTGCGGCGCCGACACTGAGCACGCCGCTGAAGCCCGGATCGTCGAACTCCGTGACGTCATACTTCGCCACGAACCCGTCGGTGTAGCCCGGATCGTTGAACGTGCGAACCTGCCAGGCGAGCTGGAACACCGAGTCGGTGGTGGTCGCGGTGCCTGTGGCGATGTTCGCCGTAAGCTCCGTATCGCCAGGGGACGGGTTGTTCACGCCCATCTGCATGGTGATGCCCGACTGGGCGCGGAAGGCGCGGTTGGAATCGCGGCTGCGATCCGCCACGCCGGCCCAGAACATGTCCACCCACGAAAGCCGCTGAGCCGGCGTACTGCTGGCAAAGCTCACGACCGGCGAGGCTTCGAAGAGGTACTCGGAGTTGTTGGCGATCGACTTGATGCCCGTGCCTCCGCCCTGGTTGCCCAGCGCAAGACAGTTGGATACGCCCACCAGACGCGAACCGTTGGAAATGGTGTCGCGGACGCAGGTGAACCAGGGGCTCGCCACGAACACGTTCAGGTCGACGTCGATGGCCGTGCCGCCCTGACCCGGATCGTTGGTGGCGTCGTTGGAGGTGACGGAGAGCCGCCAGTCGTGTTCGGACGGATTCGTCAGGCCGATTCCGTCGAATTCGACGTCGAGCACATGAGCCGCTCCGGCCGCCGCGATCGAGCTGCTGTAGGTGGTAAGATTCTCCACCAGCACGTGCGACTGACCGTTGTCATCGTTGGTGACCGCCACCTGGTAGTTCAGGGTGGCGTTGCCCTGATTCTGAATCGTGATTTGAACGACATCGCTGCCGCCCGGAATCACGTGCTCTTCGATGAACGACGTGGGCGTGATCGCGATGCGCGGTTCCACCACGGGCAGGCGGGCTTCCGGCGCGTACAGCATGTAGTTGGAAAGCGACCACGCGCCCTCACCCTGCACGATGCCACCGGCATGCGAGTCGTCGACGTAGGAGAGGTAGATGCCCGAGTCGGCGCGAGCCGCGGCCGACACCCAGTGCTCCGAGTGACAGTCACCCGGTGCACAATCGGGGGTACGCGTGCCCGTGATGTTCTGCGGGCGATCCCACGTGAGGCCGTCGTCGGACGACGCCGAGCACCAGAGCTCGTTGTTCACGTATCCGCCCAGGGTGCTCGAGTCGGACTGTGTGGCGCAGTCGGTCGTGTCCGGACCTGCCTGTACCCAGACGGCGTAGAACGTCTCGTTGGCGCCGTACACGCCGGCCGGTTTCACCGTGAGGCCAGGCTTCGCCATGGCCAGGTTCCACGCGCCGATCGTGAAGGGGTTGCCTTCGAGGTTGCAGGCGTTATTCATGTCGAGCGTGGCGATTTCGCGGCGCGTAAGACGCACGTCGTTCCAGTGCACCATACGCACCGGCGTGTTGAACAGGGAGAGCTCGCCTGCGTCCTCGCGCCAGTCGCGGGTGTTGAACAGGACATGCAGGGTGCCGTTATCGTCGTACAATGCGGCCACGTCCGTGTACGCCAGCTGGCCCGGCACCAGAGTGTCCTGCTGGAGGGCGTAGATCGCGCTGCCCCAGGTGGTCCCACCGTTGGCGGACTTGCGCACGATCACGTCACAGTAGTTCTGTGCCAGACCGCCGGTGTAGGCCATGTTGATCGCCTTGGTGTACACGATCGCAACTTCATCGGAGTTGGGATCGGCTTCCACCACCGGGCTGATCGTGGCGGTGCTGTCAATGTAGATCGGCGTGGACCATGTGATCGTGTTGCCGTTGACGTCCCCGCGCCAGTAGTAGATCGGGCTATAGTCGGCATTCGCGTCCGAGCCCCTGGCTACGGTGTGGAGGATCGTGTCTGTGCCCACGATGTCGATGCAGGACTTGGGCCAGATGACCTCGGCGCCCTCCCCGATGCCGGCGGGCTGGGGAGAGTTGTTCTGCAGAAACACGCCGCCGCCCGCGGTGGCGTCGATGGCGCCCATCCAGAACGACAGGCCCGGATCTTCGGGCAGGGGCGCGTCGTGCATGATGGCCAAGCCGCGGCCGTTGGGCCGGTTGCGCAGGTTGGTGTAGCCGGGGCGGTTGGCCGTGGACACGGCGTCGGTGCCGTCGACGGTTCCCAGGCCGTTCAGGGGCAGCGCCTTGATCACGTCTGAATTATCGAGCGTGATGTTGGCGGGGCTGCCGGCCACCGACATCTTGTTCCAGTAGACCTTGCGTTGCGCGCCCATACCGGCCGCGGTGCCGTTCATCCAGGTGGCCTGGACCACGTGCGCGCCGCTGAGGATGGAGTGATCCACCTGGCGGCCCGTGGAGCCGTTGTGCTGGTAATCGTAATAGGTTTCGCCGATGCGGTAGCCGGGCGATCCTGGCGGAGGCGCCCCTGCCGGACGAAACGTGCCCCACGTGCGGGCCGGCGCCGTGCCGACCACGTCTTCGTTACCACTGATCGCCTTGGCGTAGTCGATCCGGCGATCGAGGCTGGCAGACTTGTACTTCGGCGCGTTGGCCGCCTGCACCAACACGCTCGAAGCCACGACCAGGACGATGGCCAACAGGACGATCGTCTTGAGTTTGGACATGTGCGTTACTCCCTTTGCTGGCCCCCTCTTCGCGAACGGAGCCGTTGAGTAGACCTTGGTTTGCTCTTGGCCGGACGGCATCGACTCCGTCTCAACCCTTGCCACTGTGCCGCAGCAAGACCCTACACTTGGAGTCTCCCACGGCCGTGTTGCCTACCGCCGCACGCCGCCTCACCTCGACGCGGCAGCTTCCACCTCCCCCCGGGTCGTCGTTGCCTCGTTGGCGTCCGGTATCATGAACAGCGAAACGCTCTCAAATTGAACAGGGAGCGGAACATCGACCGAGGCGCCGCGCCGGTTGCTGCGGACTGTAAACTCGGACAAAAGAACCACTCCAAACTGCGGGGAACAACTGTAGAGGACCACCTACACGCGGGGAACCCGTCTTCATCAGGCGGTGCAATTCAATATAGCACCGCACCCTGGGATCACACCATTAGAATATAGCCTCCACCACCGCCCTGTCAATGTGCAAAACGGGCCTCTGGACGTGCAAGAAAAAACGCAACGGAGCCATCAGTCCCGGTCCCTGTGAACCAGGGTGGCCGACGCCTGGGCCGTGGGCAGGATGACGAGGTTCAGGACGTTGACATGAGGTGGCCGGGCGGCACACCAGACCACCGCCTCGGCGACGTCCTCTCCGGAGAGGGGCTTGAGGCCCTGGTAGGGGGCCCGGGCCCGCTCGGCGTTACCCCGATACCTCACCAGGCTGAACTCTGTCTCCACCAGCCCGGGGTCGACAGAGGTCACCCGGATGGGCGTGCCGAGGAGGTCCATCTTGAGCCCGGAGGTGAGAGCACGGACGGCGAATTTCGTAGCGCAGTACACGGCCCCCCCGGGGTATGTCTCGTAGCCGGAAATGGAGCCCAGATTGATGACGTGCCCGGCATTCCGCTGGAGCATGTGCGGCAATGCCCAGCGCGTCACGGCGAGAAGCGCCTTGATGTTCACGTCGAGGACCTCGTCCCAGTCCTCCGGCCGACCGTCCTGGAGGCGATCGAGCCCGCGTACCAGTCCCGCATTGTTCACAAGCACGTCGATGGATCGCCACTCCGGGTCCAGAGAATCCAGTGCGGAGAGGGTGGCCTTGCGGTCCAGGAGATCCACCGGGAGGCACTTCGAGGCGGTGCCGTATGCCGAGGCCAGGCGTGCCGCCAGGTCATCAAGGCGCTGGCGGCGTCTCGCCACCAGAATGAGGCGGGCCCCAGCCCGGGCAAAGGCTTCGGCCACGGCCAGGCCGATGCCGGACGAAGCGCCGGTGACGAGTACGATCTTTCCTTTCAGATTCTCCATAGTGGCTCCAGAACTGTTGAGGGCACAGGCTACCACCCCTCTTCAAGCGAGTCACGCTCTTTTGGCCTGCGACTGCGTCGAAGCACGCTCCGCGTGCCCAAGGTCCCATTTTTTCATTGACTTACGTGACAGGCAGGCTACCTTTTGGGCGTTTGAGGCAACGAGTCCCAGACGGGGAAGAACGTCCCTCACGACGACCTCCGCCGGCAGGGTGCCCGGGAAGCATGGAGGCGTCCCCACCTCGTCCTCGCGTTGCCGGGTTAGTGTGGAATAGTGGCGACCGGTTCCGTTCCGCGGGTTCCGTCGCCGATCGCGGGTCCCCGTAGCTGGTCCTCCCGGACACGAAAAAACGTTTGAGCATTTGTCCATAATGAAACCCGGAGCAAGTACGTTTGCGAGGAGGAGGTGACGCGGAGCTTTCCGCCCGACTCGATGGTCGGCGGCAGGCCTTGTCCACACTACTTCAATGAGTCAGCGAGCTAATTGGCGGGGGCTCGTGTCACCCGCCCGAACATGACCTTTCGTCTGCAAAGGAGACATTAGATGTCGAGGATTTACAAAACATTGCTGGCGCTCGCGTGCGTGGGAATCTGGTGCGGAACGGCCCTGGCCACCTCCGTGCCGAAGTACCGCATGCGCGATATGACCCGGCCCACGGTGGATGCCCGGAACTATGCACCGCCGCAAACCAACCACGGTCGCGCTTTCGGTTCCGCCCGCAGCTTTGGCGCAGCCGCCAATCCCAACGCGCTGCAGATGGGCACCACGTATTACGATTACCAGCACAACTCCTCCACGGGCCGCCAGGTTGACGAGTTCGGCGGCAAGGTGGAAGTGTCGTGGATGAAGGCACCCGGTGCCACCGCCTCGGTCCGCACGGTGAATTGGAACCGCGGAGCGGTGGGGGGATTTGTGGGCCAGGTCAACCCGGGCTACATTCCGCTGTCCGGACCGCTGCTTGCCACCGGGCAGGAGTTCAGTGCCGTGCGCCCGGGGTACACCAATATGCGCATGCGCGCAGGCGGCAAGAACGTCACCACGTATCACGACGCTCCCGAGCAGGGCGGGATCCAGTTCTGGGAGTCTCAGCTCGATCTGACGGCCGGTAACGGCATCTTCGCGGGTTCGCCTTCCACCTCCCCCAACGCACCCGGTGCGGATCACCTCTCCGATGCCGTGATCTGGCCCAAGACCGCGTACAGCGTCTGTGGCGGCCAGCACATACACCACGGCATCGGCATGTGGTCGGGCGCTTCGCTTGAAGTGTGGTACTGGCGCGGCGTGATCAACGACGGTGCCGGGTCGATCGCGTGGGCGGGTGGGAATCCCACTCAGCTCGACGACGTCTCGGCCGGCGTATCGGCCGTGGTCGAAGCAGCGGACAACGGTGCCGATGTGGCCGTGGTCCTCGGCAAGCAGGTCAATACGACGAACGCCGACATCGTGTACTATCGTTCCACCGACTGCGGCGTGACGTGGGGCTCCATGGTGAACGTCACCAACTACACGTCCGGCGACGAGGAAGGGTTCTTCGCCGAAGTGAACGCCGTGTATGATCCAGGCGACGAACTTCACATCATCTGGAACACCGCGCCGGCCAACGGCTCGGATGCTCCGGTGAACCTCTGGCACTGGAGCGGCACCACCGGCGAGCGCCTCATCACCTCGGCCGGCTGGACCAACACCTGCGTCGGCGGCACCATCACCAACATCGGTACGGGCAACGGCGCCGGGTCCGGCAACCTGGCGATTGCCGAGCCCACCCTGTCGGTGAAGCCGGCGGGCACCTACGGCCCCGATGAGCTTCTGTACGCCATCTGGGTGCAGTACGGCCCCACCGACACCGACTGCGCCACCGTGGACGACCAGGGAACCCTGGGCGGTCACGTCAACGCCGAGATCTACGTTTCGGTGTCGTCCAACGACGGTCTCACCTGGGACCGCCCGCAGAACGTCACCAACACAAAAACCCCCGACTGCGATCCGGGCAACTGCGTCTCCGAAGGCTGGGTGACGGCGGCGGCCATGGCCGATTCCGGCGTGTATCTCTCCTTCGTCAACGACACGCACGCCGGCCCGGTCATCAACGGCGGCGGTTCGTGGACGGAGAGCCCTTACATGGCCATGGCCATCCAGGCGCGCGCGCCTGTTCTGGCTCCGGTCATCGCGGTGTCGCCGATCAAGTTCATCGAACTTAACGCCAATCCCGGCGGCGGCTCGAACTCGGCGAACCTCAACATCATCTCCGTGGGTAACTCCAACCTCACCTACACCGTGGACGTCACCAACGTGGGTGGCGGCGCGGCGCACCTCACGGTGAACGGCGGCGCTTCGGCGTCGAACACGATCACGGCCGGCGGCCCTCCGCAGGTCATCACGGTCGGGTACGACTGTCTCGGTCTGCCCAATCCGTCGGAGCACAACTGGCAGCTCGAGGTCACCTCGAACGACAGTGAGAACAACGATCCGGGCGAAGAGATCCTCGTGGACCTGCAGGTGTTCTCGGCGTTCCCGTGGTACACCTGCACGGAAGACACGCTCTCCACGGGCACCCATCGCATGCAGGTCTCGGCCTGTCTCGAGATGGGCGACCAGGGATCAGACGGCAAGGGCTTCTACGCATTCGCCGACTCGTCGGAGTACATGTACTCAGGCTCTCCGGTGGTCACCCTGGTGCGCGCCGGCGACACGATGGCGTATCACAGCGCCTTCATGGGTCTGGCCGACCGCACGCGCGAACAGAACAAGTCGTTCCGTGCTCTGGGTCCCATGACGGTGCAGCGTCCAGTGCTTGTCACGATCGGCGACAGCACCTACCTCGCCGACCGCGTCACGGGCCGGGCGTCCACCACCGACACCACGATTGAGATGAACTACGAAATGATCTACCCGAAGCCCGCTCACCTGAGCAGAGGCTACGTGTGGAAGTTCAAGATGCGCAGCCTCACGGGCGCTCCCATCACGGGCGTGCACTACGGGGCGGTCGCGGATCTCGACGTGAACCCGTCGGCCGGTGAGAACATCGGGGTCGGAAACGATCCGGAGGGCTATATCGCGGCCGTGGGTGGCCAATCCGACACCTCGGGTGGCTTCACGCCCAACACGAAGTACATGGCGCTGTTCCATCTGCCTCAGGGCGGAAGCTGCGATCGCAACGGTGCGCGCGCGGCGCAGGTGCTGGCCAATCTCAGCTTCGTGCAGCCGGAGGCATCGTATAACCCCGACTCACTGTATGACGTGTTCAAAGACTTCGGTACGCTCGGGAGCTGGGGCACGAATCTCCACGATACCGATCCCGATACCGTCTTGGATTACGGCGACGTGTCGGTCATGATGGTCACGGCTCACAACGCGACGATCAGCAACACCGACACCACGCGCTGGGGCTACGGCGTGGCCACCTCGGAAATCGGCGTGGCCGATCTCGAGGCCACGATCGAGGCTCTGCGCGCGATCGCGCACGCACCGTGTCAGGTGTCGTGTCTGATCACGCTCAACGGGGATCAGAACAACTCCGGGACGGTCACCTCGGCCGACATCATCACGTTGGTCGGGTACGTGTTCAAGGGCGGTGCGGCGCCGGTGCCCTGCGTGGCGGCCGGTGACGTGAACTGCTCGGGCACAGTGACCTCAGCGGACATCATCACCCTGGTAGGCTATGTGTTCAAGGGTGGGGCGCCGCCGTGCGACATCTGCGCCGGAAGCCCGATGGCGGCCAGCTGTAACTAGGCTTCCACGGCTCTACAGATCCAAATCGTCACAGGGGCGGGTCTTCGGACCCGCCCTTTTTTTGTGGCGGGAGGACTTCGGGACCGTATCATCAGCGCCTGAGCGACCCCCATGCCGCGTAAAAAAGCCCTGCGAGTGGCCGAGCTGTCGGCCATGCAACATGTATTCCTTCGACCGCACGACGGATCGAGTGCGTCCCTCCTCGAATACGTTGCGGCAAAGCCTGTGGCGCTCGACATCGGCTGCGGTTCGGGCGACACCACGGTGGCACTGGCAGCGGCCGATCCGTCACGACTCTATCTGGGCGTGGACCTGAGAGGGGCTCGTCTGCATCGCGGAGCCGCCGCCGCTGCGCGACTGGGCCTGACAAATGTAGCCTTCACGGTGGCGCCCATCCTCGCGCTGGCGAAACTGCTCCCGGACGGGATTGGCGATGAAGGCTGGTTCTTCTTTCCCGATCCCTTTCTCAAGCGGCGTGCAGCGAAACACCGGCTTACGGCACCGGCACATCTTTCCGCGTATCGCCGGCTCTTCCGCGCAGGCGCCCGGCTCCACCTGCGCACCGACTCGGCTCCAATGTTCGAGTACAGCCGGAGAACCCTGGAGAGGGCGCAGTTCACGCTGTGTCGCGCCGTGACGTCCGCACCGCCCTATGAGGGGACCGAGCTGACGCCGCCGGTCCTGTCGCGGTACGAGGCGCGCTTTCGAGCCCAGGGCCGCACCCTGCATGTCCTCGAATTCCAGGTGCGCTGAAACTCCGGGGCGACGCATTCACCCGCCAGTGAGGGGTTGCCCGCCCGGCGGCGCACACCTACCGTGGGCCACAACTCAGAGACAACACACATGAAAGTTTCAGTTCAGTCGACCTCCCCGCACGAGCATACGTCACCGCTTCTCGCTGTGGCCGTGGGCCTGTCCAAACGACTTCCTGCGGAACTTCACCTGCTCGATCGCGCGGCGGGCGGCCAGTTGTCCCTGGCCATGGCGGATCTGGGAGGGCGTTCCGGCGCCACTCACCTCTCGTACCTGCCGGGCGGCGGCCGGGTACTGCTCGTGGGCACAGGCCGGAAGGGCGCACCCGACATGGAGTCGGTGCGACGCGCGGCCGGACGTGCCAGCGCTACGGCGCAGAAGTTCAAGTGCGACAGACTCTGGTTTCTCCTGCCGGGGAGCGGCCGTGTGGAAGAGCTGGCCCAGGGGGCTGCGGAAGGGGTTCAGCTGGGAGGCTACGTGTTCAACCGCTATCAGACCATGGATCCGCGGCCGGACACTCTCAAGGAAGCCATCCTGATCTGCGCGCCCAGGCAGCTGAAAGCGGCCACGCGCGGAGCCGCGCATGGAACCGTCACCGGGTGGGCTCAGGCGGCGGTGCGCGACATGGTGAATACGCCTGCCGCCGACTGGACGCCTGCACGCTTCGCGCAGGTGGCCTCCGACGCCGGAAAAAGGCACGGGTTCAAGGTGGAGGTAAAGTCTCCGGCCCAGCTCAAGAAGGAAAATTTCGGTGGGCTCCTGGCCGTGGGAAGCGGATCGGCCAATCTGCCGCGCTTCATCCGCATGGACTATCGGCGTGGCAAGGGCGCTCCCGTGGTGCTCGTAGGGAAGGGGATCACCTTCGACACGGGCGGGATCTCACTGAAGCCCGGCGCCGACATGGACCAGATGAAAGGCGACATGGCGGGTGCCGCCGTGGTGCTGGCGGCCATGGTGGCCGCATCCCGCATGAAGCTGCCCATCAATCTGACAGGGTTGATTTGCGCGGCCGAGAACATGCCTTCCGGAACGGCCTACCGCCCCGGCGACGTGGTCAAAGCCTACGGTGGCCGCACGATTGAAGTACTCAACACCGACGCTGAAGGACGCGTGGTCCTGGCGGACGGACTCGCTTACGCCCAGACGCTTTCGCCGCGTCTCGTCATCGACCTGGCCACCCTTACCGGAGCCATCATCATTGCACTGGGGCATCATACCGCCGGAGTCATGGGCAACGACGATGCGCTCAAGGCAGCCCTCATGCGCTCGGCCAAACGCACAGGCGAAAAACTGTGGGTCATGCCGCTCGACGCCGAGCACACCGAACTTGTGAAATCCGACATCGCCGACGTGAAGAACTCGGCGGGCCGCCCGGCCGCCAGTTCGAGCGCCGCCGCCTTCCTGTCCACCTTCGTGGGCGATCACCCGTGGGCCCATCTCGACATCGCGGGTGTGGACCTGGAATTCAAGGGCACCGACTACACCCCACGCGGTCCCTCGGGTTTCGGGGCCCGGCTTTTGATTGATTTTCTCTGCAATCTGCGATGACCCGGTGTTGGCCACGGAGACGTCGGGCGAGAGGATCGGCGGGCGGGGGGTTGGTCTGAACAGGAGTCCCGGGGGCGGGCTGTGAGCATCAAAAACGACCGCTGGATCACGGAGATGGCCCGCAGCCATCGCATGATCGAGCCGTTTGCTCTGGGCCGGGTGCGACCGGGTCGCATCTCGTACGGGGTTTCGTCCTACGGCTACGACATGCGTGTGGCAGACCGCTTCAAGATCTTTACCAACGTGGGCTCACAAGTGATTGACCCCAAAGCGTTTGACGAAAAGGCATTCGTTTCTGTTGAGGCCCGGAGCATGCTCGTGCCGCCCAACTCCTTCGCCCTGGCCACCACCGTGGAGTACTTCAGGATCCCCCGCAGCATACTCACTTTGTGTGTGGGCAAATCCACTTACGCCCGCTGCGGTATAATAGTGAATGTCACACCGTTCGAACCGGAGTGGGAAGGTCACGCCACCCTGGAGATCTCCAATACTTCACCCCTGCCGGCCCGAATCCATGCGGGGGAAGGCATCGCCCAGTTGATTTTTCTGGAGGCCGACGAGGTCTGCCAGAGATCCTACGCCGACAAGCGGGGAAAGTACCAGGCGCAGCGTGACATCACCCCTCCCAGACTAGACAAACGCAGGAGACAAAAGTGAAGCGGGTACCAGGCATACTAAGTGTGGTTGCGGGGCTCTTGGTGGCGGCACTTGCCGCCGACACCCGGGCTCAGTTCAAGGAGGCCCCCGAAGGCGGATTTCCGCCGCCCTCGGGTCGCATCGCGTTCATGCGGGACCAGGATCTCTGGATCATGAAGGCGGATGGCTCGGAGGCGAAGCAGCTCGCCGCGTCGGGCCGTGCCGGCAACCGTCTCGCGTGGTCGCCCGACAATGCTGAGATCCTGTACTGTCAGGAAGGGTTCCAGCAGTATCAGCTGCCGTCCGGAGGCGGAGGACGGATCAAACTGTACGACATCTTCGCCATGCGTGTGGAATCGCCCGGCAGCTCGAAACAGGTCACCACCGATGCCATGAGCAGTTCGCCAACCTATTTTCCCGACGGCAACCGCATCGCCTTCTCGCGCAACCTCAACACGTTTGACCTCACCAAGGAGGTGCCCAACTACCAGGTGTACGTGGGCGGCACCTACGGCCAGCCCAAGCCGAAATCCCTGTATCAGGGCGACGCCACGTCTGCCCTGCAACTCATGGCACCCGACGTGTCTCCCGACGGCGAGCAGATCGCCTGCGTCGTGACCACCGAGCAGGCCCTGGCCTCTCCCAAGCAGACGCTCGGCATCATTATCGTCCCCTCCGAAGGCTTTGGCGGCCCTGCGCAGGAGTGGTATACCGCCGCCGCCAAGATCCCCACCTCCTCGGCCCCGTCCTGGTCGCCCGACGGGCGCTATCTCGCCTATGTCGACGCCTCTTCCGATCCGCGGTCGCTGGGCTTGTATGAGGTGGCGCGAGGAACCAAGCGCGTGATTTACAAACCCCTGAAGGGATTCGACCTGTCCACGTCGCCGCCGTCCTGGTCGTCCGACGGAAACTGGCTGGTGTTCGCGAACTCGAAGGGAACCGTCCTCCTGGTGGATCGGAACGGTGCCAATCTGAAAGCGCTCACCAAGGGCGGCACCGACACGAATCCGGCGTTCTCGAACTAGTGGTGGACCCCCAGAAGAAGCCGCGGGGACTGTTGGCCGTCTACACCGGTGACGGCAAGGGGAAGACCACGGCGGCCCTGGGGTTGTGCGTGCGCGCCGTGGGCTATGGCCATCGTGTGGCGATCATTCAGTTCATCAAAGGATCGTGGCACTACGGCGAGAAGGACGGCATCAAACGGCTGGCTCCGGAAGTGAGTTTTGAAGCGCTGGGGAAGGGATTCGTGGGCATCGTCGACGATCAGCTGCCCCGCGAGGAGCACGAGAAAGCGGCGCGGGAGACCCTTGCCGAAGCGCGTCGTGTACTGGAAGCCGGAGCGCACGAGATAGTGATTCTAGACGAGGTCAACGTGGCTCTCGACCTGGGGCTGTTGCGCACCGCCGACGTGCTGGAGGCCCTCCGGGCCCGGCCCGCCGCCATGCACGTGGTCTGCACGGGGAGGGGCGCCCCCGCCGAATTGGTGGAGGCCGCCGACCTGGTCACCGAGATGCGGGAAGTGAAACATCCTTACCGTCAGGGGCTTCTCGCGCAGAGAGGGTTCGACTTCTGAATGAAGTTCTGCGAAGTTGGCAGGCATAAAGGAGAGAGCGGCGGACGCCGCCTTGAGTCATGAACACGGAGTATGATCTCATCATCATAGGCGGCGGCCCCGGGGGCCTCACCGCCGGACTGTACGGCGCGCGGGCCAATCTCAGGACGCTGGTCCTGGAGCGCTATCTCCCCGGCGGGCAACTGGCGAACACGGAGCTGGTGGAGGACTATCCCGGATTCGAGTCGATTCTCGGTCCGGATCTGGCGGCGAAGATGGAGGCGCACGCACGCCACTTCGGCATGGAGCTGCAGATGTCCGAAGTCACCGAAATCCGCCTCGAAGGCGACGACAAGGTCGTCGTGACCGACGAACACACCTACCGCGCGAAGGCCCTCATCATCGCCACCGGGGGCAGCCCGGTGCTTCTGGGCGTGCCGGGGGAAAAAGAGTTCGCAGGGAAGGGGGTCTCGTACTGCGCGATCTGTGACGGTGCGTTCTTCCGGAACCAGGTGATTGCCGTGGTGGGGGGCGGTGACGCAGCGGTGGAAGAGGCCTGCTTTCTCACCAAGTACGGCAGCCGGGTGATCGTGATCCATCGCCGCGACAAATTCCGCGCCCAGAAGATCATTCAGAAGCGCGCGTTCGAGAATCCGAAGCTCGAGGTCGTCTGGGACTCCGTAGTCACCTCGATCTCGGGTGGCGAAAAGGTGGAGAAGGTGCACCTGGAGAACGTGAAGACCGGCGCACGCTCCACGCTGGACGTGGGCGCGGTCTTCGTATTCATCGGCTTCCATCCGAACAATCGACTCCTGCCTGCAGGCGTAGAGATGGACGAGAACGGATACATCATCACCGATGCGCGCATGCAGACGTCGATCCCGGGCATCTTCGCCGTGGGCGACGTGAGGCAGCAGCTGGCGCGCCAGGTGACCAACGCCGTGGGCGACGGCACCACGGCCGCCATCGCCGCCGACAAATACATCGAGAGCCTGCACGACCGCCTGGTAAAGACGAACTGACGCGTCCGGGCCCGGCCGCGGGCCCACAGCTCCGGATGGGCGCACCCTTGCGTAGCCGACCGCGGGGTCTATATTGGCGCGAACCTCGGAGCTTCACTGAATGAGCGCCCACTATCCCTTCAAGGACGTCGAATCGCGCTGGCAGAAAACCTGGGACGACACCGGGCTGCACAGCACACCCGCGCACGGGAAGGATCCCTACTATGTGCTCGTGATGTTCGCCTACCCCTCCGGCGACATCCACATGGGACACTTCCGTAACTACATCGTGGGTGACGCCGTGGCGCGTAAGAAGATGATGGAGGGCCGCTCGGTGCTGCACCCGTTCGGCTGGGACGCCTTCGGACTGCCGGCCGAAAACGCCGCCATCAAGCGCGGCATCCCGCCGCAGGAGTGGACCGAATCGAACATTGCGGTCTCCCGGGACACACTCAAGAAGGTGGGCATCGCGTATGACTGGGAGCGTGAGGTGGCCACCTGCCGCCCCGATTACTACCGCTGGAATCAGTGGATCTTCCTGAGAATGTTCGAATCGGGG
>DAIOGN010000021.1:27346-33614 GCA_036745245.1 Candidatus Zixiibacteriota bacterium
GCTGGCCTACCGCCGCAAGTCGGAAGTGAACTGGTGCCCGAGCTGCCAGACCGTGCTGGCCAACGAGCAGGTGGTGGACGGCCTCTGCGACCGCTGCGGCAGCAAGGTGGAGAAGAGGGCCCTGGAGCAGTGGTTTCTCAAGATCACCGCCTACGCCCAGCGGTTGCTCGACGATCTCGACACACTCTCCGGCTGGCCCGAGAACGTGAAGACGATGCAGCGAAACTGGATCGGACGCTCGGAGGGACTGGAAGCCGACTTCCGGCTCGAGCACAACGGCGTTCCGCTGCGCATTTACACCACTCGTCCTGACACGATCTACGGTGTCACGTTCATGGTGCTCGCGCCCGAGAGCGAATTCGTGCTGGCGCTCGACCTCGAGGCCGACCGAAAGCGGGACGTGGCCGACTACCTCGAGCGCGCCCGGCAGAAGGGGGATCTCGAGCGATCTGCGGCGGGCGAGAAAGACGGCGTGTTCACCGGACGGTACGCCACCAATCCCTTTTCGGGAGAGCGCATCCCCGTGTGGGTGGCCGACTACGTGCTCGCCGGCTACGGTACCGGGGCCATCATGGCCGTCCCGGCACACGATGAACGCGATTTCGCGTTCGCCCGGAAATATGGCCTGCCGGTGAAACCCGTGTTGAAGCTCCCCGGAGAGCCGGCGCCCGAAGGCGACCTGGAGTCGCACTACACCGCCAACGACGCGGAGATGATTCACTCGGGACCCTTCAACGGAAAGAGGGGTCGGGAGGCCTTCGAGGCCACCTGCCGTCACGCGGAGGAGCAGGGCTTCGGTCACCGCACCATCCACTTCAAATTGCGGGACTGGGGTGTCTCGCGTCAGAGGTACTGGGGAACGCCATTTCCGATCATCCATTGCCCGAAATGTGGTCTGGTGCCGGTGCCGGAGACCGACCTGCCCGTTCGGTTGCCCGAGGGCGACATCGACTATTTGCCCAAGGGCCGCTCCCCCCTGGAAGATGTGGCGGAGTTCATCAACGTGGACTGCCCGCGCTGCCAGGGAGCGGCACGCCGGGATCCGGACACAATGGACACGTTCGTGGACTCGTCGTGGTACTTTCTGCGTTACCTCAGCCCTCATGACGAAACCCAGGCCTTCGCTGCCGATGCGGCAGAGCACTGGCTTCCCGTCGACAAGTACATTGGCGGCATCACCCACGCCACCGGACATCTGCTGTATTTCCGCTTCATCACCAAAGTTCTGTTCGACAAAGGCCTGCTCCGGGTCAATGAACCGTCCGTTGAGCTGTTCAATCACGGCATGGTGCTCGACGGGGAAGGCCAGGTGATGTCGAAGAGTGTGGGCAACGTAGTCTCCCCCACGGAATTCATGGATCGGGAAGGCGTGGACGTGGCGCGATTGACCATGTACTTCGCCGCCCCGGCCGAGAAAGAGCTCCTCTGGAGCGACTCGGGGGCCGTGGGTGCGGCGCGTTTTCTCGACCGGATGTGGAGGTTGTCGCAGGAGTGCGAAGGGAGTCCGATCTCGCCCCACTTCAACCCGGACGATCTCGAGGAATCGGAGCAGGTCGTCTATCGCCGCCTCCATCAGACGATCCGCAAGGTGGGCGTCGATTACGACGCCATGCAGTTCAATACGGGCCTGGCCGCTCTCATGGAGCTCCTGAATGAGGCCACTTCGGCCCCATTAAAGCAACACTTTAAGCGGCTCGTGGTGGCCACGATGGCCCAGCTACTCGCGCCTTTGGCCCCCCACTTCGCCGAGGAAATCTGGAAACGGCAGGGGGGGACCGAGTCCATATTCAAGTCCACCTGGCCGGTCGCGGATCCCAGGGCTCTGATCGAGTCCACGGTGATCCTGGCCGTTCAGGTGAACGGCAAACTTCGCGGGCAGATCGTAGTGCCGGCCTCTTTCTCGGAAGCCGAGTCGGTGGCCATGGCCCTCGAGGATGTCAAAGTGTCCCGCTCGGTGGCCGGCGCGCCCATCGTGAAGACCATCTTCGTTCCGGGCCGCCTCATCAACCTGGTCGTGCGTTCCGCCGTCCAGGACTGATTCCAAAGCGCCTTTCCACGCCCCCATTTCAGCTAGACCGTGAGCCGGAGCAGCCCGGGGGATCCCGTGCGGTTCGGAATGTCCAGCCATCCCTGACCCTATGGAATCAGGTGCCTCTCGATTGACAAACGTCTGATAATAGATATTACGTCAAGTCGCTATTCTGACAAAGGCCAGTCTCAGTTACAGGCATTGTCATTCGCCTCCACGACCTGCAGCCTCAAGCCGATACCTCCGATAGAGGATTCAATCAGCTTGCTTGCACGCATAGGTCACAAGCTCCGCTCCCGGCGAGGCGCGGCACTCATCATCGTACTGTCGGTGCTTCTGGCACTGTCGCTTCTTGCCCTGGCCTCCGTGGGCACGACGCACACGGAGCTGAGCATCACGGGAAGCTCCACCCGGCGTACCCAGTCGCTTCTGGCGGCCGAGGCCGGGATGGCGAGGGCCGATTTCGTCCTGGTGTCGAGTCCCGGTATCACGGCCGCCGCACCGCTGCTCTCCGCCATCAACTCCGACACGATGCTCCCGAACGCCAGTTTTCAGGTGGCCATGGACTCGACCTTGCCCCGGCGCAAGGTGATCAGCCTGGGGCGGGCCGGCGACGGCCTGGCCGGCGTGCAGGCGTTGTACGAGTACGGAATCAACAGAAGGAACCCCTGGAACAACGCCGTCTTCATCGGGGCCGGCGACAATGGCCGACCGATCCTGGGAGAGCTGGTGGTGCACGGACCGGTGCATCTTGTGGGCGCGGGCGAGACCTTCGAGGACGACAACAGCAACGGCGTATGGGACTCGGGTGAAGCATTTGCAGATTTCAACCACGACGGTTCGTACGACCCGCCCGTATCGCCCGACAGCGTGGCCTGGAGCCTCTCGGGCACCTCGGCCGTGCTGAGTCACATGGCCGGCATGCCTGGAAAAATCGCGCCTCAGATGCCCGCTCCGGAGTACGTGACGTTCGGGAGCGAAGCCCTGCGCACCCTGCACTCCGAACTGCGGGTGGCACATGGTCAGGTGCAACTGGAGGCCGGGCCACAGGCCGGTGAGGCCAACTCCACGGGCGGTTCGCCGGCGTATAAGGAAACCCTCGATGGTGTGTATGTGGAGGACGGATTCACAGGCGGGTCGCCCTCCGGAAGTGTCCACTCAGACAACGGGTGGGCCAACGGCTACGATCTTGGCTCGGCTCCCGAAGTGCCCAGCCTCGATGCGCCTTACACCGACAGCTATGGCGTGGAACACGACTCGTATATGGAGTACCTGCGCTCCAGGTCGCTCGTGCTGACGGGAGATCTCGAGTTGAGATCCGGGGTGTCGATGCCCCTGCAGTCCTCCGGCTTCGGCTCGATTTCCATGAACTCAAGCGGACAGATCCTGGGATCCGGGATCATCTACGTCGAGGGCGACATTCGCCTGCTCGACTTTGGCGATCTCGAGTATGACGGCACGTTTACCCTCGTGAGCGAAGGCGACGTGGTGATCGACGAGGACCTGATTCCAAAGGACGCCTTCGTGACCAACGACGTGATCGGGATCCTGAGCCACGGCGAGATCCGTCTGGGCGGTACCTCTGATCAGCCGGAAGTGGCGGCCGCGCTGTACGCACAGGAACGCATTCACGTGCTGAACGCCAGTACGTTCATCGCAGGCGCCACCGTCTCGAATCAGTTCCGGGCGGATCAACCCACCCACGTGTACTTCGTTCCGGGACTGGCGGAGAACCTGCCGCCCGGACTGCCCACGCCCGGGGGCCTCCCGGGCCGCGTGTGGCGTCAAGTGCCTCGCAGCTGGGTCGAACTCGAGTAGTCGCTTCGGGGCCGACCTCGGTCGGCGAGCCCTCTCCCAGGGGATCGCATCGCGGCAAAATTAGCGGCTTCAGTCGAAAGTTTATGGACCCTTCCCCACAGTCGGCCGCGCTCGCCCCGGACCCTTCACCACTAAACCACCACAGGACCGACACTTACCTGCGCTCGCCAGCTCGCGCAAAACGGCAAGGGGCTTGCCGTGAGCTTTCCCAGCCAGGACCATTCGCAATGAACCAGATGGGCCCTTCATCGCACTCGAACTCCCGCCCCTGGGGCTACGCCGCCCTGACCCTGATTACCATTGGTGTGGTGGCGGCCCTGGCCCATCAATCGGAGGACCAGCGCCTCAGGCAGGTGGAACAGGATGCGGTCGCCCGGCTCAAGGCCGACCTCGACCGCGCGCTGGACTTCGCGTTCGCCCTTCAGCACGCCTCCATCCGGACACCGGTACTGTCCTCCGGCGGAGACACCATCACCTTCGCTCTTCCAGCTCCCTTTGGCCAAGTGGAGGAACTCCTGCTCTTCGTTGACAGTAACCGGGGCGGACTCTGCCTCGTTCACGCGAACCGCCCCCCGGAGCTGGTGGCCATCACGGTGGATGCCTTCAAGGCGACGCTCGATCGTCGCAGTGACGGACAGCCCGTGCTCTGCATGGAACTGTCTGCGAGTCAGTCGAAACCTGGCGAACCACCGCTTCGACAGCATCTGTATCGATCGATCGTCGTCGGGGATCGCCCGGCCACGGGAGTCCACGGATGAAGCAGACCTCCTGGGTGCGCCGCGACGTCGTTCTGGTGCTGATTGCACTGGCCCTGGGGTTGCCCCGGTTGTCGGCCGCGTGGTCCGGCGCCGTGCAAGCTGAAGTGCCTTCTGAGAAATCCCAGGCTGCGGTCGGATACGCAAAGCATCGGCTCTGGTCGGAGTTTCTTCGCCAACGCTCGGTCGGGTTGGAAACGGCCGCCCTGCCTGCACCCACTCTTGCGGAGTACCGGCAGTTTCTTGCAGGGCTCGGGCTGAAGCGTCGGGGAGACGCCGCTTCGCTCGTCGTGCTTCCCGTGGTGAGCGAATCCAGGCTCGGGCGTCTGATCGAAGTGCGCCTGTCGCAGGCACACCCGCCACTGGTTCTCAAACTCTATGTTCCCGGAGGAACGATCACACCCCTGCCGGTGGGAACGCTTGAGATCCGCGTGGACCCCGAAGGTGTGGTGTCCTGTCTGGCGGCCACTGAAAGCGAGCCGAAGCTCTTCAGCTACTGGCCCGTGCGTCCCCTGCCGCTTCTTCCCTGACGAATCGAAGTCGCGGTCGAACGTCTCGCAGGAGAAGTCTACAGTTTGAGCTTTTCAGCGAAATTGCCGATGAGCGGCACCTTGAACCATCCGCCCTGCAGAACCGACGAGACCCCCGCAATCGCGGCCCCCAGGCAGAGGATCAGCACCACCTTCCACACAAGCGACGAGATGCTGGGCACGAGAAAGAGAGCCGCGAGCAGTTCCAGAAAGAAGAGCACGAGACCCTGCTTGCCGTGAGCTACGGCGAAACGGTTCTCCCGCATCTTGATGAGCGGTACGAAACAGAGGAACGGCAGGTAGGCCAGAATGGCCGCCGCCTTGCCCTCCTCGATCTCCCGCGCTTCGAGGTCGGGGTCACCGAGTCCCGGCACCTGTTCCATGAAGTGTCGCCTCCGGCGTCAGAATCCGCGCAGGTAACGCAGGCCGTGCATGGCGAGAAGCTCCCGCATCTGGCCCATGACAGCCGAGCTGCCATCGTTCTCAAACAGCCGATCCGCAAGTGACATGGCCGCATCCGTCTGACCCAGGGCCAGGGCACTTCGCGCTGCGGCAAGATAGACCTCTGACTTCAGGTAGTCGGCCCCGGGCAGGGAGAGCGCCCGCTCGTAGTTCTCGAGGGCCCTGGCGTGATCGCCCAGCGCCTGGTGGGCGTCGCCGATGGCCGCTCGGGCGGCCACATTGCGCCCCGGATCGAAGTCGGAGTAGCCGTCGAGGTAGGCCTCGTACTGCGTGACGGCGTCGGCCCATTGTTCGGACACAAACTGGAGATTGGCCAGGTAGAACAGGGCCTCGCGTGCGGCGGGCGTGCCCTTGTACTGATCCCCGATCTCGCGATAGATCGCCGCGGCACCCTCCATGTCGTTCTGTTGCACGCGCGCGAACGCAGAGGCGAGGAGGCCGTCGGCCTCCACTCTGGAGCGATCCGACGCGGACGAAAACAGCCACAGCCCCACCACAGCCACCACGACGCCGCCCAGTGCGATGAGCAGTGTCTTTTGATTGGACTGGATATATTCCTGCGCCCGGAAGGCGAAGGTGACGAAGGAATCTTCCTTCATCTCGTGCTTGCTGAGGCGATGCTGTGTCCGGGTCATGAGCAACGGGTCCTTCGCTTTTGGGTGGGCCGCCACGCA